>JAHFRC010000012.1 GCA_023259015.1 Nitrosomonadales bacterium | reverse complement strand
TGCAAATGGAAGACACGAATTTAACCTACCTGTATTATCATGCATACAGCAGTTGCATCATTACACGCCGGGCATCATGGAAATGCCGCCCATCAACCACGGAGCCGGTGCGGAGATATGGTTGCCAAACCAACTTGCTGGAGGGCTGGTTATGCAATTAAAAATTAATTTGAAACATATTTTCCATGCTGTTGCGCTTATCCTGAGTTGCACGGCTTCAGCGTTTGGAGAGACAGCAAAGGATGTCGCCGCACAGGCCAAGCCGGCAAAATATGATTTTGCCGTTGTGTCAGTTACAAAAGATCAAACACACCCCCATTTCAACGAAGGCAGCCCGATTGGTTTTGTCGTTAACGGTGTGCAAGGCCGCACGCTGGTTATGGTTCGAGGAAGAACCTATACATTTGATATTGATACCGGTGTCATGCATGATTTCTATCTCTCGACCAACCCGGTTGGATGGGGCACCGGCACGCTAACGGAAGGCGTCGAGGGCAATTTCATTTATAAAGGCGTCCTCACTTTCAAACCTGCCGCCGGAACACCCGATGTCATATATTACCAATGCCGCAACCATAAATTTATGGGCGGCCAAATCCATATTGTCAATCCGGGTGAAGAGGACAAAATAAAAATCCAGGAGCCGACAGCCTCCGCCTCTGCAGGCAAGGCAGTTATACCGGCGGTAAACAAGGGCGAACTTAAACAAAAGCTCAGTTTTGTGGAAATGCTTATCAACAATTCTGACTCGGCAAAACGTATTGCGGCGAGCGACAACGCAGAAGCAAAAGCAAAATACAAGGACGCTCAAGACAGCCTTGCTGAAGGCAAAAGCGCATTTGATTCCGATAACCTTCAGCTATCCAAAACGAAAATCGATGGGGCAATGGGATTGATGAATGAGGCAGCACAGCTTGTTCCTTCAAATTACGTGCTGAAGATGGCTAAAGAAAGGTTCGAGGAACTGTTGCATGGAATAAAGGGGCTGGAAGCATCCTATGCTCAGAATTATGAGGCCATGGCTAAGGAAGGCAATGCGAAAAACATTAAAAAACTCGATAGCGACAAAATCCACAAGACGATAGATTCGGCAAAGGCTCTTTTTGAAGAGGGCAAGCATGACCAGGCAAACAAGATTCTTTCCGATTTACAGACTGAAATATCAGATGTGCTGAATGCGATGCTTGCCAATGCCACAAAAACCTATGAAATGAAGTTTTCATCGCCAGAGCAGGAATATGAGTATGAACTTGCGCTTTATAACAGCCATGAAGAAGTGCTTCCTCAAGCGATTGAGCAAATGCACCCGTCACCTGAAGGACTCGCGCTGATGGAGTCGCATGTAAAGAACGGCAAAGAAAAACGCGACCAGGCAATAGCCGAAGCAAAACGGCATAACTTTGCGGCCGCGCTGGGAAACATCAAAAGTGGCTCAGAGCAACTGGTGGAAGCACTCAGGTCGATTGGTGTACGTTGATCCAGTTTTCCCGGGCCGACTGCCAATTGCTTCTTCGCATCTTCGATGCTCCAGTGAGTGCAATGTTCTTCTTCCAGAAATGTTGCGCATGGTTATTGCTCAGGCAAGGATAATCCAGCCCTGTTTCCCTTAATAATGCGCGCCTTTGCGCCGGTTCAATTCAATGCTGTTCGACTCATCCCATCCCCGCCCGCGTTATACCCAGCTGCACGGCTCGTCCGATGCGCTGGCCCTGGCGCAATATGCCCGGCAGAAACCCCCGCTGGTGGTGATCGCCGCCAGTGCGCTGGCGGCGCAACGGCTGGCGGAGGAAATCCCGTTCTTTGCGCCAAAGCTGCGCGTTCATCTGTTGCCGGACTGGGAGACACTGCCTTATGACCATTTTTCTCCGCATCAGGATCTGGTGTCGGAGCGGCTCGCCACTCTGCATCACATCCGCAGCAAATCTTTTGATGTGGCGGTGGTGCCGATCACCACCGCGTTATATCCGCTGCCCCCGGTGGAATATCTCGCCGCCTTCACCTTCTTCCTCAAACGCGGCGAAAAGCTCGACATCAACAAGCTGCGCGAACAGCTCACGCTGGCCGGATACACCCATGTGCAACAGGTGCTAACACCCGGTGAATACTGCATTCGCGGCGGGCTTATTGACCTATTTCCGATGGGCAGCCCAACGCCGTACCGCATCGACCTGTTCGACGACGAGATTGAAACCATCGCCACTTTCGATGTGGACACACAACGCACCATCATCCCGGTACCGGAAATTCGCCTGCTGCCCGCGCGTGAATTCCCGCTGGACGACAAAGGCCAGGTGCGCTTCCGCCAGAATTTCCGCGAGCAGTTCGAGGGCGACCCGTCCAAGTCGCGCATCTACAAGGACGTGAGCAAGGGCATCGCGCCCGCCGGGATCGAATACTACCTGCCGCTGTTTTTCGAGCGCACCGCCACGCTGTTCGATTATTTGCCAAGCAGCTCCACGCTGTGCCTGCATCACGAGGTGGATGAGGCAATTGCCACTTTTGCGAAAGACGCGGCATCGCGCTACAACCTGCTCAGAGGCGACCCGCAACGGCCCTTGCTGGAGCCGCACATGCTGTTTATGGGTGCGGAGCAGTTTTTCATTCGCGTGAAAGATTTTGCGCGGGTGGACATACTCCCAAACCAAACCCCTCCCAACCTCCCCTTGTCAGGGGAGGAGCCTAGTTCTCCCCCTGACAAGGGGGAGTTAGAGGGGGTTGCCGTTGATTCGAAAAACACTACTGCCTGCCCCACCGCCCCCCTCTCCGACATCGCCGTCAACCGCCGCGCCGAAATTCCCACACAGGCATTTCAGAATTTCTTGCAGTCATATCCAGGCCGCGTGCTGCTGCTCGCCGACAGCCTCGGGCGGCGTGAAATCATCTCCGGCTACTTGCACGAGTATGGGCTGACGCCAGTACTGTGTGAGGACTACGCCGCTTTCCGCGCCGGCAATAACAAGTTCATGCTCAGCGTTGCCGCGCTGCAAAACGGTTTCATACTTTTAGAAGAGGCACCGGATGCCGCCGAAGAACCGTCGCGAGCAGACCAAGATGCAAGGCGCCGCGTAGCGAGTGACGAGACATACCATGAAGGTAGGCGAGGATCGAGCGAGCATGCAACGCAGCAGCTTGGGCGCGCAGCAGGTTATTCGGCGGCATCCATCGCGATTGTCACCGAGAGCGAACTTTATGCCGCACAGGCGCGCAGCCGCGCCGCACGCGCTGCGAAGAAGAGCAATGTGGAAGGCATGCTGCGCGATCTTTCCGAGCTCAAGCCGGGCGATCCGGTGGTGCATGAGCAGCATGGTATCGCGCACTATCAGGGGCTGGCCAACCTCGACCTCGGTGAAGGCGAGAATGAATTTCTGCTGCTGGAATATGCGGAAGGTGACAAGCTGTATGTGCCGGTGGCGCAACTGCATGTCATCAGCCGCTACAGCGGCGGCGCACCGGATACCGCGCCGCTGCACAAGCTGGGCAGCGGCGTATGGGACAAGGCCAAGCGCCGCGCCATGCAGCAAGTGCGCGACACCGCCGCCGAACTGTTGAACCTCTATGCGCAACGCGCCTTGCGCAAGGGCCACGCATTCAAGTTCACCTATCACGACTATGAAGCGTTCAGCGCCGGATTCGATTTCGAGGAAACGCCCGACCAGGCCGCTGCCATCGAAGCGGTGATCCTCGACCTGCAATCTGGCAAGCCGATGGATCGCCTGATCTGCGGCGATGTGGGCTTCGGCAAAACAGAAGTTGCACTGCGCGCCGCCTTCGTCGCGGTGATGGATGGCAAGCAGGTAGCGGTACTGGTGCCGACCACGCTGCTGGCCGAGCAGCACTTCCAGAATTTCTCCACGCGCTTCGCCGACTGGCCCGTGAAAATCGCCGAACTGTCGCGCTTCCGCTCCGCCAAGGAACAGACGCAGGCGCTGAAAGACATGGAAGACGGCAAGCTCGACATCATCATCGGCACGCACAAGCTGATCCAGAAGGGTGTGAAGTTCCATAACCTCGGGTTGGTCATCATCGACGAAGAGCACCGCTTTGGTGTGCAGCAAAAAGAACGATTGAAAGCGTTACGCGCGGAAGTAGATGTTTTAACTTTAACCGCCACGCCGATCCCGCGCACGCTGGCGATGTCGCTGGAAGGCCTGCGCGATTTCTCGGTGATCGCCACCGCGCCGCAGCGGCGGCTCTCGATCAAGACCTTAGTCAGCAATTACAGCCAGGGCATCATCCGCGAAGCCGTATTGCGCGAAATCAAGCGCGGCGGGCAAGTGTATTTCCTGCACAACGAAGTGGACACGATTGCGAACATGGCGGAGAAACTCACCGGGCTATTGCCCGAGGCGCGCATCCGCACCGCGCACGGGCAGATGGGCGAGCGCGACCTGGAAGCGGTGATGCGCGACTTCTACCACCAGCGCTTCAACGTGCTGCTATGCACCACGATCATCGAGACCGGCATAGACGTACCCAGCGCCAACACCATCATCATGAACCGCGCCGACCGCTTCGGTCTCGCGCAACTGCACCAGTTGCGCGGCCGCGTCGGACGCTCGCACCACCAGGCCTACGCCTACCTGCTGGTGGACAGCATGGAAGGGCTGACCGCACAAGCGAAGAAACGGCTGGAGGCGATACAGGCGATGGAACAACTCGGCAGCGGCTTCTACCTCGCCATGCACGATCTGGAGATACGCGGCGCGGGCGAAGTGCTGGGCGAATCGCAGAGCGGCGAAATGCAGGAGATCGGTTTCTCACTTTACAACGACATGCTCACCGCCGCGATTTCTTCATTGCGGCAAGGCAAGGAACCGGATATGGCGCACCCGCTCGGTGTCACCACCGAGATCAACCTGCACACTCCTGCGCTCTTGCCCGACGACTATTGCGGCGACATCCACCAGCGGCTGGTGATCTACAAGCGTCTTGCCAACTGCAATACGGCGGAAGAGCTCGACGAGATGCACCAGGAACTCATCGACCGCTTCGGCCTGCTGCCGCAGCCGGCACACGCGCTGCTCGACTGCCACCGCCTGCGCATTGCCGCCAAACCGCTCGGCATCAGCAAGGTGGACGCTTCCTCCGAGGCTATCGTGATTCAGTTCGCACCCAACCCGCCGATAGACCCGATGAGAATCATTTCTCTTATTCAGACCAAGCGGCACATCAAGATGGCAGGGCAGGACAGGCTGCGGATTGAGTTGAAGTATGGGGAGTTAGGGCAGCGTGTGTTGGCGATCAAGAATTTCTTTGGTGAGTTGAAGTAACTCATGTGGCGCTCCGCTTATTTGACGCCCTGCGGATTCAACGCGTGGCGTGGATAGTTGGCAACGTGCCACGGCTTACTTTCAAGAAGCAAGGGCTGCCTTCAGGCGATCTGCCGCATGAATCATCCGATCCAACCTAGGTTACTTGTTTTGCTTCATGGCCTCCCAACGGCTTTTTTGTTGTTGCTGGATCGACTCCATTGCATGGCGTTCTTGCTCATCGCAACTCTTCATCTGGTCATGATTGCTGGCTGACTTAACGCAACTCAGCGCATTCTGCATGGCATTAATCTTGTCCTGAATCCCGGCGACTTTTATTTCTTTCATCTTGCCGAACATTTCTTCACGCTTGGCGCCCTCATTAGCATAAGCATTCAAAGATGCCAGCAAGATGCCGGCAAAAACAGATATGGCGAACTTATTCATGGCTTGCTCCTTTGTGTGAAGGTTGAATTAATCATGTTCTTATTGCGGAAGCGCCTATACCGCCACGCGCAAACTACATGACTGAAGATTATACGCAACACAAGTCCGCACATGGAGGATACCTTCAGGCGATCCGCCACAAGCCTCGCCAATATATCACTACTGCCAAAACAGCGGATTGAATTAAAATGCAGTGTTATCGCGCAGCATGCACTGGCGATCAAGTATTTTTTTGAACTGACCTGAGGAGTTTTAATGAGCCTGATTCGCCCTTTTACCGGGTTGCGCCCCGCGCCATCCCGCGCCGCCGAAATCGCCGCCCCGCCCTATGACGTGCTTTCTTCCTCTGAAGCGCGTGTGCGTGCGGCAGGCAAACCGTGGAGCTTCCTGCATATTTCAAAACCGGAAATCGATTTATCCACCGGCATTGATCCCTATGCACCCGAGGTCTATGCCAAGGCGGTGGAGAATCTCAACAAGATGCTGGCTGGGGGTGTGCTGGTGCGCGATGCAGCGCCTTGCTATTACGCCTACCGCCTGGTCATGGGCAGCCACAGCCAGACCGGGCTGGTGGCGGCAGCCTCGGTGGCGGATTACGACACCAACCGCATCCGCAAGCACGAGTTCACGCGCCCCGACAAGGAGGACGACCGTGTGCGCCAGATCGACGCGCTCAACGCGCAGACTGGCCCGGTGCTGCTGGCTTATCCCGCCGCGCCGCAGGTGGATGCGATCCTCGCGCGCGCTGCCAGCGGCGCACCCGACGCCGATGTGACAGCGGATGACGGCATCCGCCACACCCTGTGGGTGATCCGCGATGCGGTAGCACTCAGCCAGATCACTGCCGCATTCGATGCCATGCATGCGCTCTATATCGCCGACGGGCATCACCGTTCGGCTGCCGCCTCGCGCATCGCCGCCGCGCGCCGCGCCGCCAACCCGAAGCACAGCGGCAATGAAAGCTACAATTATTTCCTGTCCGTGATCTTCCCCCACCACCAGATGAAAATCATGGATTACAACCGCGTGATGGTCGATCTCAACGGCATGGATGCGGAAAAATTCCTGCAGCGCATAAGCGGAAATTTTTCGGTGCAGGAAAGCAGCACGCCGGTCAAACCTTCCAGGCCAGGCGAGTTCGGCCTCTACCTGCCGAGGCAGTGGCGCCGGTTGCAAATCCGCAATGAACTGATCCCTGCAAACGACCCGGTGGCGCGCCTCGACGTGAGCCTGCTGCAAAATTATTTGATTGCGCCGGTGCTCGGCATCAACGACCCGCGCCGCGACAAGCGCATCGATTTTGTCGGCGGCATCCGCGGCCTGCCGGAACTGGAAAAACGCGTCAATAGCGGCGAGATGGCCGTGGCCTTTTCCATGTTCGCCACGCGCATGGAAGATTTGATGGCGGTTGCCGACGCCAACGAAGTGATGCCGCCCAAGTCCACCTGGTTCGAGCCCAAGCTGGCGGACGGCATGGTGTCGCACGTGCTGGATTGACGCTTGACGGTACGCTTATTCCAATTCCATTTCGAAGGTCAAACAAGGCGGCGACGAGCGAACGACGAAGACAGTGCAGGTAGCACGGCTATAACCAATGACTAGGCTGTCGTCTTTGGACAGCCTAGTCAGATGGCTAGTAGTTCCACCAAGAGTGAGCGAGGAAGCCAACACAGTTTCACCGATGAAATGAAATTGGAATTACTGCTTCCCTACTTTCAGGTAAGAAAAGGCATAGGCCGCCGCAACAAACACGACACCGCCGACAACATTTCCCAGCGTAACCGGCAAGAGGTTGTTCACGACAAAACCGGATGCAGTCAGGTTGGCAAGCTTGTCGGGAGCGATCTCGGCTGCCGCCACCACCGAAGGACAGTCCCTGAGATAGATGCCAATCGGGATGAAATACATGTTGGCAACGCAGTGTTCAAAGCCTGATGTGACAAACGCCATGATCGGGAAATAGGCCGAAAAAATTTTACTGATAACATCCCTGGCCCCGAAGATCAGCCATACGGCC
The DNA here is from genome assembly GCA_023259015.1 of Nitrosomonadales bacterium. Taxonomy (GTDB): domain Bacteria; phylum Pseudomonadota; class Gammaproteobacteria; order Burkholderiales; family Gallionellaceae; genus CAITJF01. Next base: position 31,089 of record JAHFRC010000012.1, on the reverse strand, counting down.
AGGCATACCAGCCAGTTGCATAATACGGCCCGGTAAAACGCCTGGCTGAAGGTAAGGTTCACTTTGGCGCTGGCAATTTTTATCGCCGTCACTCCCACCGCCCCGTCCAGTAAGCCGGTCTGGGCCATGATAAACACGATCAGGAGGGAGCCTAATAAATTGGCAATATAGACGACTCCCCAGTTCCTGAATATCTGCATCAACCCGATTTCTCCGGTCAGCAAGCCCGCGATAAAAATACTATTCCCCGTAAAAAGTTCTGCGCCTCCAACAGCCACCAATATCAGCCCTACCGTAAAGACGCTCCCCGTGACAAATCTGGACAGCCCGAAGCCGACATGTTCCGCAATCCCGGTATTTACCACCGTCGATAACTGTGCTCCGAAGGCAATATAGGTTCCCGCCAGAATTCCCAGAATAAACATCGGCCACAACCTCCGTTCGACCTGATGTTTACCCGCAACCACCACCGCTTCTGCAATTTCATGCGGCCGTAAAAAATTACTCATGGAAACCTCTTTGTTTGGTTATATATTTCTTTGAGAAACAGACTGGCCCAGCGCCGGGCTTAAGTGCCATATTTTAGCCCATCATATCCAAATAAGGCGTATCAATCACCAAATTGGCTTGTGTAATTGGTGAACGTCGTTAAGAATATCACCTTATAAATTGACGTCTTGGCCGTCTGAATAATTATTGAACCGGAGGAACTATACAACCATGGCAGATAAGCCGAAAATCAGTAAAAAAATAACCATAGCAATAACCGTGTTTATCGGGGCGCAGTTGTTTGTTGCGGCTTTGATCTGGGTGGTTTTCTCTGATTCGGGCGAGCGTGAAGGACGCATTAAGTCCGCACTTGCGGTCGGCAAGGCCAGCGAGGTACAGAACGCCATCGCAAGCTATTACGATGAGCACAAGGCACTGCCACCTGACAACAACACGTTACGCCTTCCGAACAAACAAGGAGAACCCTATTTCACCGCCTTTGAAGCGCAAGGCAACCCTTCATATACGGTCAATGTTGCGAACGGCGTCATCACACTGACATTTTCGCCAAACCAGGAACCCGTATCCAGCAAGACGCTCATTTTCATTCCGCAAGTTTCCGATGGAAAGCTCAACTGGAGTTGCGATACCGGTTCGGTGGAAGCGATCTACCGGCCCGCGCAATGTGGGGGCAAGCAAACGTAGCTGCCGGATTGCGTTGCGCTTCATCTCGCATCGCTGTATTCAACCGCGCCGGGTAGCCTCATTTTTCTTGAGCTGGCAACAGGCCTTATAGCCGCTCATCCCGGGCATCATCACATCGCTCAGGATCAAATCCGGGAATTATTTCGCCGCAACTTTTAAGCGCCAACGAGCCGCTGTTGGCAACTTTAACCGAGTAGCCGGCACCCGATATCCACATGGCACGTTCAGATTATCCGGAGCGCCATCCACCGCCAGCATTTTTTGTTGCTCATTCCTTTTTCATGGCAAGGCGCTGCAATTCCGCCAGTGCATTTTCGTAATCGTAATCGTTTATATACCGATTCAGCCGGGCATAGCGCGGGGCGATTGGCACGCCTTCCGCCTGGCGGCTGATAAGGCGCATAGTATCTCCGGCTTCTGAATCGAACGCCCTCAGTTGCGCAGTCAATTGCGCAAGGAGCGCATCAAGTTGCGCTTGATCCAGAGGCTGCCGCATCCGGCCGGGAGGAATTGTTTCAATCCCCGCCGCATGCGCTTGCAGATAGGCATTAACCGCAACGATCACCTTGTCCAGTTCCGTAACCGTAGCCTCGATCAGGTACGGATAATCTTTTGTATCCCCTTTCCGGATGGCAGCATCCAGATGGCGTGCAGTTTCCGCCAGGGTTGCCGCCCCAATGGTTGCAGCGAGCCCCCTCAATGTATGCGCCAGGCGTTCCGCCGTCTGCCGGTCATTGGCGGCAAGCGCATTCACTATGGACTGTACAACCTGCCCCTGGTTGGCAATAAATTTTTCTATTACGGTCAGGTAGAGCTCTTCCCCGCCAAGATTGGCGATCGCCTTGCCTGCCTCCAGAATCAAGGCCCCGGTTGCGGTTTGCCTCTCCTGTGCATCCTCGCGGTGCGCCCATTGCGCCCTGTTGGCGTGCATCGCTTTCAAATCGGATGCGGCGGGTTGGGAAGGAATGACCCATTCTGCAAGGGTGTCCACCATCTGGTTCGGGTCAATCGGCTTGGCAATGTAGTCATTCATACCGGCCGCCAGGCATCGTTCGCGGTCATTTATCATTACGTTGGCGGTCATGGCAATGATCGGCAAGTCGGCAAACTTCGGGTTTTTGCGTATCTCGCGGGTGGCGGTGATGCCATCCATCACGGGCATTTGCATATCCATCAGCACGCCATCAAATTTTTCCTGCAATACCCGTGCGACAGCCTCTTCCCCGTTTTCCGCGACGGTCACCGTAACACCAGCCCTGTCCAGCAACTCCCGTGCTATCTGCTGGTTTATTTCATTATCTTCCACCAGCAGCAAATGGGCGCCGCTGATTTTTGCAACGAGATCCGGGTTGAACAGGGCGGTAATTACGCCCCTCCTTCTCCTGCCATCATCACCCCCAAAGGCTCTCATGGCCGCGTTGAACAGCTCGCTTTGCTGGAATGGCTTGGCCAATATGCCATCAAACAAATTGTCCTCCAGGTGTTTCAGTATTTCGTTTTGGGTATAGGAGGAAATCAGCAATATTTTCGGCATATGGCTTAATCCGGCCATATTCCGGATTTTCCGCGCCGCTTCGACACCATCCATTAGAGGCATCTTCCAGTCGAGAACCACAAACTGGTAGGGCATTCCACCCTGTTCTGCCTGCTCGATTGCATGCAACGCTTCAATGCCGTTGACGGCCTCCGCCACCTTGAAGCCAAAAGATTCCAGGTAAGATTGCAGAATGTTTCGGCTTGTCGCGTTATCGTCCACCGCCAGTACGCGCATTCCCCGCAAATCGATGCCCGACATATGGCGTTTTCCGGTACGGCGCTCCTCAGCCTTCCCAAAATGTGCGGTGAAGATGAATTTTGATCCCTCGCCGGGCGTGCTCTCTACCCAGATTTTTCCCTTCATCAGACTCACCAGTTGCTTGCTGATAGACAGCCCTAAGCCTGTGCCGCCGAATTTGCGGGTGGTGGTGCTGTCCGCCTGGGTGAAGGCATGGAACAGCTTGTCGATTTGCTCCTGCGTCATGCCGATGCCGCTATCGCGGATCGTAAAGCGCAGGACGATGTCATCCGCCATTTCTTCCTCGATCTCGGCCAGCACCAGCACCTCTCCCTTGTCGGTGAATTTGACCGCGTTGCCCGCCAGGTTGATCAGCACCTGCCCCAGGCGCAATGGGTCGCCGATCAGGTGTTGGGGAACATCCAGCGATGTTTCATGCAGGAACTCAAGCCCCTTTTCTTCGGCTTTGGTGGAAATTACCGTCGCCATGTTGCTCATTACGTCATCCAGCTCGAAATGCATCCGCTCCATTTCCATCTTGCCAGCATCGATCTTGGAAAAGTCCAGGATGTCGTTGATGATGCCGACCAAAACCTTGGAGGAGCCATAGATTTTTTGCAGGTAATCCTTTTGCTTCGGCGTCAACTCAGTCTGCATGCACAAATGGCTTAATCCGATGATGGCGTTCATCGGCGTACGGATTTCGTGGCTCATGTTGGCGAGAAAATTGCCCTTGGCGCTGTTCGCCAACTCCGCTTCCTTCTTGGCCAGATACAGCTCGTGCTCGCTGTTGCGCCGCTCCATGATGGCGCGGGTGCGGGGAATCATTTCATACTGGATGTAAGTCTTGTTGATGTAGTCCGTTGCGCCTGTGGCAAAGGCTTGCTCTATCAAGTCGCGCGATTCCAGTGATGTCATTATGATAATAGGCAGTTTGTCAAAACCCAGATCCCTGCGCACCCGGCTGCACACCTCAAGACCGCTGATGCCCGGCATATTTATGTCGAGGAATATCACATCAAACTGCTGCTCCCTGATCAGCCGCAGCGCTTCCTCGCCGTTTTCCGCCTCGGTGATTTCCGCGTTGAAAACAGCAAGTATCCTCCTGACCAAAGTACGCGTGCTGCGCTGGTCATCGACCACCAGAAACTTGCTTACATGTTGTGCCGGCTGGCAATTGGACATGTCTCTCTTCTTCCTGCCTCGCAGCAGCAAACGCGATCATGCATGGGCATGGCTCTACAACATGCAAGGTTCCTGAAGCACCAAGCCCTGTTATGGCTGATTATTGAATAATGAACTGCTTTGCGGAAAGGGACTTGCAAACCCGCCCACCTCCAAAAGAGGCTGCCCACTGGCGCCTGATTAAAACTTGTGCGCATACCGGAGCGGGGAACTGCTATATCTTCAACTGCGCCTTTGATTTCCTGCCCGGTGCAGATGGAGGGATATATCCGGCTATCCGGCAGCATATTCCCTCAATCTTTTTGCCCTTTTCGAACCTGGTCGAATGGCAAGCCATAACCTCTCCCCTCGCGGCAAGCTCAGACAAGTGGGTGCGCACGTTAACAAGCGGTATGCCCGTGGCTACGGCAATCTCCAGGTCGAGCTGCTCGCCATGTTTTTTCAGGTATTGCAAAATTTCTTTCATAGATTCATTTCCGATAAAAATATGAGATGTGAATTGCTCCGCAGTGGTGGCTTATGGAAGCGCAACTTATCCTTTTTGCATAAACCTGAACGGGAACATCTTCAGTAAGTGCTAAGTATACATGCCGAAAGGCATGGGTACATCGGTAAATTGAGCGGCCTCCTTGCTCGCGCCCATATCCGGACAGCTGCCAAAGGCAGCAAAACAATAGGTTTGGGGTGAAATGGCCAGATAAATTCGCCAAGCGCGGTGCAGAAATATGCAGGCGACACACCAGGTGAGGCTGCGTAGCGTGAGGTAAAATGCCATTTAGCCAAATCGACTTGTGCGCCGAGGCGCGTTCCAAAGCAAACACCAGGCGCCAAGGCAAGGATTGAATGTTAAAAAAGTGGTATGGCATGCCGGCAACACCATAACGAATCGCCATATTTACCGGCACAAATTCCATACGCAGGGTGTTCAGATTATTACAATAATATCAAACAACGGTTAAACAATTGGACAGTGTGAGCAAAGAAACAAACCATACGCCCATGATGCAGCAATACCTGCATCTCAAGGCGCGGCATCCGGACATGCTGCTGTTCTATCGCATGGGCGATTTTTATGAAATGTTTTTTGAGGATGCCGAACGCGCGGCCAAGCTGCTCGACATCACGCTGACCCAGCGCGGCGCATCCAACGGGCATCCGATCAAGATGGCGGGTGTACCGTATCACGCTGTAGAACAATATCTGGCGCGGCTCATCAAGCTCGGCGAATCGGTGGCCATCTGCGAGCAGATCGGCGATCCCGCTGCCAGCAAAGGCCCGGTCGAACGCAAGGTAGTGCGCATCGTCACTCCCGGCACACTCACCGATTCCGCGTTGCTCGACGAGAAGCGCGACAGCCTGCTTCTGGCAATCTCTTACTCTCCCTCCCCTGACAAGGGGAGGGCTGGGGAGGGATTGGGGAGGTTGGGAGGGGTTGAAGTGGGGCTGGCGTGGCTCAACCTCGCCTCGGGCAAATTCTTTGTCGCCGAATGCGATGCCAAACAACTGCCTGCTGAGCTTGAGCGCCTGCAACCCTCTGAAATTCTGGTCGCCGAAAACGCGCGTGCCCCGCAATATGAAACTGCCGCGAACAAATCGCTGCCAGCCTGGCACTTCGATCTGGAAACCGCGCGCCGCACGCTGTGCCAGCAGTTCTCCACGCTTGATCTCGCCGGTTTTGGCTGTGACGATTTTACGCTCGGCATCGAGGCGGCAGGCGCATTGCTCGGCTACGCCAAACTCACGCAGGGACAAAGCATCGCGCACGTGCGCGCCATGCAGGTATACAGCGCCGACCAGTACGTGCGCATGGATGCGGCTACGCGCTGCAACCTGGAAATCACCCAGACCCTGCGCGGCGAGTCCGCCCCCACGCTGCTTTCCCTGCTCGACACCTGCGCTACCAATATGGGCAGTCGCTTGCTCGGTCACTGGTTGCACCATCCCTTGCGCAATCGCGCCGTACTGCGAGGCAGGCTGAATGCGGTGGACAAGCTGGGCGATTCCTCCCCTGGCTCTCCCCCTGACAAGGGGGCTGGGGGGTTGTGGAGGCTGGGAGGGGTTGTACACGACCATCTCAAGCCCTGCGTGGACGTGGAACGTATCACCGCCCGCATCGCACTGAAGAGCGCGCGCCCGCGCGATTTATCCGGCTTGCGCGACACACTTAAAGAATTGCCCAAGCTGCATGCGCTGTTTGCCAACTGCGATGCGCCGCTCATCAAAGATTTAGCCGACGCACTCCACCTGTCCGTTCGTCCTGAGCTTGTCGAAGGATCGTCGCATAGCGACGACCAGACTGTGGCGCCCGTTCACCCTTCGACAAGCTCAGGACGAACGGGTAACGAATTAGTCGATCTGTTACAGAAAACTATAAAACCCGAACCTTCTTCCGTGCTAAGGGAAGGCGGCGTCATCGCCGACGGCTTCGATGCCGAACTCGACGAACTGCGCGGCATCCAGACCAACTGCGGCGATTTCCTGCTGGCGCTGGAAACACGCGAACGAGCGCGCACCGGCATCGACAAGCTGAAGGTCGAATATAACCGCGTGCACGGCTTCTACATTGAGGTGAGCGTCGCCAATGCGGACAAGGTGCCGGACGATTACCGCCGCCGCCAGACACTGAAAAATGCAGAACGTTACATCACGCCGGAGTTAAAAACCTTTGAGGACAAGGCGCTGTCCGCCAACGAGCGCGCGCTAGCGCGCGAAAAGTTTCTCTACGAACAACTGCTCGACCAGCTCGCACCGTTTATCCCGCAACTGCAACGCATCGCTGCCGCGATTGCTGAACTCGATGTGCTCGCCACTTTTGCCGAAAGAGCCGCCACGCTGAATTTCAGCGCGCCGACTTTCAGCGACGAGCCTGTGCTGCGCATCAGCAAAGGACGGCACCCGGTAGTGGAAGCGCAAGTGGAAAATTTCATCGCCAACGACACCGACATGCACGGCGCGCGCCAGATGCTGCTCATCACCGGCCCCAACATGGGCGGCAAATCCACCTACATGCGCCAAGTCGCGCTCATCGCACTGCTTGCCCATGTCGGTTGTTTTATCCCGGCACAGGAGGCCGTGCTGGGCGAGATCGACCAGATTTTCACGCGCATCGGCGCATCGGATGACCTCGCCAGCGGACGCTCCACCTTCATGGTCGAGATGACCGAAGCCGCCAATATCCTGCACAACGCCACCGAAAAAAGTCTGGTGCTGGTGGACGAAATCGGGCGCGGCACCTCCACCTTCGACGGTTTGGCACTCGCCTACGCCATTGCCCGCCACCTGCTGGAAAACAACCGTAGTTACACGCTGTTCGCCACACATTATTTCGAACTCACGCGGCTCAATGAAGAATTCCAGCAGCTCGCCAATGTCCACCTCGCCGCCATCGAGCACCAGCACAGTATCGTGTTTCTGCACTCGGTCAACGAAGGCGCGGCCAGCCAGAGCTATGGCCTGCAAGTCGCCGCACTGGCGGGTGTGCCGAACAGCGTGATCCGCAGCGCGAAGAAACAACTGGTGAAACTGGAACAGCAGAGCGCCGCACAGAATCCGCAAGGAGATTTGTTTGCCGCCGTGCCGGATGCGCCGGAGCCGGAAGAGCATCCTCTGTTAAGTGCGTTGCGCGACGTGCAGCCGGACGAACTCAGCCCGAAAGCGGCACTGGAGAAGCTGTATCAGTTGAAGAAGCTGGTGTAGGATGCTGCGCAACAAACTGATAATTGGCCGCCCTTAAGGCAGTCAACAAACATGAAAAAATCTCTGAACGTCTGAAACTTGTTGAAGCCGCGCCAATGTTGCAAACAGAGGGTATGAATGACCCACTCCGTAATTCCATATGGAACTTCATTCACTCCTTATACGAGAGCCAACACGACTACTGGATTCCACTTGCGAAATGGGTAGCTCAATTTTTTCGTAAGGTTCCTGTCGACGATCTTCCTTATCACGACTATGAATGCCGAAAGTGGGTTAAGGCATATTTCTTCTCTCTTCCTTGGTACGGCGTATACGACTTTGTCGAATTTGTAGTCGATAACCACCAGAATATCCTGAAGCAGCCAGCCTATAACCGTGAGAAATTTGAAAAAATTTTCAACGTTATCTTTGAACGAGAAATATCAGGCTATCGCTTCATTAGTGGTGTATTAGCCCCAATATCGAATCCGGCAGAAACAACTGAAATTGCTGGCGCCATTGAAATGACATCGAGAATCGGGCTTGATGGTGCTCACCACCACCTACAGGCAGCCCTCTCGCTATTGGCGAAAAAGCCCGAACCGGATTACAGAAATTCGATAAAAGAATCCATCAGTGCTGTTGAGTCCATTGCGAAAGTTTTCGGCAAGGAAAACTCCAAAGGTCTTTCGGATGCTCTAGATGAGCTTTCAAAAAAGACGAACCTTCACGGAGCACTAAGAGCTGGTTTCAATAACCTATATGGCTACACTAGCGATGAAGATGGTATCCGCCATGCAATCCTTGATGAACCAAACATAGGTTTTGATGAAGCGAAATACATGGTTGTATCGTGTTCAGCATTTGTAAATTACTTAATTGCAAAAGCTAACTCGGCTGGACTCTTGAGCAAATAGTAAACCCAACGAGAAGCCAACGAAATGACTGATCGTTACTTCAGCAAACAGACCCTCGCTTTCCTCTCGGCTCTCGCAGAAAACAACACCCGCGAGTGGTTCGAGGTACACAAGCAGGATTACGAGGATTTGGTGCGCGCACCCGCGCTGGATTTCATCAGCGACATGGCGAATGAGATGCCTGCGATCTCGAAGCATTTCCGCGCAGTGCCGAAGAAGGTGGGCGGCTCACTGATGCGGGTGCAGCGCGATACGCGCTTTTCCCGCGACAAGACTCCGTACAAGACCAACATCGGCATCCATTTTCGTCATGAGTTGGGCGAGTGTTTTGCCGGGGTCGGGCTGTGGCATCCCGAGGCGGACGTGCTGTTCAAGGTGCGCGAGGCCATCGTGAAAAAACCTGATGCCTGGGTGAAGGCGCGTGACAACAAGAATTTCCGCAAGCATTTCGAGATCATCGGCGATACACTTGCCAATGCGCCGCGCGGTTTCGCCAAGGATCATCCGCTGGTGGAGGATTTGAAGTTCAAGGATCACACTGCACTCGCGCCGCTGAGCGCAGTAGAGATAACATCGAAGGATTTCCGCAAGCTGGTGGTAGAACGCTTCAAGCAGGCCGCACCCTACATGCGCTTCTTGTGCGGGGCGCTGGAACTTGAATTTTGAGAATATGTTAAGGCTTTTACAATGAGCACCTCCCACTTTGCCAAAACGCCCGAGCCGCCCTACTACGCGGTCATTTTCTCTTCCACCCGCACGCCCGGCGACAACGGCTATTACCAGATGGCCAAACGCATGCTTGAGCTTGCCGCGCAGCAGCCGGGATTCCTCGGCACCGAGAGCGTGCGGGGGGCGGATGGTTTCGGCATTACGGTTTCGTATTGGGCTTCCGATGAAGCCATTGCCAACTGGAAAGCGCAGGCCGAGCACGTGGCGGCGCAGGAACTGGGCAAGGCCTTGTGGTACGAGGACTACAAAATCCGCGTTGCGAAGGTTGAACGCGCGTACGGCAAGGCATCAGTAGACAAGGCTTCGGCATGAAACTCTGCACATTGATCCTGGGCTATGGCGAGATGGGACATGCCATGGAATATCTGCTGTCTGCGCGCCACGATGTGCGCATCTGGAACTTGGGCGCGGTGGTAAAGGGCAGCCACGCAACGCTGGAGGATGAGGTGACCGAGGCGCATGTGATCCTGTTCTGCCTGCCGGTGAACCCGCACCATGAAATCGCCAGCCGCATCGCGCCACATCTCGCGAAAGACAGCCTGTGCCTGACCATCGCCAAGGGCCTGGATGAATCGGGGCGCACGGCGGCGCAGGTGTTCGAGAATGTGTTCGCGGACAAGCTTCACTACGGCGTGGTGTATGGCCCGATGATTTCGGAAGAGTTGCGTGCAGGGCGGCATGGCTTTGCCGATGCGGTGTTGTCCGGTGCGGCGGATTTCGAGGTGATGCACAGCCTGTTCCGGGGCAGCACGCTGATCTGCCAGCAGGCCAGCGACATGCACGGCCGGAGCTGGTCGGTGATCCTGAAAAATGTGTATGCCATCCTGTTCGGTGTGGCGGATGAAATGAAACTTGGCAGAAACATGCGCGGGCACCTGATGGTCGCCGCGATTGCGGAATTGTCCGGCATCGTGCAAGCGTTCGGTGGCGATGCGCACACGCCCTACAGTTATGCCGGTCTGGGCGACCTTGTCGCGACCGGCACCAGCGAAGATTCGCATCATCATGCGCTCGGGCGAAAACTGGCGCGCGGCGATTGTGCGGACATTTCCGGCGAAGGAGTGCATACCTTGCGGATGGTGGAAAAACACCGCCTGTTCGATTGGCGCGCCTATCCTTTGTTTTCGCTGATGCGGGATGTCGTCACCGCGCCGGAGACGCTGAATGACCGGCTAGAGTCTTACCTGAAGCAACTGCGGGCTTGGTGAGCGGTGAGGCAGATGAGCTTTCCGTGACCACGGATTGCGCCATCTTTCATCCGGGCTGCATCATTGCTGATGATTCACATCCACAAAAGCCCGCGTCAAGCTGCCTTCATTGATCGTTCAGTTTAGTGCAGGTGCCCGCCCTCGCCGTGCGTGTGCCCATGCGCCAATTCATCGGCAGTGGCGGCACGCACGCCGGTAACGACGCCCATGAAGTTCAGCGTCTTGCCGGCCAGCGGATGGTTGCCATCCACGGTGACCTCATCTTCCGTCACGTCCACCACGGTGTAGAGCATATAGTCTTCATCGTCTGCGTCTTCCGCACCGCCCTCGAATTGCATGCCGACGGTGATTTCTTCCGGAAACAGGCTGCGCGGTTCTACGCGCACCAGTTCATGCTCATATTCGCCAAAGGCATCTTCCGGTTCCATCGTGATATTGAATTCCGTGCCCACATCCTTGCCTTGCAGCGCATCTTCCACCAAAGGGAAGATGCCGTCATAACCGCCGTGCAGGTAGCTGATCGGGTCATCGGTTTTCTCCAGCAGGTTGCCGCTTGCGTCGGTCAACTCATACCGCAAGGATACGACGGTGTCTTTGGCAATCTTCATTTCAATTCCTTTATCAAATTAAAAATTTCATCGGCATGGCCGTGTGCGTGGACACCGTACAATGCATGGCGCACTTTGCCCTGTTTATCGATCACGAATGTGGAGCGTTGTATCGCCGCCTTCTTTTGGCCGTCCACTTCCTTGTCATAGAGCACGCCGTATTTTTTGCACACTTTCGCTTCTGCGTCGGACAGCAGCAGCACGGAAAGCCCGTATTTGTCGCGGAACTCAGCGTGGCTCAGGCATTCGTCGCGGCTGACCCCGACCACCAGTGTGTCAAAACAGGCAAACTTATCATCCAGGTGGGTAAATTCATTCGCCTCCATGGTGCAGCCAGGGGTGCCGTCTTTCGGGTAAAAATACAGGACGATATTTTTCTTTCCGCGCTGCGCTTGCAGGCTGAATACTTTCATGTCCGCATCGGGCAATTCAAATTGCGGGGCGTCCATTCCAACCTGCAGCCACATTTCACCAATCCTCCTGCAGGGAATTCTAACTTATTTCGTTTGGCTGAAAATATTTTTGTGTGCATATTTTTTACGCCCTGGCGTGTTTATAATTTGCTTGTATGCATGGTTGCTTTGACCACTGCCAAACAAACGTCTATATTGCATTTGTCGAGAGCAAGCGGAGGGCAATTTCATGAACGCCGGTTTGCAACACACCACCTTAAATGGAACGGCGGATTACATAGCGGCGCTGGATGCGTTATGCAGCCTTGCGCAACGGAACCTGTGTGTTTTTGAGAAGAATTTTGTGGGCATCGGCTTCAATTCCGAAGCGCGCTACGACACGCTGCGCCGCTTCCTGCTCGCCAGCCCGGCCAGCCGCCTGCACTTGCTGGCGCACGATGCGAGCCAGATAGTGCAACACTGCCCGCGCCTGATGATGCTGCTGCGCCAGTTCAGCCATAGCATGCACATTTACCAGACACCCAAGCACTTGCTGCACCTGACCGAACCGTTTGCGGTGGCAGACGAGTCGCATTACGTGCGCCGTTTCCATTTTGACGATCCACGCGGCATCCTTGCACAAAACGACGCGGAGGGTTCTCGCGTCCTGAAATCACGCTTTGTAGAAATGTGGACTTCTTCCCATCCTGCGCTGTCATCGACCACCTTGGGGCTTTAGCCCGCTTTGCGCATTTTTCCACTGTACTTTCTACAAGATATTGATAAAATGCCGTCGCTTCGCTTTGGCGTCAGTTGAGGCGAACTGAATTTATGGGTTATTTTTGTTCAATGCTTTTTAATAAAGGAAAATAAATGAAATATTCCGCTCTAGTTGCCGCCCTGTTAGCCATGTCCTTAACTGCATGTGGCAAATCTGAAGCTCCAGCTGCCAAGCCTGCTGCGCCTGCGCCGGCTGCCGCCCCTGCTCCAGCCCCTGCTCCAGCACCGGCGCCTGCAGCTGAAGCTAAACCTGCCGAATCTGCACCGGCTGCTGCCCCTGCACCGGCCGCCGAACCTGCAAAAGAGCATTAAGCAGGTTTTGCTCAACAAAAAAGCCGACGCAAGTCGGCTTTTTTGTTTTCCGCCATGCGGCACTCACAAAATCTCCCGCCAGCCCAGCCCTTCATGTTGCGTCGCCACGGCAATCCAGTCCGCGTTGCAGTTCAATACTGCGCTCAGCGCCGCAACTGCAAGCTCCCGCGTATTGTTCTTGCGGCTCAGGTGAGCCGCCACGAGATGCTGCAGGCGGCGGTTGTCGAGCCTCGCCAGCAGCGCTGCCGCCTCCCTGTTGCTCAGGTGGCCGAAGCGGCCGCTGACGCGCTGTTTGAGGCTCGACGGGTAGTCGCCATTGGCCAGCATTTCAGGGTCATGATTGCATTCCAGAACCAGTGCATCACAAGCGCTCAGCGTCGCCTCGATGTGCGGCGTGGAACTGCCGGTATCGGTCAATACTCCCAGCCGCCTGGCCCCGTCGCTGAATACATACTGCACCGGCTCGGCTGCATCGTGCGGCACGGCATAAGGCTGCACCTGCAGCGCGCCGATGGCAAAAGAATGCTGGGGAGAAATTTCGTTCAAACCGGGCAAGCCGGACAGCACCTCGTACTGTGCCTGCCGCGTGCCGTGTGTCATCCATATTGGGATTGAATGCTTGCGCGCGAGGCGCGCCACCCCGGCAATGTGATCGCCGTGTTCATGCGTCACCACGATGCCGTTGATGCTGTCTGCCGCCAAGCCGAGACGCTCCAAACGCACCCCGGCTTCAGCCAGGGTGAAGCCGCAATCCATCAGCACGCAAGTCCGCCCGGACTGCACCACCAGTGCATTGCCTTCGCTGCCGCTGCCGAGTGAAGCAAAGCGCATCGGCGGTTGCTATTTTTTGACCAGGTTCTGGTGCAGCATCTCGATAAGTTGCTGCGCGGCGGGATTGCTATCTCCCTTGTCATTGCTGGCGGCAACTTCGCAATTTGCATTGTCTTCACGCACTGTCACCTGATAGCGCGCAACTTTGGCGCCGCCATCATTGCGCCAGAAAGCCATCTTGTCGAGCCAGCCTTTTTCCTTTGCGGCTTCCGTTACACGCACGAAGTACACGCCCTTGGCCCTGTCCCTGTCTTCCACCACAACTCCTGCGCGATCCAGCGCCAAGCCAACCTTGCGCCAGCTTTTGTCAAACGGCTCATCCAACAAGATAACTTTGTTGCCATTGGCAAGCGCTTGTAGTCTGGGCGCCGCAACCGTTTCCCGTACAGGCTCGTTTTGCGCCTTGGCCTGTACTTCCGTTTCACCTCCCAGCTTGGCCATCAGCATTTGCAGCATGGTGATTTCCATCTCGGGATCGTTCGGGCGCGACTGCCACTTGGAGGTGTTTCCATCCTTGTCCAGAACTTCCTCTTTGCCATATTGGCTGATGTAAATTTCCGTGCTGCTGCCATCCTTGCTGCGTTCCAGACGGGTTCGGTACATATCCTTTTCGCCCGAGTCATACATGTTGTCAAATACCTTGCCTATGATGCTACGCAGCCCGGTCTTCGGAATCTTGGCGCGGTTTTCCGCCCAGTCTGTTTCCATAATGCCGGCCTGCGGGGTTTCAGTCTTGATAATAAAACCTTTCTCCTGCCAGAATGCCTTGATCAAGGGCCATACATTTTCCGCCCGGTCAGCCACCACCAGCCAATGCAGGGGGCCATTACGCTCAAGGTGCACACTCTTCGCCTCGGGCAATACGGTTGAAGCTTTCGCCTGAGGCGTGCCACCCTTGGCAAAATCGGAATAACTTGCCACTGTATCTTCGCCACCTTCAGGAATGGCGTAACGATCATCGGCTCCTGGCATAGTCAGGTCGGGCGGGACTTCCAGCGATGGCACCTTAATAGTGGCGGACTTGTAATCAACACGCTTACCCTCAAGATCCATGGTGCCGCATCCGGCTATGGTCAATATCATGATGGGCAATACGGCAAGATTTAGTGTTCTCATGCGGACCCTCGATTTGGTTGCTTGCATCATTCTGAAATTACCCCCCCCTGCCGCATTGCGTTTTCCACCACATTTTGCGAGGAAGAAGACAGCGGTGTGAGCGGCAGGCGCAGCACATTCCTGATTTTCCCCATACGCGCCACCGCCCATTTCACCGGAATCGGGTTGGATTCAATAAACAGGTGGCGGTGCAAACCGAGCAAACGGAAATTGATCTCGCGCGCCTTGACCACTTCGCCGTTCAGGGCGGCGATGCACATCTCGTGCATCAGCCTTGGCGCCACATTGGCGGTGACCGAAATCGTGCCGTGCGCGCCTAGCAGCATCAGCGCCAGCGTACTCGCGTCGTCGCCGCTATATATCGCAAAATCCCCGTTTTTACGCTTCAATAAAGCGGCGCGCTGTAGCAGATCGCTGCCGCGCTCAATGTTTCCGGTCGCATCCTTGATTCCAGTGATGTTGGGGATTTGCGCCAGGCGCAGTACCGTATCGTTATGCATGTCCGCACCGGTGCGCCCGGGTACATTGTACAAAATATGCGGCATATCCACCGTTTCGGCAATGGTCTTGAAGTGGAGGTACATGCCTTCCTGCGTCGGTTTGTTGTAATACGGCACCACTGTCAGCGAGGCCTGTGCGCCGACCTTTTTCGAAAAAGCAGCCAACTCGATGGCTTCCGTGGTTGAATTAGCGCCGGTTCCTGCGATCACCGGGATGCGTCCGGCGGCATGTTCCACCGCAACCCGGATCAGCAACTCATGCTCCTCCACATCCACCGTGGGGGATTCTCCGGTGGTGCCTACCACCACAATGCCATCCGTCCCCTGTCCGACATGAAAATCAATCAATTCACGGAAGGCTGCCAAATCCAGGCTGCCATCCTCATGCATCGGAGTGACTATTGCAACGATACTGCCCTTGATCATTATTTCCTGCCGCCAAAATAAAGCGGCATTCTACCGTAATACTGCAGCGCGCCAAAGGGCAATGCTGTGAATTATGGCGCCAATAATTTCTTATCGCTTATGCGGGCAATTCTTCCTGACGCAATCTGCATAGATATGCAGCGAGTGATCGTGAACGGCAAAGCCGCGTTCGCTGGCAACTTTTTTCTGGCGCGACTCGATGGCCGCATCGTAGAACTCCTCGACATGGCCGCATTGCAGGCAAACGATGTGGTCATGGTGCTTGCCCTGGTTGAGCTCGAACACCGACTTGCCACCCTCAAAGTTGTGGCGCACCAGCAGCTTGGCCTGCTCGAACTGCGTCAGCACCCGGTAGACCGTGGCCAGCCCCACGTCATCGCCGCTGGCCAGCAAGTGCTTGTACACGTCTTCCGCGCTCATGTGGCGCTCTTGCCCGGACTTGAACAGATTAAGGATATTGAGCCGCGGCACGGTAGATTTCAGACCGGCGCTTTTTAGATGCTCTGGTTGGGGTTTATCCATATCGACGCTCTCCTGTCGTTTTTTGGCATCATGCCAGAAAGTGCTTGCAATTGCAAATGAGAACTATTATTATTCGCATTAATAATTGACATAAGGATTGCCGTGAGAAACGTTTGCTTATTCACATGCTTTTCGTTTACCGCTCTTGCGGCTGGCGTCGGCTGCACGCCAGCAATCAAGGGGCATTGATAAAAACATTCCTGCCGAGCCTATCTTTAATCATGCATTCGACTTCTTTATCCACCCTGCACACCGGTGAGACCGCCACCATCGTCGCGATCCACGCCGATGAAGCGTTGCACCAGCGCCTGCTGGCAATGGGGTTCCGCACGGGCAAACGGGTCGAACTGATCCGCCGCGCGCGTTTCTCCGGCCCCCTGCAGGTGCGCATCGGCACCACCGATATCCTGCTGCGCAAAATCGAGGCGGAAAAAATCACGGTGCACCGCGCATGAAAAGAATTGCCCTGCTGGGAATGCCCAACACCGGTAAGTCCACCCTGTTCAACCGCATGACCGGCGCTTCCGCGCGCGTGGGCAACTGGCCGGGCATCACCGTGGAACTGCTCGCCGGCAAAATCCTGCTCGGCGGCGACATGGTCGAGATCGTCGACCTGCCGGGCATCTACGACCTGCACGGTTTTTCCGATGACGAACAGGTGGTGCGCCACTTCCTGCACGATAACGTGCCGGATATCGCGCTGGTCGTGCTCAACGCCACGCAGATCGAGCGCCAACTGAGCCTGCTGCTGCAACTCAAGCAGCTCAACCTGAACATGGTGGTGCTGCTCAACATGGCGGACGAAGCCAGGAAATACGGTATCACCATAGACACCGCCAGGATGTCGGAAGCGCTGGGCATACCCATTTTCCTGCTCAGCGCCAAATACGGCACAGGCTACGGCGAAGCCATGCAGGCCGTCACCCGCGCGTTACGCTACACCACACCCGGCCTCGCGGAAAACCTGCGCGACCAGCTCAAGCCGGACGGGCAGATCGAAGCCGAAATGGCGCATGTATTGCAGCATTCGGTGCAAGTGCCCGCGCGCCTGCCGGACAACCTCACCAACCAGCTCGACCACCTCATGCTGCATCCGTGGCTGGGGCTGCCCATTTTTTTCGGCATCATGTACCTGCTGTTCCAGGCCATCTTTTTATTCGGCCAGCCGCTGCAAACCGGCGTCAACGATTTGTTCAGCTGGCTGCGCGAGGCCGCCATCACCCCGCTGCTCGCCAGCCTGCCCGCCGTGCTGCAAGGGCTGTTGCTGGACGGCGTCTATAACGGCGTGGCAACCGTCGCCGCCTTCGTGCCGCTGATCGTGCTGTTCTTCTTGTTCATGGCGATTGTGGAAGACACCGGCTACCTGTCGCGCGCCGCCTTCCTGATGGATGCGCTGATGGGCAGGATGGGGCTGGACGGGCGCAGCTTCGTGATGCTGCTCATGGGCTTCGGCTGCAACGTGCCCGCGCTGATGGGCACGCGCGTAATGCGCTCGCGCCCGCTGCGCCTGCTCTCCATGCTGGTGATCCCGTTCTCGCTGTGCTCTGCGCGCTTGCAGGTATTCGTATTCATCACCGCCGCGCTGTTCTCGCCCAAGGCCGCGCCGCTGGTGCTGTTCAGCCTGTACCTGTTCAGCTTTGCCAGCGCCATCCTCACCGCGCTGCTGTTCAAGCGTTACTTCCCCAACACCGAACCGTTCGTGCTGGAGTTGCCGCCCTATCGCTTCCCCACCCTGCGCCAGATGGTTCTGCGCGGCTGGCATGAGGTGTCGCACTTCATCCACCGCGCCACCAAGTTCATCGTCACCGGCGTGATACTGGTCTGGCTGCTCACCCACCTGCCGCCCTCTGCCGCACCCGCCAGTGCGGGCACTTTGGCCGGGATGATAGGAGCGTGGCTACACCCGCTGTTTGCGCCTATCGGCATCACTTCCGAACTCACCATCGCGCTGATCTTTGGTTTCGTCGCCAAGGAAATCGTGATCGGTGCGCTCGCCGTAATTTACGGATTGGGAGGACAAGCCCTGAGCCATACACTGGCGCTGCAACTGGATTGGGTGCAGGCCTACAGCTTCATGCTGTTCACGCTGATATACACACCCTGCCTTGCCACCGTGGCCACTCTGCGCAGCGAATCCAAGCGCATAAGTTTCATGTTGTTTTCCATCGGCTGGTCGCTGGCCTTGGCATGGCTCGCCAGCTTTATGTTCTATCAGGGTGCGAAGGTGTTGGGATATTAAGCGGCAAATTATGGTATAGTTTTTTGGCTTGCTTGCTAAGATAATTTTTCTGTAGGTATATTATGCTCAATGCCAGAACTTCATTTCGAGTGGGAATATTTGTGCTGACTTTGCTGTTACCGGCCTACCCGGCATTTTCCGGATCGGGAAGCGGGTCTGACAAGGTAACCCAGCTTGTGGTTATCGACAGCAAAGTTGGTGAGGGCAAGAAAGCTGTCGCCGACGCCGAAAACGGGGATTTGGTCGAAGTGCAATACACCGGATGGCTTTACGATCCGGACGCCCCGGATCACAAAGGAAAAAAATTCGATAGCTCGGCAGATCACGGTGCGCCTTTTCTTTTTAATGTAGGCGCGGGGCGGGTTATCAAAGGGTGGGATCAAGGCGTTAACGGCATGAAAGTCGGCGGCAAGCGCACCCTCATCATCCCTTCCGACCTGGCTTACGGCCCGAACGGTGCGGGGCGCGGACTCATCCCGCCGAATGCTGCGCTGATTTTTGAGATCGATCTGCTCAACATCAGGTAACTCATCGCCAGCAAGCTATCCAGAGAGCCCCTGAGTCCAATTGCTCGCGCACTGCTTCTGCTGAACCTGAAAAACTTAGAACTTGTCCGTAAATAATCCACCCATGCGTTGCTGGCCAAAAACGGATGAATGCAAGGCGCGAGGTGAAGCCAATGGTCGTTCCATTGGCAAGCCGAGTAACGCAGCAGACGCCGCTTTTGGCCGCAACCCGGAGGGACAGGCCGATTTGAGCGCATTCCTGTGTCGCAAGCCGCTTGTTGTGAATGACGCAACCGCGCGTCTTGCTTCGTGGACTGCATCTTAAAGTCGGCACTGTCGCATAGTTGGATTATTTACGGACAAGTTCTTACTTCACCACAAAGAATACAGAGATCACGAAGATTATTCATGCAGATTTACAATACCAGGCTATCACCAGAAAAGTGAATTTCATTGGCGAATAAGCCGTCGTTCTACTTCGTGGTTTTCGTGTTCTTCGTGGTTCAAATGCTGAATTTAGACTGAAAGCAAAATGCGCGGTGGTGGTTTGCAAGCACCTCAACCGGAGAAGCTTATGTGGCAATAAACAACCTCCGCCACCACCAGCTCTTCGACCCCGCCGGGAACGCGCAACATTACCACGTCGTCTGCACGCGCCTTGAGCAGCGCCCGCGCCAGCGGTGACACCCAGCTGATCAGGCCGCGCGCCGGGTCAGCTTCATCCACCCCGACAATGCTGTATTTTCGCTCGCTGCCGTCCTCCCCGCACACTACTACTGTTGCGCCGAAGAACACCTGATCGCAATTTACCCGCTGCGTCGGATCAATCACCTCGGCGTTATCCAGCCGCTTGGAAAGAAAACGTATACGCCGGTCTATCTCGCGCAGCCGCTTTTTGCCGTAAATATAATCGCCGTTTTCCGAACGGTCGCCATTGGATGCAGCCCACGTGATGGTTTTCACCAATGCAGGGCGTTCCTCTTTCCATAGTTGATCGAGCTCATCCTTGAGGCGTTGATAACCTAATGGCGTGATGTAATTCTTCAGGCCGATGGGAAGTTGCTGCGCCGGTTCCAGCTCTTCATCTTCATCGGTTTCCTTGATAAACGCCTTGTTCATTGGAAGTCAAAACGGCTGTGTATACCAGAGTTCGGTAAACAACCGTTTTAAGGATGGGGTGTAAAATTCGGAACGGGTAATTCTCATTTCTTTCAATTGTGCAAACATCCTGTGATATTGAAGACCATACCCAACTCGGCATTAATATTTTAACTCCAGCATCTTCATGTGTCAGCCTGCCAGCAAATTAAGGCTTGCATATATCCTGTCGGCAAGCGCGGCGAACTGCTAAAATACGCGGGTTTTCAAGCCAATATAGCCTTTCGATGCAACCCGATAAAGATTCCATGACGCCTGTTGAGCGCCGTGCCAGTATTGGCTTGGCCGGCATATACGGCCTGCGCATGCTGGGCCTGTTCATCATCCTGCCGGTATTTGCGCTGTATGCCGAACATCTGCCCGGCGGCGACAACAAAATGCTGGTCGGAATTGCACTGGGCGCTTACGGCCTGACACAGGCTATCCTGCAAATTCCGGCCGGGCTGATGTCCGACCGCTACGGGCGCAAACCGGTGATCCATATCAGCCTGCTGCTGTTCGCACTGGGCAGCTTCATTGCGGCCTTCGCGCATGACATTTACTGGATCATCATCGGGCGTGTGATCCAGGGATCCGGCGCGCTGAACGCGGCGGTGATGGCGCTGGCCGCCGACCTGACGCGCGAAGAACAGCGCACCAAGGCAATGGCGCTGATCGGCATCACCATCGGCCTCACCTTCTCGATTTCCCTGGTATTGTCGCCGATACTGTACCAGGCGATAGGCGTGCCGGGCATCTTCGCCATGACCGGCATTCTGGCTTTGTCAGCCATGCTGGTGGTGAAATATGTAATCCCCGATCCGTCCATCACGCGTTTCCATTCCGATACCGAGGCAAGCAGCAAGCATCTGCGCGAGGTGTTGCGCAACAAGGATTTGCTGGGTCTCGATTTCGGCATTTTCACGCTGCATGCGATCCTGATGTCGGTGTTCATGCAGGTGCCGTCCGTGCTGAGGGATAACGGACTGGAGGCTGCGCAGCATTGGCACGTGTATCTGCCGGTGCTATTGCTGGCTTTCGTATTGATGGTGCCGCCCATTATTGCCGCCGAAAAAAAAGCCATGATGAAGCAGGTGTTCGTGGGCGCGATTGCGCTGGCCGCGCTGGGGCAATTGACACTGATGCTGGCACAGCACAGCATATGGGGCGTGGCGGCGGCGCTGACGATGGTTTTTACCGCGTTTAACATACTGGAGGCGTCGCTGCCTTCACTGATCAGCAAGATCGCTCCTCTGGCCGCAAAGGGCACGGCAATGGGCGTGTTCAGCAGCATGCAGTTTCTCGGCGCATTCGTCGGCGCCTCCGTCGGCGGTGTATTGATGCAATATTTCGGGGGCAATGCGGTGTTTGTGTTTGCCTTGATGCTATTGCTGCTCTGGCTGGCGGTGGCCAGCACCATGCAGATGTCGGCAACGGTGCGCACCAAGCTGTATCATTTGCCGGAACTCGACGAGGCAGGTTCCAGCACTTTGCAACGGCAATTGGCGCAGGTGCGCGGCGTGCGTGAAGCCATGGTGGTGGCAGCGGAATGCATGGCCTGCCTCAAGGTGGATACGCAGTTTTTTGATGAAGCAGCGGTGGAGCAACTTTTAAAGGGGGCGTGAAATGTCGGTAAATAAGGTGATACTGGTGGGGCGTCTGGGCAAGGATCCGGAAACGCGTTATATGACCAATGGCGAGGCGGTGACCAATGTCACCCTGGCCACATCGGAAAATTGGAAGGACAAGAGCGGCGAGAAACAGGAAAAGACCGAATGGCACAACTTGGTGTTTTACCGCCGCTTGGCGGAAATCGCCGGGGAGTACTTGAAGAAGGGTTCGCAGATTTATGTCGAGGGGAAAATTACGACAGAGAAGTGGCAGGATAAAGAAGGCAAGGATCGCTACACTACCAAGATCATTGTCAACGAAATGCAGATGCTTGGGGGAAAATCATCCGGCAGCGGCAGCTTTGAAGTAGTGGATAAGCCTGCCGCAGCGTCACCGGCTGGAGCAGCCGAGACGGGCAAGCCTGCTCCAGCCAAAGGCGGGTTCGATAACTTTGATGATGACATCCCGTTCTGATTGATACTGCATTTAATTGGAGGTATTAAGCAAAATCGCAAGTTGCAGGCGGTCGCGCACGCCAAGTTTTTCGAAAATGGCGGTGAGGTGCGCCTTGATGGTGCGTTCAGCGATATTGAGATTGCGGGTGATTTCCTTGTTGCTTTCTCCTCGGGCAACACACAGCGCGATTTCACGCTCGCGTTTGGTGAGCGCCTGTAACGCAGGATGTTGTTCATGCCGTCCAGTCATGGGTGAGCGAACGCCGATGCCGCCCACCAGGCGGTTGAGCAGGGACTCGCCAACCCACAGGCCATTGCTGCGGATGACCGACTCTATGGTGTGCAAAAGCTCCGGTGTTGCATGTGCATTGCAATAACCGGACGCCCCGAGGGAGAGAGCCTCCAGCCCCTTGTCGTCGCTCGGTTCGTCGTGCATGACAACAAAATGAACCCCTGCCGGAGGCGTTCCTCCAGGCAACATGTTGTGTAACCATACGATGCTGTCGGCAGGAGGGTTTACGGGTGCAGACAGGGAGATTTCCGCATACGGGAAAGCAATCCGCCACCTTGTGGGATATACCTTGCTGGTCGTGATAATAATATTTTTGCCCATTTTATTACCCCTTCATTAGCGCTCTGTCAGCGCATATTGCTTGGCTCGCAGCACGGGTTTTAGCAGGTAGCTGAGCACCGCTTTTTTCCCGGTGAGGATATCCACTTCGGCGATCATGCCCGGAATGATGGGTAAGTTTTCTCCGAGGCTGGATTTGACTGTGCGCACCCGGACAATATAAAACGTGTTGCCCTTGTCGTCCATCACCGAGTCGGCGCTGATATTTTCCACATGCGCTTCCAGGCCGCCATAAATGGCAAAGTCGTAGGCAGTAAACTTGACGTTGGCCTTCTGCCCCGGATGGAGAAATGCGATATCCTTGGGTAGCACTTTAGCCTCGAGCAATATGGTGTCCTCAAGCGGCACTACCTCGATGATATCCTTGCCGGGTTGCACCACGCCACCCACGGTGTTATACAGCAGGCGCTGAATCGTGCCATTGACCGGCGACCTGATGTCGGCCTGCTTGACCTTGTCGGACAGCGCCACGCTGCCTTCGCTCAGGCTGCTGATCTTGGCTTGGGTATCGGATAGATCGTTGCGCGCCTGGTTCTTGAACTCGAGTTCGACTTGTTCGATTTTCCTTCTTGCCTCGGAAATCGCTGCCTGCAGGCGGGTGATCTGTGACGCAGCCTGGTTTTTTTCGCCTTCAAGGCGGCTGACGTCACGTTCCAGGCGGAGCAGGTCAACATCCGAGACTGCGCCGGATTTGAGGAGCGGACGAGTCAACGCCAGTTCTTTGGAAGTCAGCGTATACCCTTGCTGAGCCTGCTCATAATGTGCCTGAACCTCGCCCTGTTCATGGGTGCGCTGGGATAGCTGGTCGCGCGCAATGCCAATCTGGGAATTCAACTCGGCCTTGCGATTGAGGTAGGCCGACCGTTCCTGATTAACCAGCTCGGGGGCTTCCTTGACTACTTCTGGCGGCGGTACAAACTCCGTGCCTTCAGCCACAGCCCGCAGGCGCGCCGCCTTCGCCAATAGCGCCAGATAGGTGGCGCGGCTTTCATTAAAACTGGAAAGAAAACGGGTCGTGTCGATCTTGACCAGCACCTGCCCTTCGCGCACCCGGTCTCCTTCCTTGACCAGGATTTCCTTCACGATGCCCCCATCAAGGCTTTGCACAACCTGCAACTGGCGCGAAGAAACAGCTTTGCCATCACCCTTGGTGATCTCGTCGACCTTGGCTATTGAAGCCCAAAGGAGAAAGGCGGCAAAGGCAACAAAAGCCGCACGCACGACTCTTCGCGCGCGCATGGGATCCTGGGCGATGATTGCAGAATCGGCATCGACCACAAAATCGCGGGCCAGTTTATCGTCTTCGACACGATAAACGGCGTAGGGGTCGGTGGCAGCAGCGCTACGCGAAAACGGATTGAGTTGGTTAATCCGAAGCCTTTTGAAAAACCCCAAAGGTTTTCCGTCTGCGTCAGTCGTTTCGTTTGGTGGTAATTTATCTTCCATGATCAACCCCGCCCTACCTTGCCGGTGCGAAGCGCGTCGGTAATCTGTGCCTTGGGTCCGTCCGCAACCACCTTGCCCCGGTCGATGACTATCAGTCGATCCACCAAGTCAAGCAGTGAATTCCGGTGCGTGACCAAAACCATCGTACGGCCCTGGGCGTATGCCGCCAGGCGAGCCTTGAGCACTTCTTCCGTAGAGCTGTCCATGGCGCTGCTGGGCTCGTCCAGAAGCAGGATGCTGGGCTCATGCACAAAAGCGCGGGCAATGCCAACCGACTGGCGCTGCCCACCCGACAGCGATTCTCCTCGCTCGCCGATAGGCATGTCAAAACCATCCGGATGGTTGCCTACCAGTTCCTGCAGCCCGGCAAGCTCGGCAGCCTGCAGAATGGCGTGATCTTCCACATGGGGAATGCCGATGGTGATATTTTCACGCAACGAGCCATAGAACAGCGTGACATCCTGAGGCACGTAACCAACCGCCTTGCGCACCTCGGCCGGATCCATCTGGCGAATATCTACTCCATCGACCTTGATGCTGCCCTCGATCGGCTGATAGAGGCCAAGAATGAGGCGGTTGATAGTGGATTTTCCGGAGCCCACCCTGCCGATGATCGCAACGTGTTCTCCTTCCTTGATATGGAAACTGAGATCGCTGAGAACCTCGGATGATCCGCCAGGATAGGAAAACTTGACGTGGCTGAATTCGATTTCACCCCTGATGCGGTCGCGGCGCACAAAGGCCGCATTCTCTGGCCGCTCGACTGGCTGGGCAACCACCTTGTCAAGTGACGACAGGGCCATGGCAGCATTCTGATACTGGGTAAGCAGCGAGGCAATTTGTGCGAAAGGCGCCAGGGCGCGCGACGAAAGCATCACGCAAGCGATCAGCCCGCCCATGGACAATTTGTGATCCGATATGAGATAGACGCCAACGATGACAAGGGCAACGGTTACCAGCTGTTGAACCGTTCCGCTTCCATTAACCACCGAAGACGACATGTAGCGCAAGTCAGCCCCGACTTTGGCCAGGAAGGCCACCGAATGCTCCCACTTGCGCTGCATGACTCCTTCCGCACACTGCGTCTTTATGGTTTCAATACCCACCAGGCTCTCGATCAGCGTGGAATTGCGCGTGGCTGTTGCACGATAGGTGGTTTCGGTCAGTTTCTGCATTTTCGGCTGAAGCATGAGGGCATAAAGAACCAGCCCAACCATGGCGACGATCAGCGGTATGGCCAGCATCCAGCCCAGCCAGACAATAAGGGCGAGGAAAATGATGGCAAAGGGCAAGTCGATGAAAGCGGTGACGGTGGTGGACGTGATGAAATCGCGAACTGACTCAAAGGCCCGAAGATTAGCGGCGAATGAACCAACTGAAGCCGGGCGGTTAACCATCTGCATACCGAGAACACGCTCCATGATCAGCGCGGAAAGGTCAATATCCACCCGCTTGCCGGCCACATCGAGCACATATCCGCGTATCATGCGCAACCCGAAATCGACACCGATGACCATGACGACGCCGAGCGCCAGCGTCCACAAGGTTTCAAATGCATTGTTCGGAACAACCCTGTCATAGACATTGAGAGTGAAAAATGGAACGACGATGGCTATTATGTTAATGAGAAAAGCTGCTACCAGCACATCCCTGTAGAGCTGCACGTTGCTCCACAGCGCACCCCAGAACCAGTGGCGATCGACAGTCGAGCGGATTTCCGGGGCTCGCGTATCAAAGCGGAAGCGCGGGCGCACAAAAATACAGTAGCCGGTGTAAAGGGATAAAAGCCGATCCAACTCAATCTCGGTCATCCCCTGCCCTGCCTCGGAAAAGACAACGCGGGCATTGCTGTGATCCTCGTTCACACCGAGCAGGATGCATGAATCATTGTCCTTCAGCAGCAGGATTGCAGGGAGAAGCTCTTCGCGAATTGCATCCAGGGGTCTGCGCGAAATGCGGGAAGCCAAGCCTGCACGCGCTGCAGCTCGCCGCAGCAAGGCTGGTGTAAGGCGTCCCTCATGAAGAGGCAGGCCGGCAAGAAATCCTTCCGGGGTCATGCCCCGCCCGTGGAAACGGGCAATTTCAATAAGCGATGACAACAACGGGTCGTGCCGTCTCCATGATTCCCCACCCAACGGGGATGCGGTTACTCCCGCTTTGCTGCCATTGACGGTAGTCATCTGGAAGTCTCTAGAAATTCATGGTTCGGCCGACTCCCCCGCAAAGGGGCGCCGATCCATCAGTGGTAAAACCGACTCGTGCGGGGCAGTCAATTGGGATGAAATGAGATTTTTTAGAAGTCCCTGTCTTGTCGTTCCCGCAAAGTACAGTACCGCATTTTCCAACAGGCCGTGCTCCATTTTGACTTCTGCAAGTTTCCATTTGATCTTTGCCAGTTCCAGTTCACTTCAGTCAGCGGGTGTTGTTGCAGTGCAACCAGTTTTTTACTTGCTTTACTGCCGGTTAAAAATATTTTTTCTGCAGTCTGTAGATTGTGGTTGGAATTCCTGCCTCATTTGAAGCCTCCGTTCCAGAATTGCCTATAATAATTATTTGTATATTGGCCCCCACGTTTCAGCTTACCTCAAAAAACAGCTACTCGCAAATTACTCAAGCAATTACTCAAGCTATTACAGCCTACAGTACGCCCCAAAGCAAATAGACAGGCTAAACGGGAAATCAATCAAGAGTGGAAGAGGGATTTGTTAATGGCTTTACAGGCTTTCCAAAAACAAAACACGCCATCACGAATGGCAATTTTTCATTTTGTTTTTCTCCGTGAAGCGGACCGCAATCTTCTGAACAACAACAAGAGCCAGCATCTCAACAGCTAAGACATTGATCTGCTCATTTCTCAGAACTCAAAGAATCTTCCTTGATGGGAATAGCCCTTTTAGACAAAATCTTCGTCAGGATATTCTTGCCGTCGCCTTTAAAACTCAGGAAATGCAGCCCAACGCGGAACTGGCCCTGGCCTGAGTCAAGCACGGTGTAGACCATGTGGCAATGAATTTCGATGATAGTCTCTTTTTGCCCTGTATTAAGCGGTGGAACTGCCAGCAACATCACTACATCTGGCCTGAAAATATTATGATGGAGAAAGACACTCGCTCCATTAATGGATAAGTCGTTGGTGCGTCCATGGAAAATATCATTTTTCTCCACGTTCTTATGTACAATGGCGGTTCGCCAATGAACCGGATGCCTAACATATTCCCTGTCATCCGCTGTTTTCAACGCGGTCGCCCGCGCCGCCGGTTTGCCTTGTGCTTTATCCTTTTGAGATGTTGCACCACTACGCGGTGATTTTTCCGCAGCCTGCTCCGTGGCTGGCTGCTGCCTCATTTGCACCCAGTCCGCATAACCGCCTGCGACTTCAATCAGCCTGCCGTCGCCCTCGAAAGCGATCACCTGGGTCAACACATTGTCGAGAAAGGTGCTGTCGTGACTGACTATGAACAACGTGCCGTCATACATGGCAAGCAACTCTTCCAGCAATTCCAGGGTTTCGATGTCAAGATCGTTGGTCGGCTCATTCAACACCAACACGTCGGCCGAAAGGCTGAACATGCGCGCCAATGCCAAACGGTTGCGTTCGCCGCAGGACAAGCTCTTTACTTGTGAGCGCGTTCGCTCCGGTGAAAACAGGAAATCGCCAAGATAGCCGATAATCTCTTTCTTTATTCCGCCAATATCGATGTATACCGCATCCTTGCAGATGGTATCTGCCAGCGTGGCCTCATCATCCAGTTGCGCGCGCAACTGGTCTAAATAAACTACGCTGGGTCTTGCACACAGCTTGACTTCACCGCTGTCCGGCGCCAACTCACCGAGAAGGATCTTTAGCAACACATTCCTGCCTGCGCCATTCGGCCCGAGCAAACCGATTTTGTCGCCTCGCTGAATGCGGCAGGAAAAATTATCAATAATTTTTTGCGCGCCAAATTTTTTGTTGACGCCCGTTAGTTCTGCCACCAACATGTTGGAACGGTTGCCCGCATTTTGATCTTTCCCAGTATGGTTCACAGGCGTACGCCGCGCGGCGCGCTTCCGCAGCAACTGTTCCAGCCGCTGCGAACGGCCTTCGTTGCGGGCATGCCGTGCCCTGATACGCTGGCGCATCCACACCTCTTCCTGTCCCAGCATCTTGTCGAGTTTTGCATCAAGCGCTGCTACACCCTTCAGCATCTGCCCCTTGACGCGCAGGTAGGCCGAGAAATTGCCGGGAAAACTGGCCAGGCTGCCGCATTCAAGTTCGACAATGCGGGTAACGACGTTGTCGAGAAAACACCTGTCATGGGATACCAGCAACACACTGCCGCAAAAATTGCTGAGCAAACCCTCCAGCCATTTTATGGAAGAGAAATTCAAGTGATTTGTCGGCTCGTCCAGGATCAGCACATCCGGTTCTGCCACCAGCGCCTGCGCCAGCGCCACACGCTTGCGCACCCCGCAAGGAAGGTCGCCGATACGGCTCTCTGCATTCAGCTCAAGCTGCTGGATGGCCGTTTCAATAAGTTCCTGCGCAGCCCATCCTTTCTCCGCATCCAGTTGAAGCTGCAACGGCTGCATCGTTTCGAGCAACGCATCGAAATCTGCGCCTGACTCGGCCAGTTGGCGTGTCATGCTATGATAATCGGTAAGCAGTTGGCGAAGCCCGCCCAACTCGCGCACAAGTTCGTCGAACACGGTCGCATCCGCGTCCAGCGCCGGTTCTTGGCTTACATAACAGATATGCGCATCAGGGGCATGCCAAACGGCGCCGTCATCCAGCGCGGCCTGGCCGGCCAGCACTTTCAACATGCTGGATTTGCCAGCGCCGCTACGCCCGATCAGGCCGACACGCTCGCCTTCGTTGAGCTGAAAATCGGCCAGATCAAGCAGCGGCGTATCGCCGAACGCAAGCGAGGCTTTATCAAGCGTAAGGCACGGCATCAGGTGCTATCTCAACAACATGATTCATTTGGATGACCTCACAAATTTACCCATTACCTTCGATTAAAACCATGGAAAACTCAAATGAGGCGGACACATGAATGAATACCCATGTAGCAGTCCCGCTACCATAGCTCCCCTTAGGCCGGTGACTTTGCGCCCTTGCCTTTCGGCAAGTTTGCCAAGTAGCTGCAATTTAACCAAGCAGCTCCGGTGGAGTCAATTGCTTTTCCAACGAATGGTTTAACTTCCGGGCAAATGTAAAACTTCTCATCAGAAAATATGCCAACATCCAACCGGGCCGACAAACCAGCTACAGCCAAGATACCTATCGACCATTCGTGGTCGTTTCCACAGCGTGGCGCCCCTGACAAACAGACTCAACGTTAAGGATTGTCCGGGAGCAGGAAGTAATTTGCCTGGTGGAGGTGATCAGGATCGAACTGACGACCTTCTGATTGCGAACCAGACGCTCTCCCAACTGAGCTACACCCCCACACTAATCAAATGCTAAACAGAAACCTGCCGTTTGGGAAGGGGCAATTCGGCGGCCCGATAAAAATATTCGATATCGCTCAAGTCGTCAAACACCGCTGCCGCACCGGTGAAATCATGGTTTCGCGTGTAGCTGTTGGTGACAACGAATGTCTTGATTCCGGCAGCCATACTGGAGCGCAGGCCATTCTCTGAGTCTTCCAGCGCGATGCGGTCGGCTGCATCGAGGTGAAGCCGTTCCAATACCCATCGGTAGATATCCGGCGCAGGCTTCTTGTGCGGAATGACGTCGCCGCAGCCTGTCGCGGCAAACCAGCTCTCGCTGTCCGCTCCCAGCCCCTGCCGCAAGAGTGTGGCGACATTTTCCGCTGAGGTGGTGGTGGCGATAGCCAAGGCAATTCCTGCCTGCCTTGCATCCTCAATCAGCTGCTTGATGCCGGGGCGCATCGGAATGAGGCCTTCGCGCAACATGGCAGTGTAATGGCCGGTCTTCACCAGATGCAGATTCTTGATGAAACCTTCGTAATCTGCCGGCTTACTGAAGCCTGGCAGGCAGGTCTCGATAAAGTACTTGATGCGTTCCTTGCCGCCCGTTACCTTGAGTAATTTTTCATACAGGGCCACGTCCCAGTTCCAGTCGAAATGGTTTTCTGCAAATGCCTTGTTGAAAGCAATGCGGTGCGCATCTTCAGTGTCCGCCAGGGTGCCATCCACGTCGAATATGATGGCTTTGGCGGTCATGATAAATTGCAATTGGTGGAACGGGAGCTAACGCAGCCCAGGAAATTTTCCGGCCATGCTGCGCATCAGCTTGCCCATGCCGCCCTTGCCGAACATCTTCATCATTTTCTGGGTTTGCTCGAACTGGTTCAGCAACTGGTTGACATGCATCACTTGCACGCCTGCACCTGCCGCAATGCGGCGCTTGCGCGAGGCCTTGATAAGTTCAGGTTTGCTGCGCTCGAGCGGCGTCATCGAATTGATGATGCCCTCGGTGCGGCTGATGGCCTTGTCATCCACCTTGCTGCTTGCGGCGGCCTGGGAAAGCTGTGCGGGCAGCTTGTCCATCAGCGCTGACACACCGCCCATCTTGCGCATCTGCACGATCTGCGCCTTGAAATCGTTGAGGTCGAAGCCCTTGCCGCTTTGGACTTTTTTCGCCAGTTTTTCGGCTTCGGCTACATCCACTCCGCGCTGTGCTTCTTCGATCAGCGACAGCACGTCGCCCATGCCCAGCACGCGCGAGGCCATGCGCTCCGGATGGAAGGCTTCCAGGCCTGTCATCTTTTCGCTGACACCGACGAACTTGATTGGCTTGCCGGTGATGTGGCGCACCGACAGCGCCGCACCGCCGCGCGCATCGCCATCCAGCTTGGTGAGGATGATGCCGGTCAACGGCAGCGCCTCGCCGAAGACCTTGGCGGTGTTCACCGCATCCTGCCCAGTCATCGCATCCACCACGAAC
>JAHFRC010000092.1 GCA_023259015.1 Nitrosomonadales bacterium | reverse complement strand
TAAGTAACTGACACCTTCTCAAGCCACTCCTGAAGCTGGTATCACGCTGCACAAGCGCCACGCCAATCACGAAAGCACGCAAGTAATCGCTCAAGCTTGCCAGCTTTGGCGCCAGCCCGGATAATCCCGCTTTCATCCATCTGATTTTCATCGAGCCTTGCTCCCCTGCCGCTGCCTGCTGACCCTGCCATTGATGGCGCTGTTTCCCGCAGCCTGCCTCGCCGCCGATCCTGTTTTGAACCTTGAGCCGATAGTAGTCACTGCGACGCGTGTCGAGCAATCCGCTTTCGATTTGCCGCTGTCAATTGATAGCCTGGATCAGGGCCGATTGCAGGGCGGCCAGTTGCAGGTAAACCTTTCCGAAGCCATGGTGCGCATTCCCGGCATCGTGGTGCAAAACCGGCAAAATTATGCCCAGGACTTGCAGATTTCTTCGCGCG
Organism: Nitrosomonadales bacterium; assembly: GCA_023259015.1. Classification (GTDB taxonomy): domain Bacteria; phylum Pseudomonadota; class Gammaproteobacteria; order Burkholderiales; family Gallionellaceae; genus CAITJF01. The sequence goes on along the minus strand of JAHFRC010000092.1, from coordinate 3,211 downwards.
GCTTTGGCGCACGGGCGAGCTTCGGTGTGCGCGGGCTGCGCCTCTATGCGGATGGCATCCCGGCGACCATGCCCGACGGGCAGGGACAGGTATCGCACTTCGATCTTGGTTCTGCAGCGCGGCTGGAAGTTCTGCGCGGGCCGTTTTCATCGCTGTATGGCAATTCCTCGGGGGGCGTCATTTCGCTGTTTACCGAAAACGGTGAATCGGGCGCATGGATCACGTCTTCGCTGGCAACCGGCAGCTTCAGCACGCAGCGCCTGTCTGCCAAACTTTCCGGTGATAACGGCGTCTTGAATTACCTGCTCAATACCGCAAGCTTCCGCACCCACGGCTACCGCGAGCACAGCGCGGCAAGGCGTGAAAACCTGAACGGAAAGTTCAGTTGGCGGCCGGATACGGATGCTAAACTGACTCTGGTAGTCAATGCGCTTGATATGCCGGAGGCGCAGGATCCATTGGGGCTTTCCCGCGCGCAGTTTGACGCCAATCCGCGCCAGGCGGACGCCTCGGCGAATAACTTCAATACGCGCAAGAGCCTTGACCAGCGACAACTCGGCCTGGCCTACGAGTGCAAGCTGGGTCTCGCGGACAGGCTGGATGCAACGATCTACCTTGGGCATCGTGGCGCGATTCAGTATCTGTCCATTCCCGTCATCTCCCAGGCATCTGCCACCCATCCCGGCGGAGTGGTCGATTTGAAGCGTGACTACTGGGGCTTCGACACGCACTGGACGCACAGGAGCACGCTCGCCAATGCGCCGCTCACCGTGACCGTCGGCCTCAACTTCGACAATCTCGACGAGATGCGCCGTGGTTTCCAGAATTTTATCGGTGCGCAAACCGGCGTGCTCGGCGCGTTGCGCCGCAACGAGGACAACAACATTTACAACTTCGACCAATACGCGCAGGTGCAATGGGAACCATCCGCGCAGTGGCTGCTGATGTCCGGCCTGCGCCATAGCACGGTAAAAATCGTTTCGGCGGACAAATACATCACCGGCATCAATGGCGATGACAGCGGCGCAACCGGCTTCTCCGCCATCACGCCGGTGCTCGGCGCCACCTGGCGCGCGCTTCCTGCACTCAATGTGTATGCCAGCTTTGGCAAAGGTTTCGAGACACCGACCATCAACGAAGTTTCCTACAAACCCAATGGCGCCGCCGGCCTCAACCTCGATTTGCAAGCGGCGAAAAGCGACAATCTGGAAGTCGGCTTGAAGGCGCTGTTCGGAGAAACTGTTTCCGTTAAAGCCGCCCTGTTTGACATCAAAACCAGAAACGAAATTGTCACTGCCAGCAATTCCGGCGGTCGTGCAACTTTCCAGAATGTGGATGGCACACACCGCAATGGCATGGAACTCAATCTTGATGCAGACCTGGGCGGCAATTTTGGCGTTGCCGCCGCTTACTCGTGGCTCAAAGCCACTTACACCGAAGCCTTCCGCTCCTGCCGCGCCTCGGGCTGCACTGCGGCCACTTCAGTCGCGATTGCAGCCGGCAACCGGATGCCCGGCATTCCCGCCAGCACACTCTACGGCGAACTTTCATGGAAACATCCGGCCAGCGGTTTTACCGGTGCACTCGAACTGCGGCATGTAGCGCAGGTGTATGTCGACGACCAGAACTCCGATGCCGCGCCGGATTACTTCATTGGCAACCTGCATCTTGCCTTCGAGCAAAAAAACTGTTGCTGGCGGTTCAAGGAGTTTTTGCGCGTAGACAATTTCAACGACCGCAAATATGCCGGCTCGGTGATCGTCAATGATGGCAACGGCCGCTTCTTCGAGCCGGCTCCGGGGCGCAACTGGATGCTTGGGCTCTCCGCCGCTTACTCACTCTGAGCGGGGCATGGCTTGCTGAAAACCATGCCCCGGCACATCCAGTATTGCCGCATCTGGCGCCATCACTAACGGCTCTTGACAGAAGAATTGCGACCGACCGCTCCACGCATACAAGCTGAAGCAACTAGCGCCATTTGCCGCCTCATCATGCTGCAATAAAACAGTTGCACTTCGCTGCTAAATCCGCGTAAGCTTGTACTTAAGAAGGCCTGAATTTAAGGTATATAATGAGAAATATACGGTTCTATTTACTTCACATACCCACTATAAATACCATGCGCCATAAACTGCTGCCATTATTATTATTTTCCCTGCTCGTGTTTTTATTTTCTTCCATAAGCCATGCCGGTGACGGTGGCGCCGACATGTCTGTGCCTTATGAGCTTGGCCAAGGTTGGCATACCGGCGATTACTACTTGTCAGGCTATGCAAACATTGAGGTTGTGGACCGTTTCGACGCTCCTTCCAGGCTTGATCTGGATGACCTGAGCCTGTTCGCCGGCGGCCGCATCAGCCAGTGGGTCAACCCTTTCATGGAAATTGAACTGTCCAAACATACCTTGATCCGGCAGGGCGGCGGCCGCGAAAACGGCGATATCATCGTCGAGCGGTTTTACAACGACGCCGTATTATCCGAACATGACACCTTGCGCATCGGCAAGATACTGACCCCGCTGGGTGACTGGAACCTGGTGCATGCTGCGCCCTTGATCCCCACAATTACCCGTCCGTACACGACAGCACGTGGTTTCCACGCATACGCAAGCGGGATCAACTGGATGCATGACCCCGAAGATGGCGCGACCCCGGACTTTCAACTGTACTGGCAGCCGGACAACGAGTGGTTCAAGCGGCCTGTGAACCAGACCACAAGAAACTTCCACAATGTTCTCGGCGGGCACATCAACATGCCACTGGGTTTGCTGGACAAGATTGGCGCATCCTTCCAGCATGGCCGACTCATCGAGAGCGGGGAAATGTTCACCCTGTACGGGGCCAATGCCAACAAATCCTTTGGCGGGCTGCGCTTGGAAAGCGAGGCCATAACGGCCCGCTTTTCAGGCGACGTGTTGGCGGGAGCGGCGCCCCGGCTGCATGACAATGAATCGGGTATTCTGGGGCTTGCCGATTACGCCATTACACCCCAATGGCACGGCATCCTGGCATGGGAACACTACCAGGACCACACCGTGAGCCAGCCCTCCCGGAGCACCATGGCAGTGGTTGCCTACAGGCGCGCGCCGATAGTCTGGAAGCTGGAGTACATTCACCAGGCGGGCGAGTCGGCGTCTTTTGCGCCCATTCACACCGGGTTGAAAGCGGCGCTTTCGTTATTCTTCTGATGCGCGCCCTGCTGCTGATATTCG
>JAHFRC010000011.1 GCA_023259015.1 Nitrosomonadales bacterium | reverse complement strand
GCGGCATAGGCATTATTCCAAGCATTAGCCGTGGCGCTGATCGTGCCGCTGTTGCTCAAGGTGCCGGTCAGGCTGCCATTCATGTAAACACCGGTGGCAGCGGCGTTTGAATTAGTCGAATTGGCGGTGGCGCTGATGGTGCCGCTGTTGCCCAGCGTACCGGTCAAGTTGCCGCCCACATAAACACCGGCGGCATAGGCATGATTCGAAGCATTGGCCGTGGCGCTGATCGTGCCGCTGTTACTCAAGGTGCCGGACAGGTTGTTACCCACATAAATACCATAGGCTTTGGCATTGGAATTCGTCGAAGTCGCGGTGGCGCTGATGGTGCCGCTGTTGCCCAGCGTACCGGACAAGCTGCCGCCCACATAAACACCGGCGGCATAAGCAAAGCTCGATGCAGATGCGGCGGCGCTGATCGTGCCGCTGTTGTTCAAGGTGCCGGTCAGGTTGTTACCCACATAAACACCATAGGCGCTGGCGGTGGTATTATTCGAATTGGCGGTGGCGCTGATGGTGCCGCTGTTGTCCAGCGTGCCGGACAGATTGCCATTCACATTGACACCGGCGGCAAACGCATAATATCTGGCATCGGCGTTCGCGCTGATGGTGCCGCTGTTGCTCAACGTGCCGGTCAGGTCGCCATCCACATAAACACCGGTGGCACTGGCGCTGGAATTCGTCGAAGTCGCGGTGGCGCTGATGGTGCCGCTGTTGCCCAGCGTGCCGGACAGGTTGCCGCCGATATGGATAGCATAGGCAGTCGCATTCAGTTGACCTGCAGATGTGCCGTAATTGTTGGCATTGGCGCTGATGGTTCCCGTGTTGCTCAGCGTGCCGGACAGGTCGCCGCCGATATCTACGGCGTAGGCAACCGCGTTTATATAAGTCGCCCAAAAGCCATTATTGGTGGCGCTGGCGCTGATTGTGCCGCTGTTGCTCAGCGAGACAAGGTCGCCGCTCGCCCTGATGGCAGTGGCAGTCGCACCAATCACATTTGCATAGGAGCCGTTGTTGGTGGCGCTGGCGCTGATGGTGCCGCTGTTGCCCAACGCCAAGTTACCGCCGACTTCGAGACCAAAGGCGTGTGCGACAATGTTGGCAGTATATGAGTTATCTACTGTACTAACCCCGCTGATGGTGCCGCTATTGCTCAACGGGCCGGTGACGTTGCCGTCAACATATATGCCGGCCGCATAAACACCAGTGGCCCACTTGTTTGCGGTAGCGGAAACGGTGCCGCCGTTGGTCAGGGTGCCGCTCAGGTTATTCCCTATACTTACCCCTCTGGCCCAGGTGTTGCTGGTGCCATTCGCGATGTTGCCGTTATTGATCAGGAAGCCGCTCAGGGAATTGTTGTAATGGAGAGCTGACCCACCGTTTGTGGACACATTCCCGGCAGGATTGATGGTGAGGTTATAAGTACTCGATGCATCGCAACCCGGAACAGATCCGCTGATGGGACTAACGCATGGCGCCGCCCACACCGACACCGAGCTTAAACTCGTGATCGCCAATGCAACGGCGGTGTTCAGGGCATTACGTTTCCATTTTGGTGTGGCGCGTTTTTGCTTGGTCGACATGGTGAGGCTCCCTTTTAATGTTATTGATCTTAAACGTGGGTAATGCAAATATTTCCGAACAGCTATTTTCTTGTGCTGCACAATCTTAGCATCGCCTCCCGGCATAAGGCAAGTTTTTCGCGGAACTTTTTTATATTTCTCGCAACATGTTGTTGGTAAAAATAAAATTTCCGGCGCATTGTTGGATTATTTACGGACAAGTTCTTAAGGGCACCTCTAAAAATTCACATTTCGTCGCTCCCGCATAGGCGGGAGCCCAGTCAAATCAAAAAGCTGGATTCCCGCCTTCGCGGGAATGACGAATTTTTAGAGGCGCCCTTAAGTCTGCGCTTCCCTTGCCGGCGCATATTTACCCAGCGCTTCGAATAACGGTTGCAGATGTTTCTCATAAGGGCGCCAGCGCTCGACCGAACTGGTGTACACCGGCTGGCGCACCTGGGTGATGCTGGCGGTCTTGATGCTGCGCTCGGTCTTGTGCGATTCGAGGCAGGCATCGTTCCATTCCAGCCCGCAATATTCGATCAGGCGGCGGGTCTGCGCTTCCTTGTCGGCGACCAGTTCTTCATATTGCACTTCATAAAAGGCGCCTTGCGGCAGCACGTTGCGCCAGTGCTCCATGAGCTTGGCGTAGTTGACGTAGTAGCGCCCCAATTCGGCAAGGTCGTAGGTGTGGTATTGGCTGTTGTTGAACAGTTTGGTGAAGCAGGACAGGCAGATGTCCGCCGCATTGCGCTTGATATGGATAATCTTGGCATTCGGCAGCATCAAGTGGATCAGGCCCACGGCGAGATAGTTGGCCGGCATCTTGTCGGTGATGTGTTTGGCCGTGGCGCAGCGCTCGCGCAGCCCGGCAACGTAACGCGCGCCCGCGCGGGCCAGGTCGTCACGGGTGACGCCGCGCATGGATAGCGGATAGCCTTCGCTACGCACACCGGCTATGGGCTGGTTGGCGATGGCGAGCAAGTCGTGCAGTTCCCCCGCACCATACACGTCGGGATGGCTGGCAATGATGGTTTCAGTCAACGTGGTGCCGGAGCGCGGCATGCCGAGCACGAAGATGGGCACATCGGAAGGGTCGCCGCCCCCGCGAAGCTGGTCTATGGTTTCCTTGCTGAAAAAATCGCGAATGTTCTTGCAGGCGCTGTCGTGGTTGTCGGCGCTGTACTGGATGCGCGCGCGCTTGAGGCGGCAACCTTCCGCGAAGTGCGGGAAAGCCTTGTCATATTCTTTCAGGTCGTCGTAAGACTTGCCGAGCGCAAAGTGCAGCGACATAGCCTTTGAACTGGGCATGGTATCGATGTGTTCTGCTTCTGTTTCCAGCCGTTCCAGGCTGGGGTCGCCCGGCTTGATTTTCCTGGCGTGGGCCAAGGATACGTGCGGCGAAATTTCATTGGGGTCGATTTCCATGGCTTTCTGGAAGCTGGCCTGGGAAGCGTCGATCTGGCCCAACTCCAATTGCAGTTGACCCAGGCCCAGATACGCACTGAGCAGTTTTTCGTCGAGCGCAAGCGCCTTGCGGTATGCCGCCTCGGCCAGTTCATATTCCTCCACCTTGGTGTAAATGTCGCCGGAAAGGCAGTGGGCCTCCGCCTTTTCAGGGGCGAGCAGCAATGCACGGTCGGCGGTCGCACGCGCCTCGTCCAGCCGCTCCCTTTCCTTGTAGACGCGGGCCAGCCCCATTATCGCGCCGGTATTGTCCGGGCTGAGCGCCAGGGTTTGGTTGAAGGCGGCAAGCGCCTTGTCGAATTCTTCCAGCGCCAGAAAGGCATTGCCGATGTTGCAATGGGCATCGTGATATTGCGGCCGCGCGCGGATCACCTTGAGCAATTCGACCACGGCTTCTTCCGGTTTTTGCAGTTCGGTGAGCACAGCACCCATATTGTTCATGGCTTCGAGATAGTCCGGTGCGATTTCCAGCACCTTGCGGTAATAGGTGATCGCGCCTTCCTTGTCCTTGAGGTCGCGCTGGATGCTGCCGAGGTTGTTCAATGCCTGCACCAGCGATGGGCTGAGTTCAAGCGCCTTGTGCTGGCAGGCTGCGGCACGCTCGTAGTCCTTCTTGTCGTAATAGGCGATGCCAAGGTTGCTGTGCGCCGTCGCATGCGCGGGGTCGAGCCTTACCGCTTGTTCCCCATGATGGATGGCTTCGTCGAGACGTTTGAGAATGCGGCACATCTCGCCACGGTTGGTGTGAAACTGTGCATTCGTCGGCAGGATTTCGATGGCCTTGCCGATCAACTCCACGGCCAGTTCGGCGCGGCCCGCATGGTGGGCGATAATACCCAGCAGGTGCAAGGCAAATGCATTACGCGGCTGCCTTTGCAATATCTGGCGCAGAATGCGCTCGGCGCTTTGCAGTTGCCCCGCATCAACCTGCTGCCCGGCTTGGGCGAGCGCTTGTTCCACCGATAGCTGCGGCGGCGGGGTCAGAATGTTGGGGGCGGCGGCGGCCTGCCGGGATTTTTTGGCCATGTCGGGTTTTGGGCAGTTAATAATTTGTATATTCTATATCAGTTTGAATTGCATCCGTGCAAATCCGGCAGTGGAATGAAATGCGCGCGATTGTCACGCCGCAACAGGTTGCACACGCCGCCACGCCATACCCAACGGCCAATACGGCTGCACCCCGGCATAGGGATGAAACACCGGTTTGATACCCTGCGCACCTGGCATTGCGGCATTCCGGCCGCGCCCTTGATCTTGAGTCATCGCAGATGCAAGGTAACGCAGCAAGTCCAGCCTCTCATAATCGAATTCATCCCGCTGCGGATACGGCCATTCGCCGTACCGGAATGACCATATCCACGCAAGCCCAGCTGCCGGGCTGCCCCCTTCCCGCATATGCGTATTCCACAAATCCATCCCGGCCAGGCTGGCCAGCCTGTCAAGGTTAAACCACCCGGAAAGGTTGAATACGCTGTAATGCAACGAGTTGCTCCGTTTCAACTCTTCGGGCTGGCTTCCATCAGGCTGGAATTGTTGCGTGCTCCTCATGCTGCTAACCCGCAGAACTTGCAGCAGCAGTTGTGCATTATCGAGGAATGCCGCCAGTGACGCCACTTGAAGATCATGGAAGGTGCCCTGATTGTTTTGCGCAAAGAACATGCGCTTGCCTTGCGGGCTGTTCATTAGCCAATTCAGGAATGCGCGGCACCATTGCCGGAATTGCAGCTGCTCTGCCATAGAAATTTTTCCGGTGCGGAATACGAGGCGCACCGCATCCAGAAAAAAGTAAAAATCCCTGGTTTCAATGATGCCGTAACCCTGCTGTTCGCTCTCCTCGCCCATGCGTATTTGCGCGTACTTCAGGTGCGGGTTCATGCATGTAGCAGTATCCAGAAACCATACCCGTATGAGTAGTGCAGCGCGCTCGGCAAAGCGGTTGTCACCTGTAAAATACCATGCGAGCGCCAGCAGCGTCGTGTGGTCAATGGCAAGCTGCAAACGGGTGCGGTCATAGCATCCGCTCTCCGGGCTGTACAGCAACGCTTCGGAGGAACGCTCCCCGTCATGCCTGCGGGAAACCGCTCCAGGCCGAGCCTCATCCTTCCACCAGTGGGCCGCCGGACTCAGGTAGTCGTGCGGGTTACCGCCGGGAGGTATGGCCGTCTTGTCGCACACCGAGTAAGGACCTTTGTCGAGCACGAATGCCGCGTCATGCAGAAGATTACCTACAAGGCTGGCGGCATGCCCGTCTCCCGCAACCCATGCATTCTTACAGGCAGACAACACCGTCTCGTCATAAAAAAGCAGAGTGTCCTTATTGAATTTCTGGCGCAGCACCCGCTCATCGAGTTCGCTTAACTTACTCACTATGCCGCCCATTCTATGTGAATGCCTTTGCGCGTCGCCATCTTTGGCACGCGGCAAACCTGAATAAAGGCGAGCCACCCAACCCGCATGACGAAATTTCCCTGCTTCGCTGGAATCCTTCAGGCCTTGAGGCTCCCAAGGCACTTTCCCCCATTTTTCCCACGGGCCGGGAACACGCAATCGCCGCAACAACTCCGCCTTCGGGTTATAACCGTAGCGTAATTGCGCATCGAATCTCTCCTGCGCTTCCCGATGAAATGCAATCTGTGGCTCATCAGCAGGATCAGGCGCGAAGGCGGCGTCAAGCAGGGACAGGTTGTCATAAACACGCACCATGGGCACGATGAGATACTTTTCATCGCACAAAGATTCCATGTCGCGCAGCAGCGCATGCCAAGCCGCCCCGGTCATAAAACAGCAGCCATCCCAAGGCATTATCCATTCGGCCATGGCGCGGCCTTGTTCAAGGGCGGCATTCCGCGCCCCATTGTTATTCATCGCATACCGGTTCTTGTGGCGGAATGGATATTCGAATAATCGTGCATGCAGGGCGGGTGGAAGCGCCGGTGTATTCCTGTTGTGCAGAAACAGCTCTTTCGGCAAACCGTCTATGTCGTAGCGGCATTGCGCATATTCTTCGATCCTGAAAGGGATATGGATATATTTTTGCGCGTGCCTGTCGAGGAAAGACATGATTTTACTTTCCTGTTCGCGGTCAACAATGCGGTTGACCACCCACCTCTTTTCGCAATCGGGGAAAACAGGTTCGCGTTCCAGAATGAAGCGTAGATTATCCAGGGTCTGTTCGGCGCTGTGGCGCGGAGGCAAGTCGTTTCCCAGAATCCGGTAAAGGGCAAACTTTTTCATTTGTCAGGTTTGCTATTGAAGTGGCATCCGGAAAAAACGAACTTACAAAAATTCATGCGGAGTCCGCGCAAGTCTTTCCTTGATGAAACTGTCGAACTCATCCCAATTCTCGACATAACTGCTGCCATGTGTAGGAGACCGTGGATCATCAATACGGACTTGCCGCGCAAAAAAACTAACGCTTCATCGTTTAAAGCAGGATCGCACAGCGCCTCATAGGTGAGCGCAACAGCATGGGGAATGCGCTTCAATGCCGCATTGCAGCGCAGCACATACTCCAGGTTACCGAGCGCACGCTGGCTGTCGCGTTCCGGATCGAACACCCACCGCGCCTGCTGAGGCCCGCCAGATCGACGCCATGAACCGGATATCCGGCCGCAAACAAAAAACCTCGAAATCCGGGTGGCGGTTGGGCATTGATTTGAAGCCGGCATAAGCCGAAGCGGCGTGATGGCGGTAAAAACATTCAATCAACTCATCCCGTGTACGCACCGGAAAGCTGCATAGCCTTGCGTACGTATCGGCGTATTGCGCCGCCATCCTGGGGTGCAGCAGTTCATTGTCCACGCAGTCAACGTCCTTGCACGGCAAGGCGATGTCGGTAAACTTTCCCAGGTAATTCATCAGTGCTGTGGAGCCGCTGCGCCCTACAGTCATGACGCAAAAACGGCGTGCATCCGGGCGGGATGATGTTGCACTCTGGACAAGCTGCATTTACTGGCATCTCTGGAATAAGTAATGGATCATGATGCTATCACACCTTGCCGGAAGGTTATGGCACCGCAGTAAATTTCCGCAATCAGGTTACGTTTTATCATCCGCCAGCTTGAGCGGCCCGCTGCCCGAGAAACGGTCGAGATAGAGGTAGATCACCGGCGTGATGAGCAGTGTGATCGCCTGCGAGAACAACAATCCCCCCACCACGGCAAGACCCAGCGGCTGGCGCAATTCGGCGCCCGCGCCAAACCCGATGGCAATAGGCAGCGCGCCCATCAGCGCCGCCGAGGTGGTCATCATGATCGGGCGAAAACGCAGCAGGCAGGCGGTGCGGATCGCCTCGCGCGGGGCCATGCCGCCGTTGCGCTGCGCATTAAGCGCGAAGTCAATCATCATGATGGCGTTTTTCTTGACGATGCCGATCAGCATCAGGATGCCAATCATGGCGATGATCGAAAGATCCATGTTGAACAGCCACAGCATCGCCAGCGCGCCGACCGCAGCCGAAGGCAACCCCGCAAGGATCGTGAGCGGGTGGATGTAACTCTCATACAGCACGCCGAGCAGCACATAGATCACCAGCAGCGCAATGGCGACCAGCACCAGCTGGCTCGTCTGAGATGACTGGAAAGCGGCGGCGTCGCCGGCATAGCCGGTGAGTATGCTCACCGGCAGGTTGAGTTCGCGCCTGAATTGTTCGATGCGTCTGGACGCATCGCCCAGCGCCGCGCCGGGCGCGAGGTTAAAGGAAACCGTCACTGCCGCAAGCTGTCCGGCATGGTTGATCGCGAGCGGCCCCACTTCGCGCTCGACGGTCGCGATGCTGGATAGCGGAACCAGCGTGCCGCCCTTGGCGCGCACGTAAATCTTGCCGAACGCGCTCTCGTCTGTTTGGTCCTCAACGGCGGCCTGCAGGATGACCTGGTAGCTGTCGCTCGAGGTATAGATCGTCGAAACCTGGCGCTCGCCGAATGCGCTGTAGAGCGCGCTACGGATGTCGGCGATCTGCACGCCCAGCAGGTTGGCCTTGTCGCGGTTGATGTTGAGGCGCGCCTGCAATCCCTTCAGTTGCGAATCGCTGGTGACATCGCGGAAAATTTCTTCCGCGCGTACCCGCCTCAAGCTGCGTGCCGAGAAAATCGGCCAGCAGGAGTTGCGGTCTGATGTCCAGAATGACGTCAATGAGATGGCCAGCATTATTGACACAGCCCTCAATTACCTGCGCGGAGATGAACATCCAGAAGCAACCTGCCTGCTTGATATTGGCGCACTCGTGCATTCCTTTGCCGAAGATGCCAAGGAGTGCGGCGATGTAATTAAAGTTTCCGGCAATGCGCACCCCATGAGGCTGCAACCGCTTGCCATACGCCGTTGCCTGAACAACTTGATCGAGAACGCATTGCGCTATGGGGAAAAGGCCGACATTGTTATAGGTGAAACCGATGACGAAGTTGTCATCAGCATCCGCGATGCGGGGCCGGGAATTCCGGAAGACAAACTGGAAGCGGTTTTCACTCCATTCTACCGTCTCGAAGCTTCCCGCAGCCGGCATACCGGCGGAATCGGCCTCGGCCTTTCCATCGCCAGGGATATGGCCAGGAAACAAGGCGGGGACATCACCCTGAAAAACGCGCCGGAAGGCGGACTGGTTGCTACCCTGGTTTTGCCGAAACAGTATTGAGCGCCATTATTGCCCCGAAGGTGGCGGCGGCGGGGGCGGGTAGTACGATGGCGCTGGCGGCGGCGCTGAAGGATAAGAGGCTGCCGGTGCAGGCGGGGGCGGGGGTGGATAGTACGGTGATGCAGGCGGTTGAGAGTAAATTATTCGGGGCTGATATTGAGGCGCTTGGGGAAGCTGGTTTCCCTTGGCATACATGCATTGTTCATATGAAATGTCATACCGGCGCTGGGCCTCATGCCCACTATATTGCGCCTCGCCCGAGCCAATTGCTGCTCCGGTTAACAGACCCATGGCAGCACCCGCCCCAGCGCCTTCATGCCCGCCTGCGGCGGCTCCGGCAACCGCTCCAATCGCGGTGCCGGCTGCAATATTTTTCATTTCGCTTTCCGTTGCAGCCTGATTGGCCGACATCCCGATAGACTGTTGCGCAAATTGCCGGCACTGCCGGTCTTCGGCGACAAACAGCTCGAATGGCTTGCCCACGGCAGGCATCACCGCAACGCTGGGGCCGTTGGGCATGGTGGCGACGCACCCCGCCAGAACACCAATGCAAGGAACACCAATGAAAGTTACCGCAAAAATTGAATAACGCATGACTAATACCTCCACTCGGTTGGTAAGCATATTTATACGAAGCAATTGCACATCACACGCATTTTCTCATCGACACATGTTATGCATGACAATCCTAGTGCGGCATCGCCTGGGGAGGCTGAACCGGAACTGGCCGCCACGCCTCCGGGCAACTTGGCACGTAGGGATAATAACCTTTCGCCGAATCACAGTAATACCAGAATTGGGCAGGCGGTGTATTTGTTTGTGGCGCCACTATCACAGGAGGCTGCTGGTTTATTACTGTGACCGGGGGCGTATAAGGATCAGGATAGGGATAATGGACAGCGTTGGAATACAATATGGCGGCGGGAACAACCCACCACCATCCGAGCGACCCTTCATGATGTCCATAAGACCAATGCCCTCCTTCCCTGTGCTCGGCAAGAGCAGGCAATGAAATTACCGACAAGACGCCAAACGTTATTCCGTAAATAATTCGTTTCATCACGTCTTCCTTTGGTTGGCCGGGACAAATAACTTGCGTTATGCGCACAAACAGGTGCAACACCCCTAGCGCGGCGCAGCTTGAGGAGGCTGGGCCGGAACCGGACGCCATGCTTCCGGGCAACTTGGCACGTAGGGATAATAACCTTTTGCCGAATCGCAGTAATACCAGGACTGTGCTGGTGGCGGAGACTGCGGCTGAGCTGGAGAAGACGCTTGCGGAGCTACCACCACTGGAGGCTGCTGATTTATTATCGTGACTGGAGGCGTATAAGGATCCGGGTATGGATAAACCGGAACGGGGTAGAAATACCATATTCCGGCAGCAACCCACCACCACCCGCGCCGTCCTTCATGGCGGCCATGAATCCATTGGCCTCTTCGCCATATGTACATGTCACGCTCAGCAAACCTGTGGATTTCACGCCCTTCCCAATGTGTTGCCCCACGTCTTTCTCCATGCCTTTCCCTATCTCCCTGCTCTGCGCAAACAGATAATGAAGTCACTAACAAGACACCAAGCATTACTCCCGAGATAATTTGTTTCATCATGCCTCCTGTTTGTAAATGGGGGCGGGCTTTCCAAGCCTCCCCAAAGCGGGCGATCCATTTGACCTGCAAATATATTACCTGTTTCGCGAGTTGATCTGCATAACATACGGTCAATATATAACGGCAGGCTAATCCGTGTAATACTGAATGGGCAAATCATCCGTCAGAATCCCAATATCCACGTCGCTGGCGTCATTGTCCATTGCATTTTGCCAATAAACGATGCTGCTAAAGAGGCTGGCTGCAAGGAGTATGGCGCCAATCCAATAGTGGATACTGTGCCGCTGTGCCGAAGCATACCAGATTGCATGCTCTCCATTCCATGCAACTAACGGCATGGTTGCGTTATGAGTTTCATAGCGGTTCAGTGCCTGAAAACGCGCTGCGCGCAAACGGGCGAGCGCAGGTTGATCAAGCTGCGCCAGCGAACGGTCGAGCAGTTGCCTGACAGGCTCCGGATCCCACTCTTTTTCCATAACGCATCAGCTCCCTGTCAGTTGACATTCATGATCGCCATTACGGCCGATGCTCAGCCTGCCTCAGCTTGATAATGCATACCCCCTAACCCTTGCGGAAAAAACATCCACCCGCAACATGGCGGGCTGCCTGAAAAAACCGCTTACTCTTAACTTTGAAGCCCTGTGATGAACTTCTCTTTTTGACAGATGGTTTCAGGGAGTAACGCAACCGGCAACTTAATCCAGCAAAGTAACTGCAATATGTCCGCTCTGTACAAAACAAACTGTTTTTGTAAGCGATTTGATACAAGAATTACCAAAAAGTTATTGTATGATTCCGGGTAGGCGCCCACATTCCATGTTACGTTTCATGCAAGCGTGGAACGCCTTCAAGAGGAACTGGAACAAGTGCGATTCATCTGGTGGATTCCAACTCAAGGTTCGCCATGCCCGGTTAAACGCCTCATGCATGCAACCCTCGTGGCGTCATGACATCAGATGCTGTTGCTCGTGAAGTTGATTAGCGCTGTTCAGGAACTGCCGGAAGCCTTTTAGGTCATGGCGTTCAGGAAGCTCCCCGGCAATTTTGTTACACTGCACTTTTGGCTTAAGAAAAATTACATCGACTCCATGTGGCGATATCACACAGGCTTGGCCGTAGCGCTGCTCGAATGCGTATTGCTTGGCTGGCCGTCCAGTGCGCTGGGCAGTTTAGATTTGTTTGCCACCAAGCAATATGTAGCCTCCGGGCCATTTGCCGGCACCAGCGATGCCGCAATGTGCCGGAAAGAAAAGATACAAAAGCAACTGTCATTGGCAGATGTTGTCGACCTGGCGTTGTGCAACAACCCGCAAACCCGTTCGGTATGGGCGAATTCGCGCGCCCAGGCCGCACAGTTAGGTTCCAGCATTTCGTCTTACCTGCCCACCCTGGCCGGGCCGATTTCCATTTCCAGCAGCCGCACCATTGCGGGGGCGACGACCACCCAGGATACAAAAGGCATCAGCGTAACCATCAATTACCTGCTGTATGATTTCGGCGGGCGCGAAGCGGATGTGGAAAATTCCAAGCAGTTGCTGGTTGCGGCCAATGCCACGCGCGATGAAATACTGCAGGGTGTTTTCTTGAGCGCGGTGCAGTCTTATTACACACTCTTGTCCGCGCGCGCCAGCGTGGAATCCTACAAAATCGCCGAGGCGGCGGCCAGCAAGAGCCTGGATGCCGCACAGGTTCGTTACAAGGCAGGAACCGCGACACAGGCTGACCGCTTGCAGGCGCAAACCGCGCTGTCGCAAACCGTGCTGAACCGGATCCGCGCCGAAGGAGACGCCGCCAATGCGCAAGGCACGCTGGCCAATATCATGGGGTTTGACGCGAGCCAGCCTTTTGAGCTGGCTTCGGAGCCGGAATCCAAACCGGATGAAGTTGCTGAGCAGGGTATCGGCAAGCTGATCGAAAAGGCGCGCCAGAGCCGCCCCGACCTGCTTGCGGCCGAGGCGCAGATCAAGGCGTCCGAGGCGCAGCTTGCCGCCGCCAAGGCGGCGGGCCTGCCAAGCGTCAATTTGAGCAGTTCGCTCGCGCGCGCAGAAACAACCACAAACGCTATAAGCAGCACACGCTACGACAACAGCATCGGCATCCGGATTGATGTGCCGTGGTTCAGCGGTTTTAAAGATACTTACCGCAACCGTGCCGCGCAGGCGCAACTGGAGGGCAAGGTGGCGGAGCGCGACCGGCTGGCAAACCAGGTTGCGCTGGAAGTATGGCAGGCCTATCAGGCGCTGCTGACCAACAGCCAGGCGTTGCGCGCCGCAGATGACCTGGTGGCCTCCGCGGATCAGTCGGAAAAAATGGCGCTGGGGCGCTATAAGGCGGGTGTGGGCAGCATCCTGGATACGCTGACCGCGCAAAGCACACTGGCCAGCGCGCACCAGCAGCGTGTCTCCGCGTTGTATAACTTTCAGGCCAGCAAATTTGCCCTTGCACAAGCCATTGGGCAACTTGACTTGACTATGCTTGGCACAAAAAATGAGGCACTTCATGAATAAACTCGTCAAAAGAAGCTTGTTGGTGTTGCTGGTATTAAGCGCAGCCGGGGCAACTGCCTGGTGGCTGATGCCGCAGAAAATCCCGCCGGAAAATCGTTACGTAACTGCCCCTTTGGAGCGTGGCCCCATTACCCAGATCGTTTCGGCGAATGGCACGCTGAACCCGGTGAAGCTGGTGAACGTAGGCAGCCAGGTCTCGGGCATCGTGAAAAAACTGTACGCCGATTTTAACGACCACGTGCAGGCCGGACAGGTATTGCTGGAGCTTGATCCCGCTTTGCTCCATGCACAGTTGCAACAAAGCACGGCAAATGTATCCAATGCAAAAGCCGCACTGGAGCTGGCGCTTGCAAACGAGACGCGGATGAGCACGCTCTACGCACAGGAATACGTATCGCGCCAGGAGCTGGATCAGGCGGTGCAGGCGCTCAAATCGGCGCAGGCGCAGCTTGCCGTGGCTGAAGCGCAAGCAGAACGCGACCGCACCAACCTGGCTTACACCATAATCCGTTCGCCGGTATCGGGAGTGGTGGTGTCGCGCGCGGTGGATGTTGGCCAAACCGTGGCGGCCAGCTTCCAGACGCCGACCATGTTTTCAATTGCGCAGGACTTGAGCAAGATGCAGATTGACTCGAATTATGCTGAGGCGGATATCGGCAATATCCATGAAGGCCAAGCAGCCACTTTTCGTGTGGATGCCTATCCGGAGCGCAATTTCAAGGGAGTGGTGCGCCAGGTGCGGCTTAATCCCACCACACAGCAGAATGTGGTGACTTACGACGTAGTCATTGCCGTGGATAATTCTGATCAGGCTCTCATGCCGGGCATGACGGCTTATGTGAGCATCATCGTCGCACAACGCAAGGATGCATTGCTGGTTCCCAATGCAGCCCTGCGCTTCCGCTCCAGCGAGGCGAAACCCGGCGCAGGCAAGCCGCGCGGCGGCGGCAAGCCCCAAGAAGGCAACAAGGATGGGCAAGCCCGCAAGGAAGGGCGCGGCAAGGACAATGGCTCTGCCGATGCCGCACGCACTGGTACGGTATACATGCTCGAAAAAGGCCAGCTCAAGCCAATTCAAGTCACCCTCGGCATTACCGACAACCGCTTCACCGAAGTGCTGGGCGGCGAGCTCAAGGAAGGCGCCGCAGTCATCATTGAAGACAGCCAGCCGCCCGCCAAAAGTTCCAGCGGGCCTCCCGGCATGAGATTGTTCTGATGCCTGAAACTTATCAGATGGATTCAAACCCCGTCATCCGCATCGAGCGGCTATACAAGGAGTACGTGACCGATGCCGGGCCGGTGCCGGTGCTCAAGGATGTGGCAGTTACGGTGATGCCCGGCGAATTCATTGCCATCATGGGACCGTCGGGCTCCGGCAAATCCACCTTCATGAACATTCTGGGCTGCCTCGATGTGGCGACCAGCGGTTCCTATTTGCTCAATGGCCGCGATGTAAACAAGCAGAGCGGCGATGAATTGGCACACCTGCGCAACCAGGTAATCGGCTTTGTTTTTCAGGGCTTCAACCTGCTGCCGCGGGCAAGCCTGGAAGACAATGTCGCCCTGCCCCTGATCTACAGCGGCATCCCCCGTGGCGA
The DNA here is from genome assembly GCA_023259015.1 of Nitrosomonadales bacterium. GTDB lineage: Bacteria > Pseudomonadota > Gammaproteobacteria > Burkholderiales > Gallionellaceae > CAITJF01. The sequence goes on along the minus strand of JAHFRC010000011.1, from coordinate 27,211 downwards.
ACGCACGGCGCGCGCCAACGAGATGCTGGAAAAAGTCGGCCTCGGCAGTTACCGGCACTCGCGCCCCAACCAGATTTCCGGCGGGCAGCAGCAGCGCGTCGCCATTGCGCGCGCATTGGTCAATCGCCCTAAATTGATCCTCGCCGACGAGCCGACCGGCAATCTCGACACGCACACCAGCGAGGAAATCATGGCGCTGTTCACCGAACTCAACCAGCGCGACGGCATCACCATCGTGCTGGTCACGCACGAGTCGGACATCGCCGCCCACGCACGCCGGCTGGTGCGCCTGTCCGATGGGCGCGTCGTGTACGATGGCCTGGTCGAACATGCCGCGCCGCAGCACTTGGAGACAACGACATGATCGGCGCGATGCTCAGCGAAGCCTGGATGGCGATGGGCGCAAACCGCTTGCGCACCGTGCTCACCATGCTCGGCATGGTGATCGGCGTCGGCGCCGTGATCCTGATGCTGGCCGTGGGGCAAGGCGCGCAGCAGCAGGTGCAGGCCTCCATCGCTTCGATGGGCAGCAACCTGTTCATTATCCTTTCCGGCTCCACCACCTCCGGCGGTGCGCGCATGGGCGGCGGTGCGGCGCCGACCCTGACTTTAGCAGACGCGCAAGCCATCGAGGAACTGCCTGCCGTTGTCGCCGTCGCCCCGTCGTCGCCCGGCACGGCGCAACTGGTATATGGCCCGAACAACTGGAGCACCCAGATCATCGGCTCCCTGCCAAGCTTCCTTACGGTGCGGGATTGGAAACTCTCCGCCGGCGCCCCCTTTACTGATTCGGACGTCCGCTCCGCTACGCGGGTGGCGTTGCTGGGCCAGACCGTTACAAAGAATTTATTTGGCGAAGAAGACCCGGTCGGCAAGACCATCCGTATCAAGAACAGCCCCTATGTCGTCCTTGGCGTGCTGGCGGCGAAAGGCCAGAGCCTGGATGGGCGGGATCAGGACGATACCGTGCTGGTGCCGGTGACGACTGCCCAGCGCAAGTTGTTCGGCACCCAGTTTGCCGGCACGGTCAGGTTCATCATGGCGCAGGCCGAATCGGATGAGGTGATGCCAAAGGTGGAAAAGTCCATCAATGAACTGTTGCGCCAGCGCCACCGCATCCACGAAGGTGCGGATAACGATTTTTCCGTGCGCAACCTGACCGCCATGGCGAATACCGCCGCCGAGACAGCGCAAGTCATGTCCCTGATGCTCGGCGCCATCGCCTCGATTTCGCTGCTGGTCGGCGGCATCGGCATCATGAACATCATGCTGGTGTCAGTCACCGAGCGTACGCGCGAAATCGGCATCCGCATGGCCATCGGCGCGCGCGGCAGGGATATCCTGCTGCAGTTCCTGCTGGAAGCCATCATCATTTCCGTCATCGGCTGCCTGATCGGGGTCATTCTCGGCGTCGGCGGCGCATACGCGGCAAACAAGGCCGGCGGCATGGCGGTGCTGGTGACCATGGCCTCCATTGTCACGGCCTTCGCGGTTGCCGCCACCGTGGGCATCTTCTTCGGCTGGTATCCTGCGCGCAAGGCCTCGTTGCTGAGGCCGATTGATGCGTTGCGTTTCCAGTAGGAATATTTAGAACTTGTCCATAAATAATCCATCCATGCGTTGCTGGCCAAAAACGGATGAGCAAGGCGCGTGAAGCCAATGGTCGTTCCATTGGCAAGTCGAGTAACGCAGCAGACGCCGCTTTTAAGGCCGATTTAAGCGCATTCCTGTGTCGCAAGCCGCTTGTTGTGAATGACACAACCGCGCGTCTTGCTTCGTAGACTGCATCTTAAAGCCGGCACTGTCGCATAGTTGGATTATTTACGGACAAGTTCTTACTGCGGCTAAATTGCGCGCGGGGCGAACCGAAGCCCGCACCTTTGGTATACTAGCGCACAATTCCCACAGCGGCGCCCGTGCACAAGGAATTATTTCTAAACTTTAACTGTAGAAGGAACAAAACTGATGGACGATAACAATTCCGTTGAGCAACTCAAGGAACGCCTCAATAACGATATTGGCGACATTGAAGCCGCGATAGCCTTGGGTAATGTGTGTTACGACAATGGGGATGCTCCGCAAGCCATCCTCTATTACCGCCATGCGCTTGATCTGGACCCGACTTTGTCCAGTGTGCGGACCGACATGGGGGTGGTGTACTGGCGCAACGGTGACATCAGCCTGTCCGAAAAGGCTTTCCGTGAAGTGATTGCGCGCGACCCGGATTTCGGCCAGGCCTACGTGAACCTTGGCCACTTATTGCATAAGGCCAAAAATAATGTCATGGAAGCCCGCGCTGTATGGCAGCAACTGATTACAAACAACCCGAGCCATGAGACTGCAGGCAAAGCGCGCGAAATGTTGTGGGAAACGGCAGCGTTGATCAAATAATCCGGCAAAGATGAAAAAAAGAACACCCCTTCGTGTTCCAGTCACGCACGGCCTGAAGGATATCTATGCGATGGATATGCGCCTTGCGTATCAGGCCGCCAGCGTTGGGCAGTTTAACGTCGTGGCTTTTGGCCGTCTGGCAGCGGCCATCTCTGTTGTCCGCTCGGCGCTCGAGCAGGACCAGACAATCATACCGCATGCCATTGAAACGCTGGACAGGACAATCGAGGTCTTGCTGGCGGTGAGACGGAGGGGTGATGAAGCCGATGTATGGGAAATAAGCGGAAGTGAGCTTCCCGTTGTTCTTAGCGGCATTGACATGGCAGAGCAGTGTATCGGCACCCTGGATGTCGCGCTGCTGGCGCAAACTGCGGACAGGCTGCTGCTGGATGTCTGCGGCGAACAAGGCACATAAGTTATTGCGGTCAAATTAAAACCGGGCCGCACACCCTCCAAGCGTATTAATCACTTTACTGTAGTGGAAAGCAAACCTTCACATTCAGGCCGCCCAACTTCGCGGCGCGATTAAAAGCGACCTTCGCGCGGTGAACTTCCGCGATGCGCTGCACGATGGACAAGCCTAGCCCGACGCCGTTTGTTGCGCTTGGGTTGATACGGTTGAAGCGCTGGCCGAGCGAGGCCAGCTGTGCGTCAGAGACCCCTATTCCGCTGTCGGCAATTTCCACTTCTGCCTGCCTCCCATTCTCCGTGATGTGCAATCCCACTTCCACACACCCCCCTGCAGGGGTATAGCGGATGGCGTTATCCAGCAGGTTCCTGAACATGATGCGCAGCATGTCGGGCGATCCGGAAAATACCGGGCGGGCTTCCGGCATGAAGCCGATTTCAATTTTTTTGGAGAGCGCGTTTTCTGCCAGTTCAGCGCAACATTCCCGGGTGAGTTCGACAAGATCTACCGGTTCAAGATTGATCGGGAACGAAAGTTCGTCGACCCGGGAAAGGGTGAGCAATTGCCCGACCAGATGCGCCATGCGGTTGGCGCCCTGCAATGCCTTGTTCAGGCATTCTATGCGCTCGGCTTTGCTATCGGAGAGTTGTGCCGCCTGTACCTGTGCGTGCAGTGCGGCAATGGGAGTGCGCAACTCGTGCGCGGCATCGGCTGTGAAGCGGCGCTCATTCTCGATTGTCTTGGCGATGCGGCCAAGCAGGATGTTCAATGCGTCAACCACCGGCGCAATTTCTTTCGGTGCGTCCTGAACTATTACCGGGCTGAGCTGTTCCGGCGAAAGCTGGCGTAGCGACTCGGTCAGTTTGCGCAGTGGGCGCAATCCAAAATGGATCGCCAGCATGGTAAAGAATGCCAGCAGCGGCAGGCCAAACAGGAATGGGGCAATGTTATGCCATGCTATTTGCTGAGCCAACTCATTGCGCGCCTCATCGTTTTGCCCAACCAGCACGTCAAAAATATCTTGTTCATCTCGCAACCGGAAAAAACGCCAATGTCCACCATTGGCTTCAATGCTGCTGAAACCTTCAGGGGGCATTTGCGACGGCAATATCCTGGAAAAATTGTTGGAGCGAATCAATATGCGCGGGGGCTGCTTGGTATTGAGCGTCACCTGGAAGGCCAGCGTCTGCTGGTATTTGTGGATATGAGGAGGCAGCGGGCTATCCTTTTCATCGTCATCCATGCTGTATGCCGCCATGACCACCATGTTTTGCGCAAACTGGACCAGTTGCGCATCAAAAGTTTCGTCTGCTTCAAGTATGGCGTTTTTATAACTTTCATAGCTGGCCATCAAACTGAACAGCAGCACGGCGCTGAGAACCAGCAAGGTAAGCCTGGTTTGCAGGGAATATTTTTGCAGTATCATGGGGGGCGTCCTGTCAGGGCTTGCGCCCGGCGGTATAACCGATACCGCGCAATGTCTGGATAAAATCGCTGCCCAGCTTCTTGCGTAAGTGGTGGATGAAAACCTCAACGGTATTGCTGTCGGCGCTATCCCCCCAGCCGTACAGGCTTTGTTCCAGATGGGCGCGGGTCAGCACACGGCCTGCGTTTTGCATCAGCAATTCGAGTATGGCAAACTCCTTGACCGAGAGATCGACCGATTTGCCTTCGCACCACGCCTGGCGTGAATCCGGATCGATCTCCACCTTGCCCAATTGAATGCGGGGCGAAGCTCGCCCGGCAGAACGGCGGATCAGCGCGCGCAGCCTTGCCGCGAGCTCTTCCATATCAAGCGGTTTGACCACGTAATCATCCGCACCCATGCCGAACCCCTTGAGCTTGTCCAGCTTGCCGTCGCGGGCGGTCAAAATCAGGACAGGGGTGTGCAATCCCTTGTTCCTCACCGATTGCAGAAGCGTCAATCCATCCTGTAGCGGCAAGCCTATATCCAGCACGACAGCGGCATATTCCTCGCTGGTCAACGCATTTTCCCCCTGCCTTCCATCCTTCATCCAGTCAACAGTAAAACCCATATGGTTGAGGCTGTTCTGTATGCCGTCACCGAGCAAGAAATCGTCTTCCACCAAAAGTATTCTCATGAATTTCTCCAATTTAAGTGCCGGTTAAGGATCGTTGGTTAAGCTGTTCCTGAAAATCCGGCAACTAATGCCACCCGGCCGGAAAGACCAGCATACGAGAGAGGCTCTATTATGACTGCAAAAATGGTTTGTATCACAATGGCGTTTTTTGTGAGCACAGGTTCAGCATATGCGGAAGCCTTTTTTTCCGCGAATCGGCAAGGCTCGAACACGGCCCATGTTGGCGGGACCCACAAGACATCCGGCGCAGTGCCTGCCGTAAAACACAGGCAGGGTTTCATTAAGCGCCGTTTAACAATTGTTTGCTAGATTATCGCTAACGCATGAAGTTGTTCATGCAAAGGAGATATTATTATGATAGCCAGGAAAACATGTGTTGCATTGATAGCGCTGACCAGCGTAAACCTTGCGTTTGCGGAAACTCCCGGAAGCATAGTATCCGGCTATGCAGTGGAAGCCGCCAGGACAACACCAGGATTTGGCCCTTCCGCGAAACGCGGCTTTGGTTTTTTCACAAAGGAGTGGGGCGTGTCGCAGAAGATGCCGAATTGCACTGTCTGCCACGGCAAGAACCTGAAAGTTGACGGAAAGCATGTTATCACCGGCAAGCGCATTGACCCGCTTGCCCCGGCGGCAAATCCGGAGCGCTTTACCAGTTCGGCGAAAGTAGAAAAGTGGTTCAAGCGCAATTGCAAGGAGGTAGCCGGGCGTGAGTGTACGGCTGCCGAAAAAGCGGACTTTATCCAATTTGTTATTCAAGGAGACCAATCATGAAGAAATGGCTTATGGCATTTACCCTGGTTTTGGGCAGCACCATGGCGCACGCGGATGGCGAAAAACTTTCAGTTCCTGCCAACCAGAAATGGAAAACGGAATGCGGCAGTTGCCACATCGCCTACCCGCCGCAATTGCTGACCGCGGGAAACTGGCAGAATTTGATGGCGGAACTGGATAAACATTTTGACGCAAACGCCATACTGGATGCCAATGACAACAAGGAAATCCTTGATTTCCTGCAACGCTACGCAGGGCACGGGGCAAGGTACAGCGCATCGAGTTTGCGGATCACCGATACGCCATGGTTCACCCGTGAACACCGTAAAGTGCCGTTTGATACATGGTCTGATCCGGCTGTCAAAAGCCGCTCAAACTGCACGGCATGCCATATCAATGCCGAACGCGGTGATTGGTCGGAGAGCGGCATCAAGATGCCGGGCGGCAAACGGGCAGAAGAAAGTGAAGGGCGGCCTGGAAGCGGCAGCAACAGGCGCAGTGAAGAATATGACCGGGATTGATCCACCGGGAGATTATGGAGGATGCCGCAATGAAAAAAATACTGGTCTGGGATATACCTACACGCACCGGGCACTGGTTGCTGGTTACTGCTTTCATCCTGGCTTTTTTGACGGGTGACGGCGAGGAGTGGCGGTTGGTGCATGTGGCAGCTGGATATGCGGTGGCGGGAATTATTGCCTTCCGGATTTTCTGGGGCATGGCAGGAACACGTTACGCCCGCTTTACATCATTCCTGTTTTCTCCGCGTGCGGCGTTTGGATATCTTGGCAAGTTATTGAAGGGCAAACCCGATCACTGGGTTGGGCACAACCCTGCGGGCAGTTATGCGATTTACGCCCTGGTGTTGCTTGGGCTCGCCACAACGGCCAGCGGGTTCGCGGTGTATGCCGAGATTGGCGGCGAGTGGCTTGAAGAAGCCCATGATGTCCTGTCATACACCATGCTGGGCATGGTCTGCTTTCACCTGCTCGGAGTAATCGTGAGCAGCCGGCTGCACCGCGAAAACCTGGTGCGAAGCATGCTCGATGGATACAAACGGGGAAAAAGCGAGGAAGCCATTGAAACCGGCAAGAGCCTTTGGATTGTAGCACCGGTCTTGTCAGCCATATTGGCAAGCTTGCTGGTTTTTGTAACCTGAAACCTGCCCCGGTAGATAGACCAATAGCTCTCTACACAAAGACACTTTGCATTTGTACCGTTCAGGCAGTTCGGTTACAATGCGCGGCCTTACAGGCGCGTAGCTCAGCTGGTTAGAGCACCACCTTGACATGGTGGGGGTCGTTGGTTCGAGTCCAATCGCGCCTACCAAAGGGCAGTCATAAATACCCTTGGCAAGTCCATTAAACCCGCAAAGCTATTAGCTGTGCGGGTTTTTTGTTGGCGCGCCCTGCCGGGCGCACCGCCTGGCACACCAAAAAAACCACCCCGGTAATATAATGGGGCATCCATTTGAGTAATTTAGATGCGATAATTCAGCATGGATAACAAAACAGTTTTCGTCGTGACCCTCAAGGGTGACAGCGAAATAAAAAACCTCACCCGTTATTTGTCCGATGATGTCAAGCGCGCCTTGGCATTGATAGATGATGAATCCACGATAGAAAAACTTATGAAGCGGGCCGCTCCCAGCTTGCGCGATGACTTGCCGGAAATATTTAATCGCCTTCTGGATGGCGGATTTATTCAAGACAAAGCCCAAGCCAAATCAGGCAATGCACTGAAGATAGCCACGCCAAAGATGGCTATTCCAGCAAAGAAGGCGGAAAGCACCGGTGACGAACTTGACTTTACCACCGTCATGCGTGCACCTACCTCAGAAGCCTTGGCGGCTGAAGCGGCAAAGGCAAAAGCTCAGGCAGAAGCGGAAGCCAAGGCGCGCGCCGAGGCGGAAGCAAAAGCAAAGCAGGTAGCGGAAGCGGCGCGGCTCAAGGCCGAACAAGAGGCAGCCAGGGTGCGTGCCGAAGCCGAAGCAGCGCGCATCAAAGCGGAGCAGGAAGCTGCGGCAGCCAGGGCGCAACTCGCAGCCGCCAAAGCCAAGGCGGAAGCCGAAGCCAGGGCGCGCGCCGAGGCGGAAGCAAAAGCGAAACGGGAAGCGGAAGAGGCGCGTATCAAGGCCGAGCAAGAGGCGACCAGGGTGCGTGCCGAAGCCGAAGCCGCGCGCATCAAGGCGGAGCAGGAAGCTGCGGCAGCCAGGGCGCAACTCGCAGCCGCCAAAGCCAAGGCGGAAGCCGAAGCCAGGGCGCGCGCCGAGGCGGAAGCAAAAGCGAAACAGGCAGCGGAGGCAGAACGGCTCAAAGCCGAACAAGAGTCGGCCAGGCTTCACGCCGAAGCCGAAGCCGCGCGCATCAAGGCGGAAGCCGAAACCAAGCCTGAACCGGTTGAACTGGCTGCCGAAAAACCATCTGAACGGGATGACATCAGTCAATTTAAAATAAACCTTGAGCCGTTTGTGCTGAATGATCTGGATAAATTTGCTGCAACCGCCGCAAGCGTTGCGCCAGGTGCAGCCCAATCCACGTCCGCACCGCAAGAAGAAAAAGTTGAACCGCAAAAAGCCGGGGAAATCGAGGCGGTGCAAAAAGCTGTAGCGGAAATCAAGACGCAACAGGAAATCGAAGCCGCGCGCATCAAAGCGGAGCAGGAAGAAGCCAGGGCAAAAGCCGAGGCCGAGCGCAAAATGGCTGAGGAACAAGCCAGGGTGTGGGCGGAAGCAGAGCAGCGCGCCAAGGAAGAGGCGCAAGCCAAAGCGGAACAGGCAGCACAGCAGGCTGCGCAAATCAAGACCGCTCCCCGTATTGCCAGGGCACGCCGCAAACCGCTGCCGTTGGGCAAAATAGCCACCGGTTTATTTATTCTGGCGCTGGTGCTGGTTGCCGCGCTCCCTTATGTCTGGCCGACAAAAGATTATGCCGTGAAAATAGAAAACCAGATGTCTGCACGACTGCGGCGGCCGGTGCATATCGGGCAACTGAAAGCGGCCCTGTTGCCTTTGCCCAAACTGGTGTTGCAGGATGTTTCCGTGGGCGGCGCGCAGGAATTGAAAGCAAGTGATGTGGTATTGAATTTCGGTTTTTCCGCACTATTCTCCGAGGTCAAGGCAATCAGCAAGATGGAAATCAACAACCTCGCGCTGAGCGCAGATTCATTCACCAAGGCGCTGGGCTGGATACAGGCGGCTGGCGGCGATCCGCATTATCCGGTAGCGCGCATGGCGTTGCGGCATGCGACCGTCAGCGGCGACGGCTACAACCTGCCGCCTGTCAATGGCAGCGCCGACATGGATGCGCAAGGGCGTTTTACCAAGGTCTCGCTGCTCAGCGAAGATGGCAAGCTCGGCATGGAACTCAAGCCGCAACAATCTCTCTGGCAGGTTGCATTAAACATCAAGGATAGCAGCCTGCCGATGCTGCCGGGAATCCAGTTCAATGAATTCAGCGCGAAAGGCGAAGTGAGTGAAGCCGCCGCCAATTTCAATGAGATCGAAGGATCCCTGTACGGAGGGGCGCTGACGGGAAAAGCAAACTTGACCTGGCAGAATGGCTGGCAGTTGCAAGGCCACGCAAATGCAAAAAGGCTGGAGTTGCAAAATGCCTTGCCGCAATCCGGCATCGCCGGGGAAATGGAAGGCGACGCCAATTTCACGCTGAGCGGCGCAAAACTGCCGCAACTTGCCAATGCGCTGAACATGGATGGCAGCCTCGTAGTCAAGAAGGGAGTCGTCAACGACATTGATATGGTAGAAGCTGCCGCCAGCCGCAAAAGCGCAGCAGGCGGGCGCACGCATTTTGACGAGATGAGTGCCTCGCTGCAAGTAGACAATAGCGGACAACATTTACGCCAGATCAAGATTTCGGCGGGAGTAATGAGCGCAACGGGCTCTGTCGATATCAGCCCAAACAAGCAATTGTCCGGGCGGTTGAACGTCAATTTAACAATGCGCGCAGGGATGGGTACCGTTCCGCTTACGCTGAACGGTGTGGTGGGCAAGCCGGTGCTGCATTAACCTGTAGTAGCCGCGATTGATTTAAGCCCCCGGCTTTGCCGGTGGGTACTTATTTTTGTGCCATTCCTTACCGGTAACTGCATCTGCCAATACGCAATCATTTTGGACAATTGACATAGGTAAATATTTTATACTATCGTGTCGACATCCAAAAGAAGGTTCTCTTCTAAAACAAAAACCTGGACATGTAATTCTTTACCTATTCTTCAGTCAAGTTTTGTGTGGGGGCACAATGCTTTTAAAAGGCTCATTCTGGATTCAAGTAGCGCAGTTCTCGCGCGCTTTCGCACTTTCGGTGGCCTGTCCTGCCGCTGAAAGTTATTTTTGCGCAAAGCTGCGGCATCGTGTAAATTGCCGCGCCGCACCGATCATCAGAAGTCTGCTCCCGCAGCAAATAACCGGTATCAAGGCAACAAACGGATATCCTTTGCAATAGCAATAGGCGCTTTGCATCGTGTGTAGAATTTTATTCTGAAATTTATTTTGAGAGTCCGTCCGTCATGTTGAAAACTTTCCTTGGCAACACATCAAACTTTATCATAATGCGAAATAATCCATTAGGCGCGCCCCGTCACTTCGGCGTTGTCAATTCCACATCAGCTTCAGCAGATAATAGATTGCCTGCCTTTGGTGCAGACCGGAATCCGTGAGCTATTTGTAGGAGCGGGCCATGCCCGCGATCAAACTGTTCGCGGGCATGGCCCGCTCCTACAGGATATTTTTTAAGTTCCTGTACGCCATTAAAAGGCTTCTCAGGCAATCGCCCTGTGCATCCGCTCCAGCGCCTGTTTAAGGTTGTCCATCGAGGTGGCGAAGGAGATGCGAAGGTAGCCCTCGCTGCCGAAGGCCGAACCTGGCACTACGGCGACGCCGCCCTGCTCGAGCAAATATTCGGAAAACGCAATGTCGGTCGCTTCCTTTATTTTGCCGCGCCGGTGCAGGCTGGCAATTGCCGTGCGCATGTCGGGGAAGGCATAGAATGCGCCGCCCGCCATGATGCATTTCACGCCGGGAATCTTGTTCAATTCGTTTACCACAAACACATGCCGCTCGCGGAATGCCTTCACCATCGGCGCAATGCAGCCCTGGTCGCCGTTCAATGCCGCTTCTGCCGCCACTTGCGAAATCGAGGTCGGATTTGAAGTGCTCTGCGACTGCACATTTTCCATCGCGGTGATGATGTTTTCCGCCCCCGCCGCATAGCCGATGCGCCAGCCGGTCATGGAATAAGCCTTGGACACGCCGTTCAGCACCATGGTGCGCGAATACAGGTCGGGACAGGCATTCAGGATATTGGCGAACTTCGCGTCGGTGAGCGCAATGTGCTCGTACATGTCGTCGGTGGCGATGAGAATATTCGGATGCTTGCGCAATACTTCGCCCAGCGCTTTCAGCTCTTCAAGCGTGTACACCGCGCCGGACGGATTGCTCGGGCTGTTGATCACCACCATTTTTGTTTTTGGGGTGATCGCGGCGGCGAGCTGCGCGGCAGTCATCCTGAAGCCCTGCTCGATGCCCGCCTGCACGATCACCGGCTTGCCCTCGGCGATAAGCACGATGTCGGGATAAGACACCCAGTAAGGCGCGGGGATGATCACCTCATCGCCGGAGTTGATGACGGCGAGCGCCAGATTGAAGAAACTCTGCTTGCCGCCGCAGGAAACCAGTATCTGTTTCGCCGTGTAATCCAGCCCGTTGTCGCGCTTTAGCTTGGCGATGATCGCTTGCTTCAGTGACGGCGTGCCGCCGACGGCGGTGTACTTGGTGAAGCCCTTGTTGATCGCGCCGATCGCCGCATCCTTGATGTGTTGCGGCGTATCGAAATCCGGTTCGCCGGCGCCCAGGCCGATGATGTCCTTGCCTTCGGCTTTCAGCTTCGCCGCGCGGGCTGTGACGGCGAGGGTGGGAGAGGGTTTGATGGCTTGTACGCGAGTCGAAAGTTCCAAAATATTTCCTTGCGGTTTTAACGGGAGCGCGAATTATACCCGCCCCGGGGAAAGAATGAATCGGGGTGAGGGGCTAAGCTATCTGACCCCAGGATAGCCGGGTTTTCAGGCTAGGTTTTATCAGTTCTGCGTAGTTCAAAGAAAGAAATCCGGCCAGGCTCCCGGCGGATAAGGTTCACCATTCCGAGGCGTGTGATACACTCAAACCCGGTTGTCGGGCTGCACCCTTTCTGCATAGTCCCAAGCGTGACAAGTTTGGACTTTTTATTTTCCGGTTCCGTGTGCCGAATAGCATTGTAAAAGGCGGCAAACGAATTTATTGCGGGCCGGTTATTAATCTGGAGCGCGGGTCATGAAACTACCTAAGCCTGAAATGGGGGATTTATGGGGCGGCCTTGCCGCAATGCTTGTCGCCCTGCCCTCGGCCATTGCCTTCGGCGTCACCATCTACTCGCCGCTCGGCGCTTCCTACGCGGCACAGGGCGCACTCGCCGGCATCCTCGGCGCAACAGCGCTCGGCCTCATCGCCCCGGCGCTGGGCGGCACCAACCGGCTCATCACCGCGCCGTGCGCGCCCGCAGCGGCTGTGCTGTCGGCGTTTGCCATCGAGTTCATGCATGGCGGCGGCAACATTGAATCCGCTTTGCTGATGGTGTCGATGCTGGGGCTGCTGGCCGGCCTGTTGCAGATTCTTTTCGGCACGATGCGCATCGGGCAACTGATCAAATACATGCCTTATCCCGTGGTGAGCGGTTACCTGTCCGGTGTCGGGCTTATCATCATCGGCAGCCAGGGGCCCAAGTTTCTCGGCGCGCCGAAAGGCGCGAATTTCTGGGAAGCGCTCGCCGCACCGGAACACTGGAAGTGGCAGGGCATGATTGTCGGTGCGGTGACCATAGGCGTGATGCTTGCCGCACCAAGGGTTACGCGGACCGTTCCGGCTGCCATACTCGCGCTGTTGGCGGGAGTACTCGCCTATTTCGGGCTCGGACTGGCGGATCCGGCATTACTCACGCTCGAAGGCAATCCGTTCGTCGTCGGCTCGCTCGGTAAAGGCGGCAGCTTTGCCGACGCCATGGCGGGCCGCTGGCACGCCATGGGCGAAACCGGTTTCGACCAGATCAAGCATATCGCAGTCCCCGCGTTGACTCTGGCCGTGCTGCTTTCCATCGACACGCTGAAAACATGCCTGGTGCTGGATGCGCTGACGCGCTCGCGCCACAACTCAAACCGCGAACTGATCGGCCAAGGCCTTGGCAATATTGCATCCGCCGTGATCGGCGGCATTCCCGGCTCCGGCACCATGGGTGCGACGCTGGTCAATATCTCCAGCGGTGCGATGAGCCGGTACTCCGGCGTTATCGAAGGTGTGCTGGCATTGATCGCCTTCCTGGTGCTCGGCGCGTTGATTTCCTGGGTGCCGGTGGCGGCGCTTGCGGCGATCCTCATTGTCATCGGCGTGCGCATGATCGACAAGCACAGCCTCCAGTTCCTCAAGCAGCCTTCCACGATTCTCGATTTTGCCGTCATCGCCGCCGTTGTCGCCACGGCGCTGACGGTCAGCCTGATTGCGGCATCCGGCGTCGGCATCGTGCTCGCGGTGCTCCTCTTCATCCGCGAGCAGATCGGCGGCTCCGTTGTTCATCGCAAGGTCAGTTGCCATGAGACATTTTCGAAGCGGGTGCGCACGCATGAAGAAATGGAAATACTCATTGCGTACGGCGAGCGCGGCTGTGTCATCGAACTTCAGGGCAGCCTGTTCTTCGGCACCACCAACCAGCTTTATACTGCGCTGGAGCCGGAATTGAAGACGCGGGATTACGTCATCCTCGACATGCGCCGCGTGCAATCCGTCGACGTCACCGCCATCCACATGCTGGACCAGGTCAAGGACATGCTGACCGAACGCCATGGCTTCCTCATCTTCAGCCAACTGCCGCAAAGCCTGCCTTCAGGGCGCGATATGCAGCAGTATTTCGACCAGGTCGGCCTGGTGCGCCCGGAAAGCCCGGTGCGCGTGTTCGGCGAACTCGATGAGGCGCTGGAATGGGTGGAGGATCGCATCCTCGAGGGTGCGCTTTGCAAGCTTGGCGAACAGGAGGCGCTCGGCCTCAACGAGATCGAATTATTCAGGGGCCGCAAGGAACAAACGCTGGCCGCCCTGGAGCAACTCATGGAAAAACGCTCTTTCAAGGCAGGAGAAAAAATCTTCCAGCGCGGCGATGCCGGTGACGAGCTTTTCCTGATCCGCAAGGGCGCTGTACGCATAATACTGCCGATCTCGGAAAAAATGAGCCACCATCTCGGCACATTCGGGCGGGGGTCTTTCTTTGGCGAAATGGCTTTCCTCGATGGCGATGTGCGCTCCGCAGATGCAGTGGCATTTTCCGACACCGATCTCTATATGCTGTCGCGCAAGACTTTCGATACGGTGGCCGAAGAGCACAAGAAACTTGCGCTCGGCCTTATGGAAGGCCTCGCCAGCGTACTCGCGAGCCGGTTGCGTTATACGAATGCGGAATTGCGGGTGCTGGAGTCATAGCGCGCGCAGGCCCGCCAGGAAAACGCAGGGTTATTCCGTTCGTGGCGAGCCGGCCTAACCATGGCCGGAATATGCATGACAAAACCGGATGGCAAAAACACCCTTCGACATAACCAGCCACTTAACGCATGTTTATCGCACTTATGCGGTTAAAGGCTGCCGGACTACACCAAAAAGCTTCGTCCCAAGTACCAGAAAATAGCCGCGATCAAACCTGACGCTGGAATGGTCAGCACCCAGGCCCAGACGATGCGCGAGGCGAGTCCCCAGCGCACTGCGGAAACGCGGCGCGACAGGCCGACGCCGACGATGGCGCCGGTGATGGTGTGCGTCGTCGAGACGGGGATGCCCATCGAAGTCGCGATAAACAATGCAGTGGCTCCCGAAGTCTGCGCGCAGAAACCGCCCGTTGGCCTGATCCGGGTGATGCCCATGCCCATCGTTTTCACGATGCGCCAACCGCCGAACAGGGTGCCGAAAGCCATCGCAATCTGGCAGGAAATCACGACCCAGAATGGAACATGGAACTCGCCCTGCATGTAGCCGTTGGCATACAACAGGACGGCGATGATACCCATGGTTTTTTGTGCATCATTCCCGCCGTGGCCGAGGCTATAGAGCGAAGACGAGATGAACTGCAGCTTGTTGAATCTTTGCTCGGTCGGATAAGGCAACGACTTCTCGAAGATCCAGAGCAGCGCGATGGACAGGGCTAGCGCCAGCAACAGCCCGAACAGCGGTGACAGGATGATTGCCGCCGATGTCTTGATCAACCCCTGCGCTATGATGGCGCTCCAGCCGGCCTTGGCCAGTGCCGCCCCGACCAGCCCGCCGACCAGCGCATGCGATGAGGATGACGGGATGCCGAACCGCCAGGTGATGATGTTCCATGAGATGGCGCCGCACAGCGCGCCGAAGATCACCGCGTTGTCGATGATGGCCGGCGACACGATGCCCGAACCGACGGTTTTTGCCACATGCAGACCGAAAAACAGGAAGGCGGCGAAATTGAAAAAAGCGGCCCAGACGACAGCCGCTTGCGGCGTCAGAAGCCGCGTCGAAACCATCAGTGCGATCGAGTTTGCCGCGTCGTGGAAACCGTTCATGAAATCGAACAGGAGCGCCACGACGACCAGGATCGCCATGATCAGGAGCATCTGTTCGTTCATATGCGTTCCAGCACCACTCCATGAATGACATCGGCCACATCTTCGCAGCGGTCAACCGCATCCTCGAAAAGTTCGTAGAGCTCCTTGGCGCGAATCAGTGCGCGCGCATCCGAGACCTCGACAAAAAGATGCGACATGCCGGCACGCATGACACTGTCTGCCTCGCTCTCGATCTCGCCGATCTCCTGGCATATTTTCAGGATGCGCTCGGCGTTATTCATGTCGGACAACAAGGCGACGGCTTCCTGCACCTTCTCCGTGGCGCGCACCGCAATCTGGCCGAGGGTCGACATTTCCGGGGTGAATTCGCCGGCGCCATAAAGTGTGGCCCGTTGTGGAATGTCCTCCATGTAGTCGATCATGTCGTCCAGCGCCATGGCCAGATCCTTGATCTCCGAGCGGTCGAAGGGCGTGATGAAAGTTTTATGCAGCGAGAGGAGGATGGTTTTCGTGAATTCATCCGCTTCGCTTTCGATCTTCCTGATCTCCTGGAAGTGCTGTTCGAATGCCACCGGGTCATTCACCGCACTCATCTTCGCGAGAACCTTGGCGCCGCGCACCGAACAGGCCGCCAGCTCATTGAACAGAACAAAATAATTGCCGCTGGATGGCGATACCAATGCAATAAACCTGCTAAATAACTTACTTGCCATATTGCTTCCTTAGTTTCGGTATTAATTATCCGCTATCTTTGTATAGAGAGTTGAGTGCTTGTGCGCGAGCCGCGGGTTCCAGGATATTTTCTTTTTGTTTAAGCGCGAAGGCGAATTATACCAGCACCGGAAGTTGCAAGACGAGGGGCTGCATTCCTGGCTGGATTGAAATGTGGCGTGATACACGTGTTGCACAACAATGTCCTGTGCCTGCTTTCAAACAGCGGCATTAATTCCCCGTTATCTTCTCCATCGCCCGGATGCAAGGTCTGGATAATAGGCATACCCTCCCCCCAGTCTTGTAAGATTTTTTCTGACAAGATAATTAGACTTTCTCTTATTTTCTTCTGGCGTTGTTCCCCGCAGAATGCAACCGTCGAATCCAGACATTAATTTGTTAAGCGAGAGGATCAAAATGAACGCAACCCAGATACATGAAGAAATCAAGGAAACCAATCTTTCCTACATGCTGCTCGCGCAGCAAATGATACGCGATGACAAGGCCAGCGCGGTTTTCCGCCTGGGCGTGAGCGAAGAAATGGCCGACCTGGTGGCCGGGCTGTCGCCCGCGCAGCTGCTCAAGATGGCCGCCTGCAACATGCTGCTGTGCTGCTTCCGCTTCGACGAGCGCCTGCTGCTCAACATGATTACCGATTACAAGAAAGAGCGGATGATGTCGCAGGCGCACGCCGCCATCCTCATGGCGGGGCAACCTGCCCAAGCGCTGGCTTAAGTAATAAATCAGGGAGAAAAATCATGCGCAACAAGAGTGTCGTAACCGAAGCCCGCGAAATCCAGATTGCCGTGGAATTGATCAATCTCGGCGCACGCCTGCAAGTCCTGCAGGAAGAAACGGCAGTGAGCCGCGAGCGCCTGATCAAGCTGTACAAGGAAGTGAAAGGCGAATCGCCCGCCAAGGGCATGCTGCCCTACTCCACCGACTGGTTCATGAGCTGGCAGCCGAACATCCACTCCTCGCTGTTCATGGACATCTACCAGTTCCTGATTGCGCACACCGCCCTGTCCGGCATCGAGGCGCTGATCAAGAGCTATCGCCTGTACCTCGAGCAAATCCAGGTTTCGCAGGAAGAGCCGGTGCTGAGCATTACCCGCGCATGGTTCCTGGTACGGTTCTTCGACGCAAATATGCTGCAACTCACCGGCTGCAAGGAATGCGGCGGACACTTCGTGGTACACACCAATGAACTGACCAAGAATTACGTTTGCGGCATCTGCCGCCCTCCTTCACGCGCCGGCAAGACCAAAAAGGCCGCGCTGATGGATGCGATCACTGCCTGATTCACTATTTCATTAACCGGCGGAGGATGCCATGAACAAACAACAAATTGTTTCCAGCGGGCTGCTTTACGGAACCGTGCCGCCGCAATTCGCACGGCTGAATATCAGCGACGGCCTGTTTGAGGACGAATTCGAATATGACGAGCCTGAAACCCGGTTTGCGGGAGAATCGCTGTCAAACTATCTGCTGGCGTTTCAAAGAGACATGGCGCTGGAATAGCGCCAGCCGAACGGGCGTTTGCCCGCATCATTCCAGTTCGGATAACTTTTCACACCCCGTGCCGCTCGTGCTGAAATCCGGAGTGTCAGGATAGCGGAATTACAAGATCCAAAACAGATTCATTAAAGCGTCTTGCCCAGCAGGGCTGCATACGTTTTGATATGAAATGCGCGGGCAACGCTAATCGAATCAAATCCCCCTGCTCTTCTTGATCAACTCGTAGGCCAGTTGAATTTCTTTCGCCTGCTCGGTCGCCATGGCGATCATATCTTCCGGCAGGCCTTGCCCCATCAGTTTGTCCGGGTGGTATTGGCTCATCAGTTTGCGCCAGGCGCGTTTGACTTCGGCGTCGCTGCTTTCCTTGCTCACGCCCAATGCCTTGTAGGCGTCGTCCAGCGCTGCGGCTGTGGTGGTTTTCCCCCCGGCGAAGTGGGTTTGGTTCAGCACCATATCCATCAGGTGCCTGAATGCGGCCTGGTCATAGCCGATACGCGCGGCGATGTCGGTTAGCAACGCCTCTTCCGCTGGATGCAGGTGCCCATCCGCGAACGCCATAACAATAAGATAAACCAGCAACATCTGGCGCAAATCTCTCGTGTGCCCGCAAGCGGCCATGAACCGCCGGTAGGTCGGCCCGATATCAAAGGCCGGATCGGCCCCCTGCTTGAACAAGGCAATAGCCTGCTGACGATGTTCCGTAGTCATGCCCAGTTTCTGCATGAACTGCTCGACATGATCGATCTCGTCCTGGGAGACATGCCCGTCTGCCTTGGCCAGCTTGCCCATCGAGATGAACACTGTCTCAAGGAACACAGCCTGACGCAACGCATTGTTCAGCGGGTTCACCCCGCCGGCGCCATACATCATGGTGCGATCAATGGCCGACCCGATGAACCAGCCCAGCAACGCGCCAAACAGCCCGAGGAAGTAAAAACCAACAATGACGCCAACGATCTTGAACAAGACAACTCCAGACGAAATGTAAAATCTCCCCCGCAAAGGCGGAGGCTTACCTCACCGAATCAAGAAATTTCCAATAGCAGACTGTTACCCAACCCACTTCCGCGCATTCTGGAACATCCTCAGCCACACGCCGTTTTCTTGCCGCTCCGACACGGTGGGGCAAAGCCCTTCGGTGCGGGAGGAGCGGCTGGGCAGTTGCTCCCGCAAGCTGCCGGCTTCGCCGGTAACGTGTCGCAACTGCCGCTCTTTCGGATACCAGGAATTCTGCACGGCGCGGAACACGCGCTCCGGATGCGGCATCATGATCGAAAAGCGGCCGTCCGGCGTGGTCAGGCCGGTGATGCCTTGCGGCGAGCCGTTGGGGTTGAGCGGATAGGCTTCGGTGATTTTTCCGCTGTTGTCCACATAACGCAACGTGACCAGCGGCTGCGCAGCTTGCAGTTTCTTCTCGCTGCTAAAACGAAGTTTCAGTGAAGACTCATGTCCGCTTGCGGGCGTGATGTCGGAACTAAAATCGGCGTAACCTTCGCCGTGCGAAACGACGATGGGCATGCGGCTGCCTGCCATTCCGTCGAAGAAAATAGAGGGCGACTGCTGCACTTCCACCATCACGAAGCGCGCCTCGAATTGTTCCGACTGGTTGCGTGCGAAGTGCGCCCAATGCTCCGCACCGGGAATGATTTCGTGCAGGTTGCTCATCATCTGGCAGCCATTGCACACGCCCAGAGCAAAGGTGTCATTGCGTTTAAAGAACGCCTCGAATTCGTCGCGTGCCCTCGGGTTGAACAGGATGGATTTGGCCCAGCCCTCACCCGCACCCAATACATCGCCATAAGAAAATCCGCCGCAAGCTGCAAAGCCTTTAAAATCGGCCAGTTTGACGCGGCCGCTGATGATGTCGCTCATGTGCACATCCACCGCGGCGAAAGCGGCGCGGTCGAAGGCGGCGGCCATTTCCACATGGCCGTTCACGCCTTGCTCGCGCAGGATGGCGATCTTGGGGCGCACACCTATTTTTTGTCGCTCCCGCGAAAGCGGGAGTCCAGTTGAATTAACAACAAGCTGGATTCCCGCTTTCGCGGGAATGACGGCATCCTGAAATGGATCCTCGTTCAAATCATAAGTCAGCTTTACATGCAGCCCCGGATCAAGGGCATCGAGTATCTTGTCGTATTCCTGCTGCGCACAGGCGGGGTTGTCGCGCAGCTTCTGCATCTGGTAAGTCGTCTCCGACCAGATGCGTTGCAGCGCGATGGCATTTTCGCTGAACAGCGTGTTGCCGCCGCGTCTGATTTCAATTGTACCGCTGGTATTCAGCGCCGCCACTTCGTGTATCGCCTCCAGGCCGGCTTCGTCGCAGCGCACGAAAATTTCCGCGAGGTCGCTACGGCGCACTTGTACCAGCGCACCAAGTTCTTCGTTAAACAGGACACTGATGGCATCACCCTTCAACTCGTCCAGGTTGATATCCAGCCCGATGTGCGAAGCGAATGCCATCTCGCACAATGCGGCGAACAGCCCGCCATCGGAGCGGTCGTGGTAGGCCAGCAATTTTCCTTCCGCATTGAAACGCTGGACTAGTTCGAAGAATTTCTTGAGCTGCCGCGCATCGTCCACATCCGGCGCGGTATTGCCGGCCTGCTTGTACACCTGCGCCAGCGCCGAACCGCCCATGCGATTTTTGCCACGGCCCAGGTCGAACAGCAGCAGCATGGTGTCTGGATCGGCGGCAAGTTGCGGCGTGAGCGTCTGGCGCGCGTCCACGCATGGCGCGAAGGCGGAGACGATGAGCGACAGGGGGGCGGTGACTTCTTTGCGCTTTTCACCCCCCGTCCATGCAGTCTTCATCGACATCGAATCCTTGCCCACCGGAATGCTGATACCGAGTTGCGGGCACAGCTCCATGCCCACCGCCCTGACGGTGTCGAACAGCGCGGCGTCTTCGCCGTGATGCCCGGCAGCCGCCATCCAGTTGGCGGAAAGTTTGATGTCCCCGATTTTTTCGATGCGCGCGGCGGCAATATTGGTGATCGCCTCACCCACCGCCATGCGTCCGGAAGCCGGGGCGTTGAGTACTGCCAGCGGCGTGCGCTCGCCCAGCGCAAACGCCTCGCCGCGATAAGTGTTGTAGCCCAGCAGCGTCACCGCCACGTCCGCCACCGGCACCTGCCACGGACCGACCATCTGGTCGCGCGCAGTCATGCCGCCCACGGTGCGGTCGCCGATGCTGATGAGGAAGGCCTTGTCGGCAACGGAAGGCAGACGCAACACGCGCTCGATGGCTTCTTTCAAATCGATCCTGCTCGCGTCGAAGGCAGGCAATTGCACCGTTTCGCGCTGCACCTTGCGCGTCATCTTCGGCGGCTTGCCGAGCAGCACGGACAGCGGCATGTCCACCGCATTATTTTTGTACAGCCCGTCATGCACGATCAGGCGGTCGTCGTCTATCGCCTGTCCCAGCACCGCGAACGGGCAGCGTTCGCGCTCGCACAGCGACTCGAATTCCGGAAGGCGCTGCGGCGCAATCGCCAGCACATAGCGCTCCTGCGCCTCGTTGCTCCATATCTGCATCGGCGACATGCCGTGTTCTTCACTCGGCGCCGCGCGCAGTTCGAAGCGTGCGCCCTTGCCGCCGCCGTGCACCAGCTCCGGCAATGCGTTGGAAATGCCGCCCGCACCTACATCGTGGATCGACAGGATGGGATTGTTGTCGCCCATCTGCCAGCAGCGGTCTATCACTTCCTGCGCGCGGCGCTGCATCTCGGGATTGCCGCGCTGCACCGAATCGAAATCGAGATTCTCCGTATTCGCGCCGGTGTCCATGCTGGAAGCCGCGCCGCCGCCCAGGCCGATCAACATGCCGGGGCCGCCCAACTGAATCAGCAGCGCGCCCTGCGGCAACAGGTGTTTGTGCGTGTGCTGCGCCGCAATGTTGCCGACGCCGCCCGCCAGCATGATGGGCTTGTGGTAGCCGCGCATCTCGCCGTTGATATTTTCCTCGAAAGTGCGGAAATAACCGGCGAGGTTGGGGCGTCCGAATTCATTGTTGAATGCCGCGCCGCCGATGGGGCCGTCGAGCATGATTTGCAGGGGGGAGGCGATGCGCCCCGGCTTGCCGTAGGCATCAACTTCCCACGGCTGTTCGAAGCCGGGGATGTTCAGGTTGGAAACCGAAAACCCGGTCAACCCCGCCTTGGGCTTGGAGCCTGTGCCCGTCGCACCTTCGTCGCGTATCTCGCCGCCCGCGCCCGTGGCCGCACCGGCAAACGGTGCGATGGCGGTGGGATGGTTGTGCGTTTCCACCTTCATCAGCGTATGCGTCAGCTCTTCGCTGTAAGCATAGCCGCCGTCGGCGCGCGGATAAAAGCGCTCGATCACGGCGCCTTCGATGACGGAAGAGTTGTCGGAGTACGCTACCACGGTTCCTTGCGGATGCAGCTTGTGCGTGTTACGGATCATGGCAAATAACGACATGGCCTGCTGCTCGCCGTCGATCACCCAATCCGCGTTGAATATCTTGTGGCGGCAATGCTCTGAATTCGCTTGCGCGAACATCATCAATTCGACGTCGGTGGGGTTGCGTTTCAGTTTCTGGAAATTCTCCACCAGATAATCAACTTCATCAGGGGAGAGCGCCAGCCCCATCTCGCGGTTGGCCGCTTCCAGAGCGGCTTTGCCGCCTCTGATGATATCTACGCTGTTGAGTGGCTGCGGCGTGCCGTGCCTGAAAATCTTTTCCGCCACGCCATCGATACTACTCAGGACAGATTCGGTCATGCGGTCATGCAGCAGCGGCAACAGCGCCTTCATCTCCGCTTTGCTCAGTTCCTTGCCGTTTCTGGTATTGAAGTAATACGCCACGCCGCGCTCGATGCGTTCCACCATGGGCAGCGCGCAATGCTGCGCGATGTCGGTGGCCTTGGACGACCACGGCGATATCGTGCCGAGGCGCGGCACCGCTAACAGCCGTTCCATATTCGTTGCGCCATCCGGTTCACCCGCCGTTTCATCCAGGCCGAGCAGGCGATCCAGCAGTGCGCCCTGCTGTTCCTGCAATGCCGACTTCAATTCGACGAAATACCAGTGGCGCGTGTCCGCCAGCGCCACATCGGGCGCGACATCCTTCATGGCGGCGCGCAGTTTTTCGAGGCGGAAGCTTGAGAGGGCGGCTTTACCGGCGGAGACTCGGAACATGAATGACAAAATAAGGTGAAATGACAAAGTGCAATTATACTATGCGCCTCTGCCAAGCCGGGACTACCCACATGAGCCAACGCATTCCCACTATCACCGAACACCCGCAAGGGGTACGCCGACGTGTGCCCGGCGGCTTTGCCGCCACCCTCTCGCAGAAACAGGTTGCCGCTTTCCTCAAGCCGCGCCCGCGCGACAGCCACAAAGGCATGTTCGGCACGGTGGCCGTGATCGGCGGCGCCAGCGGCATGATTGGCGCGCCGCTGCTGGCCGCGCGCGCCGCGCTCAAGCTGGGTGCGGGTTGCGTGCATGTGGGGTTGCTTGCGGGCAATGCGCCGCTGGTGGATTTGCAGCAACCGGAATTGATGCTGCACAGCGCACAAGATGCGCTACGCCTGCCCAACCTGGATGTGCTGGCCATCGGTTGCGGCATGGGCCAGGACATGGCGGCGCAGAAAATCCTGTACCAGGCGCTCAAGACAGATGCCGCGCTGGTGCTGGATGCCGATGCGCTCAACCTGCTCGCCCGCCATACCGATTTGCAGGAAGACCTGCGCGTGCGCAAGGCTGCCACAGCGATTACCCCGCACCCAGGTGAAACTTCGCGCCTGCTTGGCACAAGCACGAAACAAGTGCAGGCCGCGCGCGCCGCATGCGCACGGCAACTCGCACAGAAGCTGCATTGCGCCGTCGTGCTGAAAGGCGCGGATAGCGTGTGCGTCACCCGCGACGGAAAAACGTATCTGAACAAAACCGGCAACCCCGGCATGAGCGGGCCCGGCATGGGCGATGTGCTGACCGGCATGATCGCCGCCTTCATCGCGCAAGGATTGGATGCGGATCAGGCGCTGCTGCTGGCTGTGCATCTGCACGGCGCGGCGGGCGATGCGCTGCAGGAAAATGGTATTGCTGTCGGCATGACGGCAACGGAGATAACCGAATGGGCGCGCTGGCTGTCAAACCAGTGGGCGAGTTATCCAGGGTAAGCTACTTTTTCCCGGCACTGCGCATGATGTCCAGAGCCACCGCCTCGGCGACTTGGATTCCATCCACTGCGGCGGAAAGAATCCCACCCGCATAACCCGCCCCCTCCCCCGCCGGATAAAGCCCCGCCGTATTCAGGCTTTGGCAGCCCTCATTACGCGTGATGCGCACCGGCGAAGAGGTGCGCGTCTCCACGCCGGTGAGCACGGCGTCGGCCATCGCAAAACCCTTGATCTGCTTGCCGAAGGCGGGAATGGCTTCGCGTATCGCGGCGATGGCGTAATCCGGCAGTGCGGTGGAAAGGTCGGTCAGGTGCACGCCGGGCGTGTAGGACGGCACAACTGTTCCAAGAAATGCAGAGGGATGGCCTGCGAGAAAATCACCGACCAGTTGCGCCGGCGCGCAATAATTTTTTCCGCCCAGCTCGAACGCGCGTGCTTCCCATCGCCGCTGGAACTCAACGCCTGCCAGCACATCGCCCGGATAATCCTGGGGGGTGACGCCCACCACGATGCCGCTGTTGGCATTGCGCTCGTTGCGCGAATACTGGCTCATGCCGTTGGTGACCACGCCGCCCTCCTCGGAGGTCGCCGCCACCACCGTGCCGCCGGGGCACATGCAGAAACTGTATACCGAGCGGCCATTCTTGCAGTGGTGCACCAGCTTGTAATCGGCGGAGCCGAGCAGTGGATTGCCCGCGTTCTTGCCGAAGCGCGCGCGGTCGATCAAGCTCTGCGGATGCTCAATGCGCAAGCCGATGGAAAATGGTTTGGCTTCCAGGTACACGCCGCGCTGGTGCAGCATCTCGAAGGTGTCGCGTGCGCTGTGACCGATGGCCAGCACCACATGGTGGCTTGCGATATGCTCGCCATTCGCCAGCACCACGCCGCACACCTGCCTATTGGCAACTTCTAAAGAATTGTCATTCCCGCGAAGGCGGGAATCCAGCGGTTTTATTAAACTGGGTTCCCGCCTTCGCGGGAACGACGTTGCAAGAATTGTTTGATCGTTGGAGCCATCGCTAATGATGAGATCGGTAACGCGGCTCTGGAAACGAAACTCGCCGCCTAATGATTCGATGGTGTGGCGCATTTGTTCCACCATGCCCACCAGCCGGAACGTGCCGATGTGCGGCTTGCTCACGTAAAGGATTTCTTCCGGCGCACCCGCTTTGACGAACTCTGTGAGCACCTTGCGCCCGTAATGCTTTGGATCCTTGATCTGGCTGTGCAGCTTGCCGTCGGAAAACGTCCCCGCGCCGCCCTCGCCGAACTGCACATTCGATTCAGGGTCGAGCTTGCCTTCGCGCCATAATCCCCATGTATCCTTGGTGCGCTCGCGCACGGCCTTGCCGCGTTCCAGCATGATGGGCTTAAAACCCATCTGCACCAGAATCAGCCCGGCAAAAATTCCGCACGGCCCGGCGCCGATCACGACGGGACGTTCGGTTAAATTTCCCGGCGCTTGCGCGACAAAACGATAGGTAGTATCCGGCGTGGGTGAAATGTGCGGCAGTGACACGTTACTGGCGGAGCCGGCAGATTGCGGGAACTGCCGCCGCGCACCTCCTCTGGAACCGGTAGATTTCGCTCCATCGTATCGGAGGGGCGCTACGCGCTGGAGCAGCGCCGCCTCGTTTTTCACTTCGACATCCAGTGTGTAAACAAACTGGATCGCGGATGGTTTGCGCGCATCGAAACCGCGCCGAAATATGGAATAGCCGATGAGTTCATCCGCAGCAATGCCGAGGCGCGCGAGTATTGCGGCCTTCAGGTCATTTTCGGTATGGTCGAGCGGAAGTTTGATTTCGGTGAGTCGCAGCATGGCCGCTATTTTACCTCTATGGCGGCAGGCGCCTTTGGCTTACTGTGCGCAGGGGCTTCAGCCCATAGCGGATTGCGTACTTTTATTGATCTTTACATAATTCACGACACACACGCCGTCATTCCCGCGAAGGCGGGAATCCAGTGGGTTTAAACAAAAGGCATTTTTGCCTTGCTGGATTCCCGCCTTCGCGGGAATGACGCGGCAATTTTATTATTTTCCAGATTCCATTCTGGAAGATGCAGTGCTGTCACCAATTATGTAAGCCTCAATAGTGCTTGCGGGTGAAGGGGCTGGGGGAGAGGTGGATACGCCATGATTCATGCAATTCTCGACAGGAAACTCGCCCTCAAGCCCGGACTGTTTATCCCAAGCCTATATATGCCTATATATATCTAGATATTCTTCGTTATGACAACAATGAGATATTGATATATATTCCCTGCCACTGAAAATAGACAACGTGGTACTTTTGTTTAAGTTCGACAAATTCATGAAGAGGGTTGAGATGACAAATAAATCGGCTGCCCTCCGTGATACGTTGAACAGAAACGCCGGGCGTGGCGGTGAAATGGCGGCGGCAGGCGTCATCAAGCGCATGGCGCCGGGTGTATCTGGCACGCGACGACTGGTTGAACGGTTTGGGGAATCGCTGGTGTGTGTCCGCTACCGCGAAAACCCCGCACAAAGGCTGCGCTATACAACAGTCGAGATTATCGTTGACCAGCGCCCATTTGACGTACCGGAAGACCTGGTGCGCGTGACCTATACCGAGACCGCGCTACGCCACAAGGTCAAGGATGCCGGCGGGCGCTGGGATGCGAAACTGAAACTATGGCGCCTCCCTCGTTCTGCCGTTCGCGCCCTCGGCCTTGCAGACAGAGTGGTAAAACGTGCCTGATACTGGAGATATCGTGTATCCATCTATAGACATGAAACTCCACCTATGGCAACAAATGCCTATAGGTGGATATTTTTCGATGACGCCTACTTTACGTTAGGATGCCCGCACATTTAACACTTAAGCTCACGGACACAAGAATCATGGAACCCTCAGAGCAGTTAATTCACGAACGCGAAATCGCTCTTAAGGAGCTCGACTTTCAGCTTCGCTTAGCAGAGCATAAAAGAAACCGTCTAAGCACACCTCTCATACTAGCGCTCGTTGCAGCAGTAGGTGCTTTAGCAAGCAATGCTTGGGTTGCTTGGTATAACGGAAAAGCACAGCGCGAACTCGAAGAGCGCCGATTTTCGGAGGGCATACGACTCCAAGAGGTGCGCGCACAGCATGAGAGGCTATTGGAGATTATCAAGACAGGCAATGTTGAAAAGGCCGCTGAGAACCTGGGCTTCGCAGTGCAAATAGGCTTGATAACTGACCCTACAATTCAAAGTAACATCCAAAAGTTTTTGGCAGCGCGCAAATCTGGCACTGGCCCGGCTTTGCCCCCAGGTTCATGGAGCACGACTTATCCTGTTTACGATACCGGCACTACCTATGATTACAACTACACCTCCAAGCCTAAAAAGAGACCGTAGGCCTCGGCATCCTAACCCGGCAGTCAAGTGGGACTGCGCAAAAGCGCGCAGCCCCTTACTTTTACGTTAGAGGTATCGGATGTTTCAACGTCTTTCAAGGGTATGGCAAATATCAATATTATCCCTATTAGCCACGACACCATCATCAATTCTGCTGTGGTTCCAAGACCTGTTGATA
>JAHFRC010000010.1:3095-42123 GCA_023259015.1 Nitrosomonadales bacterium | reverse complement strand
ATGAAAAGTCGAAAGTATTTATTCAGTTCTATTCATCCGACGAATTCAAGGATCTGGCGGGCGCACTGATCTATCTAAAGACGAAGTCACCTATCCCCCTTCTTCTTCGCAGAAAGAAGAAGGATGAGGGCTCATGCGTTGAAGTTAAAAGCCTCAATACGCCAAAAATGACTTTTGGTTTCAGCCCGCCATCACATAACCCGGACGAAGACATAACTGAGATCGTCTCTTGGTTTCGGCAGAGCAACATCGAGGTGAAACTTGTTCCGTAATTCCACTCCGTCTGAGAACCGGCAATCACCACGAGCCGAAAGCGGCCTAACCCTACGCTCAAGCGGGACGCCGCAAAAGCGCGGCGCCCCTTAGCTTCACGTTAGGTTTTTTATGCCGAGCTACCATGGTAATTAGCACAAGCGATTGGATTGCTATCATTATTGCAATCGCAAGCATCGCATCTACATGGGGCGCTGTATTTTGGCAAGTGAGGAAAACACTTCCAAGCGCAGCTCCTCCAGAAACAAATCCAATCGCCTTAAATAGCTCGAATAGAATGAAGTTGTTTCGCAGGTATTGGGCTTCGTTTCTAACAATCGCGTTTTGTATTTCCGGACTAATCGCACTATTTTGGCTGTCCGCTAAGGTTGATAAGCCGTTTATTGTTTTGTGCATTTTCTTTTCCTCTCTATGCGCACTGCACATATTGGCAATCTTGTTTTTTGAGTTCATGCGCGATTACTCTGATTATATGATTGGCAGATTATTGCCTATCGTTGGCCGCGAAGAAAAACCTAACCTCACGGTCAAGAGGGACGGCGCAAAAGCGCGCCGCCCCTTACCTTAACGTTAGGCATTTTTGGCAGCACCATAGCAATCTGCTATCCTTGCAGCATGAAAGTAAATGAAATCTTGATGATGCTAAAGACGGATGGATGGTATCTCGCTGCAACGCGAGGTAGCCATCGTCAATTCAAGCATCCCGTCAAAAGTGGCCGTGTCACCGTGCCCGGAAAACCAAGCGATGATTTGGCACCCGGCACTTTGAACAGCATACTCAAACAAGCCAAGCTAAAGGAGTAGTTCTATGCGTTACGCAATCGTTCTCGAAAAAGCAGAAAACAACTACTCAGCTTACGTGCCTGACTTGCCAGGTTGTGTTGCTACTGGCCACACCGTCGAGGAAACCGAGCGTGAAATCCGTGAAGCCATTGAGTTCCATATCGAGGGCCTTCGTGAAGACGGATTGCTCATTCCCCAACCAGCGAGCATTGTCGAGTATCTCGAAATCGCTGCCTAACCCTGCATTCGAGAGGGACTGCGCAAAAGCGCGCAGCCCCTCAATTTGAACGTTAGGTAACTTCTACAGGTTCGTATATACATGCTCAAAACACTCTTTGTTCAGCTTTGGTGGATATTTCCTCTGCTCATTGCAGGCGCTGTCGTTAAAACCCCTTGGTTTAAGGGACTCTTTGGCGAATGGATGGTCAGGATGTCCGCAAAGTTTTTACTTGACCCCAAAGAGTACCGTCCGATTCACAATGTCACGCTTAAAACGCCCGATGGAACGACGCAAATCGATCACATCTTCGTGTCACGGTTTGGCGTGTTCGTCGTTGAAACAAAAAATTATAGCGGCTGGATTTTTGGCGAAGAGCATCAGCCCATGTGGACACAGAAGCTTTTCAAAATAACTAACAAGTTTCAAAACCCACTTCGTCAAAATTATAAGCATGTCAAAGCGCTGGAAGCCTTGCTAAATCTTCCCCCTGAACAAATTCACTCTGTCATCGTCTTTGTCGGCGGTAGCGAATTCAAGACCGAGATGCCGCCAAACGTCACTTACGCAGGCGGATATATTTCTTACATCAAGTCAAAGACCGAAATTTTTCTGTCGCCCTC
The DNA here is from genome assembly GCA_023259015.1 of Nitrosomonadales bacterium. Taxonomy (GTDB): domain Bacteria; phylum Pseudomonadota; class Gammaproteobacteria; order Burkholderiales; family Gallionellaceae; genus CAITJF01. Next base: position 40,227 of record JAHFRC010000010.1, on the reverse strand, counting down.
TGAAGTTGAAGAAGTGTCCACTGCAATCAACACCGGAAGAATGGCTCCATCGCTCGCCACAAATCGTGAGCATGTGAAGAATATTCAACTCCGTTTAGACCCCGATGCACCAAGGTCATGCCCAAAGTGTGGGGCGCAAATGGTTCTGCGCACAACAAATAGCGGTGACAAGGCGGGTAACAAGTTCTGGGGGTGCTCCGCTTTTCCAAAATGCCGCACGATCCAAAATGTTACCTAACCCGGCAGTCAAGCGGGACTGCGCAAAAGCGCGCAGCCCCTTACTTTTACGTTAGGGCGCACGAAGCGTGTCACATCATCTCGACATCGATGGCATTCTGGAGAAGCTCATACTTCTTCAGCACTTCTCCGCCGGAAGCCGGAGCTATTGCGCCGGCCGCCTTATCGGCAGCGAACTGGATCAAGGTGACGGCGAGTTCGATGAATATTGGGGTTGGGTGAAAGGGATCGTCTGCTCCGACACTCTCGAGTGTTCGATCAAATTCCGAGTTCTTCAAGACAGTACGGCGGGCGAAATCGATCGGGAGCGGTTCGATGCGCTTGATGAGAAGTCTCGAGTTGGTCTCGATGTGGGGGCGGCAACGCACGGCGACTTCGAACTTACCCTGCGCGAATTGAGCAACAAAATCATCCACGCCACGCGCGTCGTTCCCGAGTGGCAGTGCAGCACTGTTGATGGAACGGAGTTCAAGTTCTGGAGCGGCACGCTAGCCCTATCGGGTGAACGTGGTGGCAAGCCGTGGGACCTTCGGCTAAATGTTTCCGCATGGGCTCACGCGATGCAACGGTTTCTCTCCGATTCCGAGTCGGAGGAGGCGTTTCGCTACGTCGGCCAAGATTGGTTCCCCAAAGACAATGCGCCCTAACCCTGCATTCGAGAGGGACTGCGCAAAAGCGCGCAGCCCCTCAATTTGAACGTTAGGGATTGCAGAGTGTCCGTTCCAGAACATATTGCAAAACTTAAATACGAGCTTTCTGATAAAAGCGATGATGAGCTTTTGATTATGAAAGCCGAAGGTGTTAATACAATCAGCCAAGAGAATCATTTTAAAAGCATGGCTGCAACTCAAATTTTGCAAGACAGAAAATCTGCTATTGATAAAAATCGTCATAATGAAGCTTTGGCCGCTGCTACCTTGGCTACCCGAATAGCGCGTGATGCAAAAATATGGGCAATTATTGCGGCAATAATTGCAACTATTGCAATTATTGTTGCTAAATAACAATGTAACATATCCCTAACCTTCCGTTCGATCCGACCGCGCAGAAGCGCGCGGCTGCTCAACTACAACGTTAGGGGATGGCAGCCATTTCGGAGTAGAATTAAGCCGTTCACGTGAATTGAGCCGGAGGACTGAATGAATTTCACCATAGAACAGGAACAAGAATCAGACGGGCGCTGGTTGGCAGAAGTCATAGAGTTGCCAGGTGTCCTCGCTTACGGCGCGACATCGTTGGAGGCTGTGTCAAAAGCTGAGGTACTCGCTCTTCGCGTAATTGCTGAACGGCTTGAGCATAGCGAGAGCCGTCCCTTCTCCATAAACATTTCCATCCCGATGGCGGCATGAGCCAATGGCCATCGGTTAAAGCAAAGCGCCTTCTTGCTGCGCTGTTGCGGCTCGGCTGGCAGGTCAAACGACAATCCGGTTCGCACAAAACACTTTCCCGTAACGGCTGGCCTGACTTTGTTTTCGCCTTCCATGATGGCGACGAAATCGGACCGAAAATGCTGGCGCGCGTCGCAAAGCATACTGGCTTGGCTCCAAGTGATCTATAGCCCTAACCCTACGCTCAAGCGGGACTGCGCAAAAGCGCGCAGCCCCTTAGCTTCACGTTAGAACACATATGCCCGAACCTACCGCCGTAGAGCTTGCACCGATTTTTCACACATATGGGCTGGCCGTGTACACCGGGCAGTTGCTCGAACACGGACTGGGCTTGCTGCTTTCCGTAATCGACGAAGAGCGAAAACGTGAGGGGTTACCTCCCCGTACGACGTTCGCGGACCCGAGATCACACAAGACTCTTGGGGTTCTGTTCGGCGAGGTGAAGCTGGTTGAATACCTGAGTGAGAGCGAGCAAAAGCAAATTCAATATGCCGCAAAGGTACGCAACCAACTGGTGCATTCGTACTGGAATGAACGTCATATGCAAGCAACGCTAACCCCAAGGAAACGTGGAATTAATCTCATTATGTTCATTTCCATCATGGTTCGACAGGCTCACCACGAATAGAATAAATGCGAGCTTCTTCAGGGAAGGCCACTTCATCTAAAACCTGCATGTGCGAACATTTGCCATGCGGATTACTTGCTTAGTAGTGGCCTGCTGTTTGCGGCTTGAGCTGGCAAAAACTTCTGTTTTCGCCAGCCCTCGCGGGTGATAATTATTTCTTGCCGTTGACTGCTGCCTTCAACGTAGCGCCAGCCTTGAATGCCGGAACCTTGGCTGCCTTGATTTTCAATTCAGCTCCGGTTTTGGGATTGCGACCGATACGCGCCGCACGCTTGCGTACTTCAAAAGTACCGAAACCAACTAAAGCAACACTATCGCCCTTCTTGAGTGTGGCGCTGATGATATCGATCAGTGCCGCAATGCTGCGATCAGCGTCTGCTTTTGTGCTGCTTGTCTTGCTTGCCAATGCATCAATAAGTTCTTTCCTGTTCATGTTGTTAATCCCTGTAGTTAAGTTACTGCACCGTGCAGTATGCAAAGTTTAACGGAAATTGGACTTTACTGCACCTATGGAAAAAAATAGCTTGAGCTTATCCTGCGCCAAGAAGCTTTTCCTTTTAGCCGTATAGCCTGCGGCCTCTTATGCGCGCACGATGTGCCGTGCGCTTCTCGCTTTCGGTAAGAGGCCGCTTCCTGCCCTCAAAGGGATTCTTGCCCGCTTTGAATTCAACCCTGAGCGGGGCGCCTTGCAGGCTGAAAGCTTCGCAAAAGGTGCGCTCCAGATAGCGGCGATAGCTGTCAGGAATTTTGTCCAGTGCGCTGCCGTGGATCACGATCAGCGGCGGATTGCTGCCGCCCTGGTGGGCGTAGCGCAGCTTGGGGCGGAATTGCGAGCGCGGGGGCTGCTGCTTTTCTACTGCGGCGATCAATACCCGTGTAAGTTGCGGCGTGGGTAGCTTGGCCATTGCTGCGGCATACGCTTCGTTCACCGATTTCAATAAGCCGGGTATGCCGTTGCCGCGCAGGGCGGAGATGAAATGCAGCTTGGCAAAGCTCAGGAAATGCAGCTTGCGCTCGATGTCGCGCTTGACCGTTTCGCGCTGGTAGTCATCCAGCCCGTCCCATTTATTCACCGCCAGCACCAGCGCACGCCCGGCCTCCAGCACGAAATCGGCGATGTGCGCGTCCTGCTCGGTGATCTGGTCGCGCCCATCCACCACCAGCACCACCACATTGGCATTTTCCACCGCTTGCAAGGTTTTTATTATGGAAAATTTCTCGACCGTTTCATCCACCTTGCCACGGCGGCGCACCCCGGCGGTATCGATGATGGTGTATTGGCGTCCGGCCCGCTCGAAATCGATGTAGATACTGTCGCGCGTGGTGCCTGGCTGGTCAAACGCGATCACGCGCTCCTCACCCAATATCGCATTCACCAAGGTGGACTTGCCTACGTTGGGGCGACCCACGATGGCGATCTTGGGATGGTCGGATTTTTCTTCCGCACCTTCCGCCTGCCCCGGAAAATCTTCCAGCGCGAGCTCCACCATCTCATTCACATTGTCGCCATGCGCCGAAGAAATCGGCAGCGGCTCGCCCAACCCAAGCTCAAAAAATTCGTTGGTAGCGGCAGTGCGCTGCATGCCCTCGGCCTTGTTGACCAGAAGCAGCACCGGGCGTCCGGTCTTGCGCAATTGTTCGGCGATGATCTTGTCCTGCGGCGTACAACCTTGACGTGCATCCACCAGAAACAGCACGATGTCGGCCTCATCCACCGCTTGCCGCGTCTGCTTGGCCATCTCGAACAGGATACCCTCCCTGGCGACCGGCTCCAGCCCGCCGGTATCCACCACCAGGAAGGGGCGTTCTCCGACACGCCCGCGCCCGTAGTGGCGGTCGCGCGTCAGCCCCGGCTGATCGGCCACCAGCGCGTCGCGGCTGCGCGTAAGGCGGTTGAACAGCGTTGATTTGCCGACATTGGGCCGGCCAACCAGTACCAGCGTGGGTAACATTTCAGGCTTTCAACTAAAGGATTGAGGATCAAGGATTGAGGGCAAAGCCACACGAGGTTTTTACTCCCTCCTCGTCGCCCACCGATCATCAATCCCCATCAGTGGATCGCGACCAAATACAAGCCGCCATTGCGCGTTTGCACCAGCAATCCGCCGTCCAGTTCTACTGGCGCAGCCATGATGCCGCCGCCATCGGTCTTAAGGCGCGCTGCCATGCTCCCATCATCGCGGTTCAATGCATGCAGGTAACCTTCATAATCGCCTACCACCACATGGTTGCCGAGCACATAAGGCGTCGAAACATGGCGCATGGTCATCTTGTCATTTTTCCATAGCGAGCTGCCGCTGCTCTTGTCCAGTGCGGATACGATGCCGCTGGCATCAGTCACGTAAAGATATTTGCCCTGTATCAACATGCCCTTGTCGCTGGATAGGTCACGGCTCCAAAGCAGATTGCCTTGTGCAATATCAAAGCAGGCCACGCGTCCCTGAAAGGCCACCGCACAAATCTGCTCGCCATCCACCACCGGCAGGCTGGTTATATCGCTGATACGCTCCAGTTCCGTGTTGCCGCGCGGTTGAGATACCACCGACTCCCACACGACGATGCCATTGGTCAGGCCAATGGCCGCCAGTTTCCCGCCGGCCAAACCGGCATATACCATGCCGCGCCCCAAAGTCACGCCTGCGTGGCTGCGCACAATCAGCGCCGGGGTGGCGCGCTCATACAACCACTGGCGCTTGCCATCCACCACGCTCAGCCCGGCAATGCGGCCATCTCCTGTGCGCACCACCACAATGCCATCGGCCACCTGCGGCGCGCTCAATACTTCACTTGACACCCTGGTTTTCCAGCGCAACTTGCCGTCTTCTCCAAAGGCTGCCAAGTCACCCTTCATTCCGCCTGCCAACACCAAGCCACCGCCTGCCCCTACCCCGCCGGAAACAGTAAAGCCGCTGTCTGCCCGCCATATCTCTTTGCCGGTTGCGCGCTCCAGGCGGAACACTTCACCCTTGGCGTTTGCAGCATACACTGCATCATTCGTTACTGCCGGTTGCAGCATGTTGCCGCCCGCATCACCTATGTCATGGCGCCAACGGATATCAAACCTGGCTTGCTCCTTGAACTCTGTCAGGCTGGCCGGCTCATTGCCGGTTTTGCTGCTGCCAAACATGGAGCAGCCCGCGAGCAACAACGGCAGAAGCAATGCGGCTGCGAAAGAGTGGCAGCCTGCGCCAAGGCCGCCCGCAGGGCGAGTGTCTGGCGGCGTCCCCTTTACGGGGGCAGGCTGCCGGGCGCCCATCGGCGGTGTCAATTCCGCCCAGCCGCTGGCTGGATGCGGATTGCCTGCCTTTGGTGTGCCTCTTGCGGGTGCTACGCGGCTGAACGTCATTTTTTACCTCCGTACGCATCCAGCTTCATCTGGATCAGGTTATGGTATGGGCTTTTGGCGTCAGTCTTGTCCAATCCCTGCTGGTAAGCGGCGCGCGCTTCTTCGGCCTTGCCTTGCGCGCTCAGCACATCACCCTTGAGGTCGGCATACAAACCGGCAAAGGAATCGGGATGGGGAGCGTTAAGCAATTCCAGCGCATCGGCATAGTTTTTTTCATCCAGCAACACGCTGGCCAAATTGAGGCGGGCCACATTCTTCAAACCTTCCTCGCCGGCATGCTCGATCACCCACTGCAGTTGCGTCTTGGCGCGTGCCGCGTCTTTGGACATGATGTTAACCTGCGCCGCCAGCAGTGAAGCACGCGGCGCATAGGCGCTCGATCCGTATTTGTCTAACACCGCCGCCGCCGCATCATTGACGCGCTTGGGATCCCTGCTGTCAACCTGCTTTTCCAATTCGGCAAACATTGTGGCAGCTTCCATCGCCTGATTGGCCTTATGGGATTGCCAGCCATGCATCGCGGCATAACCGCCAAAAATCACCGCCAGTATCAGCAGCAAAAAATTACCGTTTTTTTTCCACCATGCCTTGAATGCATCTACCTGCTCTTGTTCCTGCGAATCGAGTGCTGCCATTTTCTATCCTTGTCTAACCGAGTTTAATCAATTCTTTTATTTTGCCAGGCAACTCGCCCGGCGCCACCTGCACCTGCTCGCCTCCGCGCATCGGCTTGAGCGTAACCAATCCCGCGCGCGCCTCATCGTCGCCGATGATGACTGCACACATTGCATTGCCGGCATCCGCCTTTTTCATCTGCGACTTGAAACTGCCGCCACCGCAATGCAGCAACACGCGCAACCCCGCATCGCGCAACTGCTCGGCCACCCCGCTCGCCATGGCATCGGCCAGTTCGCCCTGATGCACCAGATATACATCCAGTTCCTGCGGCGGGCAACTCATGCCGTCTTCCTGCAACAGCGCCAGCAGGCGCTCGATGCCCATGGCGAATCCGCATGCGGGCGCTGGCTTGCCGCCGATCTGCTCGATCAGCCCGTCGAAGCGCCCACCCGCGCAAATGGTGCCCTGTGCGCCCAGCCGCGTAGTAACCCATTCGAACACGGTGCGGTTATAGTAATCCAGCCCGCGCACCAGCCGCGTGTTGATTTCATAAGCAACTTCATGCCGCCGCAAGATTCCCTGCACCGCCTCAAAATGTTCCAGCGCTTCTTCATCCAGTTCATCCGTCAGCATCGGCGCACCAGCGATGATTTCCTGCATCGCCGGATTTTTGCTGTCCAGGATACGCAGCGGGTTACTGTGCAAACGCCGCGTGGCATCCGCATCCAGGTCGCCCATATGCCGCCCGAAATACGCAATCAATTTTTCGCGGTGGCGCTGGCGAGCAGCAATATCGCCAAGCGTGTTGAGCTGCAACGTTACGTCGCGGATGCCCAGCTTGCGCCACAGCCGCGCGCACATCAAAATCATCTCGGCGTCGATATCCGGCCCGGCGAAGCCCAGCGCCTCTACCCCGAACTGATGAAACTGGCGGTAGCGCCCCTTCTGCGGGCGCTCGTGGCGGAACATCGCACCGCTGTAGTACAAACGCTGGGGTGCATTGTACAGCAGGTTGTGCTGCAGTACCGCGCGTACGCAGGAAGCCGTACCCTCGGGACGAAGCGTAAGCTCATCGTTATTGAGTTGATCCGTAAAACTATACATCTCTTTTTCGACGATGTCGGTCACCTCGCCGATGGCGCGCTTGAATAGTGCTGTCGGCTCCAGCAGCGGCATGCGGATGTTGCGGTAGCCGTAGCTTTCCAGCCAGTCCCGTACCACATCCTCGAACCACAGCCACAACCCCGCCTCGTCCGGCAGGATGTCGTTCATGCCGCGCACGGCTTGCAAAGTTGGATTGTTGCTCATGCTTTTTCTAAATATGCAAAGAACTTCTATAACTTCATCATTCCCACGTTGAAGGGAATTCATCGATTCTATTCAATATATTTCTATGGCTGCCCCGTTTTGCGGGAAGGTTATCATTGGTCAATGGCGCATCGGATATCCGTACATGACAACAAATCGCTTCTTAATGTTTTCCGGGATCATTCGCGATACCATACAACCCGCAAACCAGCCTTGCATTTATCAAGGGCGCGATGGTAGCAGGAAAGCCGCTTTTTCAGAAATTTTTGCAGGGGCCAACCGCCCTACAAGGGGGCGCCGCTACGGATAAAAGCAGCCCGCACGGAACCGTCAGCAAGCCACATAGCGGTTGCACTAAGGAAATTTCCAACACTGCCTGTATTTTTTAGGCAAGCAAGAAATTTCTTACGCAACGCAGCAGTTGGAATGAAGCGGGGTAAGCAGGCAATCTGCGTAGCAGATGACCGCAAACCTTGAAGTTATTCCGGTTTCTGATCCGGGCGCCGCTGCTCGCCTTTCTTCTGGTCTTTGTTATTGTATATACGGTTGGCAGGCTTGCCAGGCAACTCTGTATGCTCTTTCTGCCGGGTTTCCGCAGCAGCGGCGCGTGGGGCGGGCGATGCCGCCTCGACCCTGCGTTGTTCAGGTGACAAGCGCCCCCGTTCCTGAACTTCACGCGGCTGCGTGGCATCACGCATGATGCGTTGTGGTGCAGTTTTTTCAGGTGCGGGGGTGCTGGATACCTTGGGTGCAGTTTGACCGGTTCCGCCATGTTCCTGAATCACGTTCGCGGGAATGGCTGGCTCGGGCGCATGCCGCCGCTCATTAAAGCGTGGCGGAAGAGGTGGGCGAATGCGCTCTTCTCCGGTCTGTGTGCCGAATTCCGGGCGCGGCATTTCATTGGGAAGGCGTTTGGGCGCTGCCACATAGCGTTGCTCGGGAGCTGCCTTCGATTTTGTCTTGGGCGTCTTGTCAAGCCATGGCAACTTGTATTCACGGGGAGCGCGCGTGCCCACCACCGGTCGCGAGAGTATGTCTTCAGGTGGCCGGGCGCCCACGGGAGCGCCACCCACCAGGCTTGTTTGCACGGGTTTCACTTGCAAGGCGCCATTAACATGTTCCAGTTCATGAGGCCGCACCACATGCACAGGAGCATCATGTACATGGCCCCTGCCGAAATGCTCATGCGTTGTGGCAACGACAGAGTTATTTACGCGGGTGTTGTAATACACGTTATTTACTACCCGCGGCCCCCTCCATCCGCCCCACCATGGTTTGCCGATGAAACCGGGCCGCCCCCACCACGGGCTTACAGGTTCACCCCAGCCAAGCGCCACCCAGCCTATTCCCGAGCTACTGATGCCGACTGACATGTTTGGGCTGACATTGAAGAATGCTACCAGAGCGGGAGCATAAACCGGGTGCCTAGTCACCGGCCCTGGAGTCCATGCCCAGTAGCCACCCAGGTAAACCCAGCGCCCATAATGAAATGGCGCCCAGCCCCACGGTGCATCATCAATCCATGTCCATTGGTAGTAGGGATCCCAGCTCCAGCTCCCCGTGCTATAAGGCGCCCATCCGAAAGGAACTGCCTCAGGCACCCAGACTGGCCCGTAATCCGGCACCACGCGCCAGTTTCCATAGTGGTCCAGATCAGATACACCGGCGACGCCATAAGGAAGATAACGCTCACTGATCGTATCAATCAAACCTTCCGTGCGGTCGTAGTTCCATCGATCCCACTGGTCGAGCTCCGGCGCCGCATAGGTTTCCGCTTGAGCGCCCTGCACCACAATTTCCTCTGATGGATGAATGCTCATTGCCTTTCCGCCTTCAAGAGCCATCATGGCCAAGCCGCCACGGCGTGTTATGAAGTGCACATCCGCGTTCACGTCCACCCGGTAGTACCCGGTATGATCGATAGTGAACACCGTGTTGGGCGTATCTACCTCCACGGAATAAGCTGCGGGAAGCGTACGCAGGTCAAAAGACACCCTGCCGGAAGCGACCCTGAACTGGATGAAATTGGGTGTCTGGTTAACGAGACTGAGCTGTGTATCATCGTCAGCCCTGACAAAGGCGCGGCTCCCCATCTGAAGTTCAAGGCCACTATCCTTGCCGGCATAAAGCGCATCGCCAACCGCAAGCGGAATATTTAGTTGGGCCTTCACCCAATCTGGTGCGCCCGGACGCCAGAAAGACACGCCACCTTCAATATAGCTCAAGCGCAGAGGGTTAACCGATGCATTCATGTCATACTCTTCTTGGGCATGCGCTGCAGAACCGCACATGGAAATAAATATCAAGGTGAAAAGGGTGGCGATAATTCGAGAAAGTGGGAACATGGGCATCTCCTGGTTTATGCACTCAATAGGAATTTCCTGATACTGCGCGCCTCAAGCTTTACGAAATCGTATAACAAAACTAACGTTACCGCTTAAATTTAGTTGACATTTGCTTCCTTAAAAATCAAAACAAAAGTCGATATGCCAGTTGCGGATAACGGCCTTCAACACATACCAGGGCACCCCTGACATTAAGAACTTGTCCGTAAATAATCCAACTATGCGACAGTGCCGACTTTAAGATGCAGTCCACGAAGCAAGACGCAACGCATGGATGGATTATTTACGGACAAGTTCTTAGTGCAACCCCAAGAATCCGTCGCCCGCTAATATGGTTTGCAAATTCAAGACAGGAATAGTGTCTTTCGCCTGCAAAGGGCGCTATCGGTGTTTGTCTGATTATTGTGTAAGGAACAGGATAATTTTGCTGTCAGTGTCTGACTGACATGGCGTGAAGCCTGATTGGAGGAACATCCGCTATCTTGCTACTTGACATACGAGCTATCCATATCCGTAACACGTGGCGAATATTTTCTTGCCACATATTCGTCCACGATTTGCTTGAAATCTGCCGCGATATTATCGCCGCGTAGCGTGGCCACTTTTTCGCCGTCCACATATACAGGTGCGGCGGGATTTTCGCCGGTGCCGGGCAGGCTGATGCCGATGTTCGCCAGCTTGCTTTCGCCGGGGCCGTTGACGATGCAACCCATCACCGCCACCCGCATTTCTTCCACACCGCTGTATTGCGCGCGCCACAGCGGCATCTGCGCGCGCAGATAAGCCTGGATGCCTTGCGCCAGTTCCTGGAACACCACGCTGGTGGTGCGCCCGCAGCCGGGGCAGGCGGTGACCATGGGGGCAAACGAGCGCAAGCCCATGGTCTGCAATATCTCCTGCGCCACCTCCACTTCCTGCGTGCGGTCGCCGCCCGGTTCGGGCGTCAATGAAACACGTATCGTGTCGCCGATGCCTTCTTGCAACAACACTGCCATAGCGGCGGTGGAGGCGACGATACCCTTGGAACCCATGCCTGCTTCGGTCAATCCCAGGTGCAGCGGGTAGTTGCAATGCCGTGCCAACTGGCGATACACCGCAATCAAGTCCTGCACTTCGCTCACCTTGCACGACAGCACGATGCAATCATGCGGCAAACCCAACTCTTCGGCGCGTGCAGCACTTTCCAATGCGGACATGATCAGCGCCTCGCGCGTCACCTCGGATACGTCCTTCGGCTGCGCCAGCCTGGCGTTTTTATCCATCATGCGCACCACCAGGTCCTGATCGAGGCTGCCCCAGTTCACACCTATGCGCACCGGCTTGTTGTAGCGCCTTGCCACATCAATCATGATGGCGAACTGGTCTTCGCCTTTGCGGTTCCTGCCTACGTTGCCGGGATTGATGCGGTATTTCGCCAGCACCTGCGCGCATTCCGGAAATTCGGTGAGCAGGCGGTGGCCGTTGTAATGGAAGTCGCCGATCAGCGGCACACCGCAGCCCATCGCGTCCAGCAACCTGCGGATATGCGGCACCTGCGCGGCGGCCTCTGAGGTATTCACCGTGATGCGCACCAACTCGGAACCGGCTTGCGCCAGTTCAAATACCTGGCGCGCGGTGCCTTGCGCATCGGCCGTGTCGGTGTTGGTCATCGACTGCACCACGACCGGCGCATTGCCGCCGATGGCGATGTCACCAACCATGACGCGTTGCGCGGCGCGGCGCGCTACAGGGCGCAGGCTCATTCCAGTGTCAGGTGCGCAACATCGGCATTGGTATGTGGCGCCAGGTTAACGGCTTGTTCTTTGTAGTACAGGCGCACACCTTTGGCGTGGCCGATCACTATGGAAAACGGCGGTGCGCCCTCAATGCTTTGTACACCGCCGCGAGGGATAAGTTGTGAAAGTAATGCCTTGCCATCGCTATCTTTCACCTCAACCCATGATTCTTCGTCAATCTCCAAACGAATTGCGCCGGGCCGCTTGGGCACGCTGCTTGCGGCAGCCTGTTTGGCGGTAGGCGCAGGAACCTGCCTTGCAGCAGGTGCGGCAACTTGCGATGCTTTCACTATCTCCGCCTCTGGCACCGCCGAAACAGGCAATGCCGCAGGAAGCGGCAAAGCTTCCACATGCGGCTCTTTTGCAGCGTTTGGAGCACTGTGCAGCCATGCAAACAGCGCCAATACGGCCGCCACGGCAAGCGCCGCCGCCAGCCAGATGATATTGGGCCTGCGCTCCACATGGGCATCCGGGTAGGGTATTTCCGCCAGTGTGTCCGGAGGCGATGGCGCGAGCGGTGCAAGCGCCCCCGGCAGTGCGGCCAGCAAGGGAGCAGGGTCGAGTTGCAGCAATCTGGCGTAACTGCGCACGAAGCCGCGCACGAAGGTCATCTCCGGCAAATGCGCGAAATCATCCGCTTCCAGCGCTTCAATCTGGCGCTGTGCAAGCTTGATGCGGCTGGCCACATCGGACACGCCAAGGCCAAGCCGTGTGCGCGCTTCGCGTAGCGCTACGCCAACGCTTGGCGGTTGTGCCGCAATGCTGTCCGGGACACTGGTTGTGGTATTGCCGGAAACATCATCCGGCTGGTTGTCCATCATTGCTCATGCTGCATCAATTGGTTTTCACGCGAGTCGGGGAAACGCTTGCGCAATTGCAGCGCATAGCTCTGCTCGGAATTCTTGTCGCCCGCCTTGCGTTCAATACGCACCGCCAGCCACAAGTTCTCGGCGGTCAGGGAAGATGGAGCGCTGATTTGTGCAAAGCGCGTGAAATAGGATTTTGCGCCCGCATAGTCGCCGTTGGCAAAGCTCATCTCAGCCATTTCCAATAACGCTTCCGGCATATTGGGCTGAAGGGTCAATGCCTTTTGCAGGAACTCCTCGGCATCTTTTACATTGCCGCTTCTCCTGGAACACACTGCAGCGTTCACGTATGACTTTTCCGGCGTGGTATAAAGCGGGTTTTTCAACGCTGCCATGAATTGCTTGATGGAATCGCGCTCCTTGCCGCGCTGGCAGAGAAACCAGCCATAATTATTAAGCGTTCCCGAATCGCTGCCATCCAGCTGCAAGCTATGTTTGAAATCCTCTTCTGCCTGCTGATCCTCACGCAATGCCATATTTACCAGCCCACGCACATTGTAGGCTGGTGCATAGTTGGGTTCAGCGTGCAATGCTTTTCCTATCTCTTCCAGCGCCACGCCATACTGGGTGCGTTCATAATACATCGCCGCCAATTCGGTATGTACTTTTGCGCTGGCCTGCGAACGGGTGGCAGGCTGCTGGTCGGGAGAGCTGCCCGGCTGCGTGGCGCAACCTGCCAAACCCAAGGCAAACATAATCCCTGCCAGCAGCCCGGTATGTAATAGCGTTTTCATGTGCGAACCTCCATCAACGTCCTCTTGGTTTTATCCTGCACCTGCCCGGCCAGTTGCCCGCATGCCGCCGCGATGTCGCCACCGCGTGTCCTGCGCGTGGTGGTCACAATGTCGGCATGCATCAGCACATCGCAAAAGCGCCGCACCGCATCCGCGCCGGAGCGCCGGTAATGCGTTTGCGGAAACGGGTTGAACGGGATGAGGTTGAATTTGCATGGCACCTCGCGTACCAATGAAACCAACTCGCGCGCCTGCTGCACGCTGTCATTCACTCCTTCCAGCATCACATACTCGAAGGTGATGAAATCGCGCGGCGCTTTCTCCAGGTAACGCCGGCACGCAGCCATCAGTTCGCGCAGCGGATATTTCCGGTTGACCGGCATCAGCACATTGCGCAACGCATCGTTCGGCGCATGCAGCGACACCGCGAGCGCCACCGGGCATTCCTCGCGCAGTCTGTCCATCGCGGGCACGATGCCGCAAGTAGACACCGTTACGCGGCGGCGCGACAAGCCATAAGCATTGTCATCCAGCATCAGGTGCAACGCACTCACGGTGTTGTCGAAATTCAGCAGCGGCTCGCCCATACCCATCAACACCACGTTGCTGATCGGCCAATTGCCCTCTGCATTCTTGCCGAGCTCACGATTGGCCCACCACAACTGGCCGATGATCTCCGCCACGCTCAGGTTGCGGTTGAAACCCTGCTTGCCGGTGGAGCAGAAAGCGCAATCCAGCGCGCAACCCGCCTGGGTCGAGACGCACAACGTGCCGCGCGTTTCTTCGGGGATGAACACCGCCTCGACCGCATTGCCCATTCCTGCATCCAGCAGCCATTTGCGCGTGCCGTCTTCCGACAACTCTTCGCGCATCACCTTGGGCGCCCGCACACAGGCTTGCTGTTTGAGCTTGCCACGCAATGATGCGGCAAGATCGCTCATTGCGTCGAATTCGGCCTCCCCCGCCTTGTGCATCCAGCGCAACACCTGGCGCGCACGAAAGGGCTTTTCGCCCTGTCCGGCAAACCAGGCAGTCAACTGATCGGCATCAAAATTGAGGAGGTTCTCGGTCATCAGCGTGAGTGAATGTTCTTCGGCGCAAAGAAATAGGCGATCTCGGTGGCCGCGTTTTCTGCCGAATCAGAACCATGTACCGCATTGGCGTCGATGCTGTCGGCGAAGTCGGCGCGGATGGTGCCCTTGTCGGCCTTCTTCGGGTCGGTCGCACCCATCAGATCACGATGCTTCAGCACCGCGTTCTCGCCTTCCAGCACCTGGATCATTACCGGGCCGGAGATCATGAAACTCACCAGATCCTTGAAAAACGGGCGTTCGCGATGCACCGCGTAAAAACCCTCCGCCTCTTTGCGGGTGAGGTGGCGCATCTGCGCACCGACGATCTTCAGTCCGGCATTTTCAAAGCGGGTGTAAATCTGGCCGATGACATTTTTGGCAACAGCATCGGGTTTGATAATAGACAAAGTACGTTCTACAGCCATGCGACATTCTCCAAACAAAGTTAATAAAAAAACAGGGCGTTATTTTAACAGGCTTTGCTTGTGCGGTCTGCAATGGTTCCCGGCACCAACGGCTCCCAGCACAAGACGGATATATCAGGGCTATTAGTCGAAAGCCAGCTGCACACCTGCCGACCCGTCAGCCGCCCGATACTCAGCCGCAATTGCCGCACCCGGTACACACACCAATTCATCGCCGCAATACAGCAGCGGCAGGCGCTCGCGCTGCCAGGGAGGGATGCAGTGTTCTTGCAGCAAATTTTTCAGGGTGCGTGCGGCATTCGGGTGGGAACGCAGGGTCTCTCCGCCTTGCCGCAGGCGCAGTGTCACCGGCGCACGTTGCAATTTCTCAAGGCTGACACCAGTTCCTCGTGTGTGTATGAAATGCAGCCGCATATTCAGCGCAGGCCACTCCAGCTCCGCTTCGCCTTGCCACGGCATTATCAGGTTGCGGTCGAATTCGCCCGGTGCGCCTAACACATACACCTTGCCCCGATAACGGCGTATTTGCCAGTCGCCATACCTGATACATACCGCAGCATCCTGCCGCGCGCCACACAGTTGCTGCAGCATGTCGTCCAGTTGCACGGCTTGCGGCATCGGTGCGCCGGAGCCGTGCAGGAAGTAGCGCAGCAGGTTTTTGGCGCGGGGTCGGGAGAGGGTTTGCAACTGCGATACTTCCAGGGTTGCACCGTGGCCTTTTCCCGCCGCATTTTGTGTATCCAGCCGCGCCAAGTCATCGAGCAGTCCGCTCGCTTCGGCAAAATGCTGCGCGCTACGCGCCAACGTGTCGCGGTAGGCGGGGAATTCTTCACCCAGCAACGGCAGCACGCGGTGGCGCAAGAAATTACGCGGATAGCTGTCGTCCGCATTGCTCTCATCTTCTATCCATTGCAGATTTTCAGCGGCGGCATAGTCGAGAATTTCCTGGCGGGGGCAGTGCAATAAGGGGCGGAGCAAAATTGGGTGGTGCGCCATCCCCTCTCCCCGGCTCCCTCTGCCTGCAATTGAAAGCGGGGCATGTGTTGCGGCGCGCTTAACCAAAGGCATCGCTGCCACGCCCTTCACCCCTGCCCCGCGCAGCAATTGCAGCAGCAGTGTTTCCGCCTGGTCGTCGGCATGGTGGGCCAGTGCCACAAAGTCACACGGCTGCCTGGCAAGCGCCGCATGGCGCAGCTTGCGCGCTGCCGCCTCGATGCCATGCGCGCGCAACGGCGCGATGTCCACATGCTCGACTTGCAGGGGAATGCCGTAACGCGTGCACAGGCCGGCGCAGAATACCGCCCACGAATCGGCCTGGGGGCTGATGCCGTGATGTACGTGCAGTGCGCTCAAGCGCCAGGAGTAACGCGGAGAAAGTTGCTGCAACAGGTGCAGCAGCACGACTGAATCGACACCACCGCTCAATCCCAGCAGGATGGAGCTGCCCGCTGAAACGACGGGCATGAGCGCATTCGCAACGCGCTCCGGTAGTTCGCTAGAGCGAGACTTCCTTGAATTTGCCATAGCTCATCAGGCGGTTGAAACGGTTCTGCAACAGGTTGCCTATGGGCTGGGATTGCACTAGCTTGAGTGTGTCCTGCAAGGTTTTTTTCATGGTCTGCATCATTTCCGGATAGTTGCGGTGCGCGCCGCCCAGCGGCTCATTGACGATCTTGTCTATCAGCCCCAGCGCTTTCAAACGGGTGGCGGTGATGCCCAGCGTTTCCGCCGCGTCAGCCGCCTTGTCCGCGCTCTTCCACAGGATAGAGGCGCAGCCTTCCGGCGAGATCACCGAATAGGTGGCGTATTGCAGCATCAGTAGCGCATCGCCCACAGCGATGGCCAGAGCGCCGCCGGAGCCACCTTCGCCGATTACCGTGCAAACCAGCGGCACGCGCAGTTCCGCCATCACATACAAATTTTTGCCGATGGCTTCGGACTGGCCGCGCTCTTCCGCACCCACGCCGGGGTATGCGCCAGGCGTATCGACAAAGGTCATGATCGGGATGTCGAATTTTTCCGCCAGGCGCATCAGGCGCATCGCCTTGCGGTAGCCTTCAGGGCGCGGCATGCCGAAATTGCGGTACTGCCGCTCCTTGGTGTCACGCCCCTTCTGGTGCCCGATCACCATCACGCTCTGGCCGTTGAAACGCGCCAAACCGCCGACGATGGCCGTGTCATCGGCGTACACGCGATCACCGTGCAGCTCTTCGAAATCAGTGAACAGGTGCCGGATATAGTCCAGTGTGTAGGGGCGTTGCGGGTGGCGTGACACTTGTGATATCTGCCACGGCGTCAGCTTGGCGTAAATATTCTTGGTCAGCGACTGGCTTTTCTTTTGCAGGCGGATAATTTCCTCGGAAATGTCGAGCGCGGAATCATCCTGCG
The DNA here is from genome assembly GCA_023259015.1 of Nitrosomonadales bacterium. GTDB lineage: Bacteria > Pseudomonadota > Gammaproteobacteria > Burkholderiales > Gallionellaceae > CAITJF01. The sequence goes on along the minus strand of JAHFRC010000010.1, from coordinate 23,096 downwards.
CATAACGCAACTGCTCGATCTTGCTTTCCAGCTCGGAAATGGGCTGCTCAAAATCCAGGAAGGTAATTTTCATGGGAAATTTTTCTTGCATCTCGATATTCAAAGGCTCCACATAATAAGGAACACATTTTACACTAATAGTATGCCAATGGTTTTACCCGCCGCCACAGCTTCCACAGCGCACTGCGTGCCAATATGAAGCGGCGCGGCACGCCCGCATGCATGGTATCCAGCGTGAGTTGCGCGATACGTCCGGCGCCCAGCGCGTCCAGCAACGGGGCTGCACAGCTTTGCTCGAAGCGCTGCAACTCGTCGCGCCAGGACTGCATATCGCCGTGCTGGATGGCGCGGCGCAATCCTTCGCAGACGATGAGCGCACCGCCATCATCGCCTTCGGTGCAGCGCGCCGCATCATCCTGCATGGCCTCGCAGGGAATACCTGCCGCCAAGGCAAATGTCATGGCCAAATCGCTATCGCCATACACTCTTGAAAAAGGCCGCGCCAACTGTCCCGCTGCGCACCCGCCGCCCCACAGCCACACGCTGTTGGCAGGCAGTTCGCCGCGCATTTCGCGCGCCTGGTTTACCGCATGCTGAAACAACAGCATCTGGATTTCATTGAACACACCATGCCAACGCAAAGCATCCTTCCCTTGCGGCAAATACGCATGTACATTCCTGCCCGCCACCTGCGCCAAGTGGTGTGTGGCCATGCCCGGTGCGGCATCCAGTTGCACATACCAGCGTTGCGGGTGAGGCGCAAAGAAGCGCAGCCCCTCTTCCGCAAAATGTGCATTCAGGCTGGCGCACAGTTGCGCCGCCTCTTCCTTGTCCAAGCGCACACCGGGGTGCAATATCAACTGGTCACGCTGGAGGCGCAGATACACCGGGTCGGCACGCAACCAGTAAGCTGTGCCCGGCTCCATTCCATCCGCCCGTAGCGTGACTGCGGCAATAGCCTGGCCCGCTACGCCAAATGCAGCGCACAGCCATGCCTCCAGCGATTCCGCCGATAAAGGCGCCGGCTCTGCCCGCGCCAGCAGCTTCTCCAGCATGGGCAACTTCAGGCCGGAACAAGCCTCGGCAGCCGCTTCTTGCGGCAAGAATAAATCGGGGATGACCAGATGGACGTTTCTCATGGCGGCCAGTTTATCACCCGTTGCAACAGCACCGGCTGGTCACTGCCATTTTTATGCTGTTCATGCATTTGCCTCCAGCAATGCCTGCTGGATTCCCAGCACACCTTCCAGCACTGTCACTGCCAAGCCAATGCTTTCGGGGTGGCTGACTGCCGGCTCCCCCGGATTGATGCGTATCATCGGCGCCTTGGTTCGCGCGCCCATCATGCGCACACTGGGAACGGCCGTGCCCGCGCCCAATTCCATCACCACCAGCCGCCCTGCCCTTTCCAGCCAATCGCCCATTTTCCGCTGCTGGCGGGCGAAGCGCCGGTCATTCCATTCCCAGTCGTCGAACATCAAGATATTCGGGCGCGCAATTCCGCCGCACCCGGGGCAGCGGGGAAAGAAGCCGGCAATTCGCGTTATCAACCTCAGGCTTAAAATCATCTGCGGGCCATATATCCGCATCGACCACAGTTACGAGCCAATTCCCTGCTGATGGTTGATGCACTTCGTTCTAGCAATCTGGCTATCTCGCTCTGTTTGAGTCCCGCCTTCTTCAAGGCGTAAATCTGGTATCGTTCTTCTTGGGTAAGGTGTATGTAGTCCATTTTTGCAATTTCGACTGGCTGGTCAAAAAGGCACGGATGCTACTGCATCTTGCCCTTCCAACCAGCGTTACTCAAAATTGCACTTCATTCCTGAATTCGCCGTATTTACCGGCATACGACGGCGCAAAATGCTATTCCATGCTCATTTTAAAAGCACAATAACCCATAGGTCGGCCTGTGCCAAACAGCTTGATCCAGCGGATTCACCCGCCCTGCAAGAATGCACTTTTAATTTTGAATTAGAATTACTTGCCCAGCAAATTGCTGAGCGCGTTTTCCAGATTGGAAAACTTGAAGTGATAGCCGGCAGCGGACATCCTGCCGGGCATTACTTTTTGCCCTTCCAGCATCAGGCATGCGCGTTCGCCCATCGCCAATTTCAGCAGCGGCGCCGGCGCCACAAAGAATGCCGGGCGATGCAGCACTTTCGCCAGGGTAGCGGTAAATTCCGCATTGTTGGCCGGTTGCGGCGCAGTCATGTTGTATGGCCCACTGGCTTGGGCATCGTGCAACAACCTGAGCAGCATCGCCACATAATCGTCTATATGCACCCAGCTCATCCACTGTTTTCCGTCACCCAGGCGCGCACCCATACCAAGCTTGAACGGCAACAGCATTTTCCCCAGCAAGCCGCCGTCGCCGCTTAACACCAAACCGGTGCGCAACAGGCACACTCTCACCCCAACCAGTTCTGCGCCACGCGCCGCATCTTCCCACGCCTTGCACAGATGCGCGGCAAAATTATCTCCTGCATCAGCTGCCTCGTCCAACTCGATATCGCCGCGGTTGCCGTAATAACCCACCGCAGAGCCACTCAAAAACACCGCCGGTTTACGCCCTGCAGAAGATATATGTTTCACCAGCTCACCAGTTAAGGTGACGCGGCTATCCCACAAGACCTGCTTGCGCCGTGCCGTCCAGCTTGCATCCACAATCGGCTCCCCCGCCAGATTGATGACGGCATCGAAAGTTTTTCCCGGCTGCCACTCGCTAAGCGCGGCCATCGCGTGAGCCCCTGTGCCGCATTTAACCGGAACGGATGCCGGATTGCGGCTAAACACAGTCAATTCATGCCGCTCCGCCAACAGTGCCTTGCAAAGCTGCCGACCGATCAGGCCAGTTCCCCCGGTAATTAGAATGTGCATATGACTCTCCCATTCAAAAATTAAAACCAGACTGCCCTGAAACACCCTCCCTGGCGGTTAATTCAAACGTGCTGTAATCCGCCATCAATAAGCCGTCAAATTGGCTCCATCCAGATTCAATGAATGGCGCCAGAACTGGTCTTCGCGGTCAAACAGCCGGTAGGTGCCGCGCGGCCCCCAACTGCCAGCCGGATAAGTATTGATGAAGTCGCGCTCCATCGCCCATACCTTGAGGATGGGATCTACCACGCGCCATGCCGCCTCCACTTCGTCTATACGCAGAAACAGCGAAGGGTCGCCTTGCATCACGTCCAGCAGCAGGCCGGCGTAAGCGTCGAAATCCTCGTCGGTCTCCTTGCGGTATGTGGCATCCAGGCTGAGAGACCGGGTGTGCAAATCCAGCCCCGGCACCTTTACCTGCAATTCCATTTTCATGCAGTCATCGGGCTGTATGCCCAGCATGATCCAGTTTGGCTGCGGCGGGCCCTGGCGCGTGCGGCGCAGCAAATCCTGCGGCGTGTTCTTGAAGCGGATGCAGATTGCCGAACTGTTTTCCGCCATGCGCTTGCCGGTGCGCAGGTAAAACGGCACTCCCGCCCAACGCCAGTTGTCGATGAATAACTTCAAGGCTGCGTAAGTTTCCGTAGTGCTGTCCTGCGCCACGCCATTCTCTTCCAGATAGCCGGGAACCGTCTGCCCATCAATAGTACCGCTGGTGTATTGCGCGCGAAACGCATGCGCATGCACCGAATTCTGCGTGATCGGCCGTATCGCTTTCAACACTTTCACTTTTTCATCGCGCAAATGCTCCGCAGCTATGGTCAGCGGCGGTTCCATCGCCACCAAAGCCATCAACTGCAACAAGTGGCTCTGGATCATGTCGCGCAACGCGCCTGCTCCTTCGTAATAACCGGCGCGCCCGCCGATGCCCAAGGTCTCGGACTGGGTGATTTGCACATGGTCGATATAGTGGTGGTTCCACAGCGGCTCCAGCAGCAAATTAGCGAAGCGGAACACCATCACATTCTGCACCGTGCCTTTGCCGAGATAATGGTCAATGCGGTAAATTTGCGGTTCGTTCAGGTGGTTGTACAAACTTCCTTGCAGAGTCTGCGCGCTCAACAAATCGTAGCCGAAAGGTTTTTCGATCACCACGCGGCGCCAGCCGTGTTTCTGCTGAAGCAGACCCACGCTGCCCAATTTATCCACGATATCCGGGAACGCCGCAGGGCTGACCGACATGTAGAACACCATGTTGGGAGGAAAGGTTTTATCCCCCTCCAGCAACTGCTTCAAACGCGAGTAGGCGGCGTCATCACCGGGCGGGATGGCATGGTAGTGCATGCGCGCGCAAAAGCGCTCCAGGGCCGCTTTATCTATCCCCTGCGGATAGATCGGCTGCAGCATTTTGACAATCTCTTCTATCCATTCCTCACGCTGACGCGGCTCGATGCTGCAGCCGAGTATGGACAAGCACTCGGGCAACCGCCTGGCTATCTCCAGGCGGAACAGAGACGGAATCAGCTTGAGCCGGCTCAGGTTGCCGGCAGCACCGAATATCACCAGCGTACAGGGTTCCATGGTTTTCATTTTCAGCCGCCCTTAACCGTTGGTGTGTTTTACTGCGTGACCGCCGAATGCATTGCGCATCGTGGATAACAGGCGATAGCCGTAACCGGTTTCGTTCTGGCTGGTAAAGCGCATCTGCAACGCCAGCGTCAGCACCGGTGCTGCAACTCCTTGGTCTATCGCCTCCACCACCGTCCAACGCCCTTCGCCCGAATCGGCGACGTAAGGCGCGATGTTCTCCAGTTTCTGGTCGTGCTGCAACGCCTCGGCGGTAAGGTCGAGCAGCCAGCTGCGCACCACCGAACTGTGCCGCCACAGCTCGGTGATCTGCGCCAGATCCAGATTGAATTCTTTTTTGCCATGCATGAGTTCCAGCCCCTCGGCGAAAGCCTGCATCATGCCGTACTCGATGCCGTTATGGATCATCTTGGTGAAGTGCCCCGCACCGACCGGCCCCACATGCGCCCAGCCGCGCTCTGCGGATGGCGCCAGCACCTTGAGGATGGGCGCCATTATTTGCGCCACTTCCGAAGCCGCCCCGACCATCAGGCAATAGCCGTTCTCCAGCCCCCAGATACCGCCCGAGGTGCCCGCATCCATGAAGCCGATACCCTGCTCCGCCAGCCATGCGCCGCGCCGCTGGCTGTCGTGGTAGTTCGAGTTGCCGCCGTCCACGACGATGTCACCCGTCTTCAGCAACGGCGCCAGCGCGCGAATTTGCTGCTCGGTCGGATCGCCGCTCGGCAGCATCAGCCACACCACGCGCGGGCCGGATAATTTCGATACTGCGTCGGACACCGATGCGGCGGCAATCATGCCTTCCTCTTTGGCGAGTTGCGCTACCACTTCCGAAGCGCGGTCAAACCCAACTACCTCGATACCGCCGCGACGCAACCGGCGCACCATGTTGCCGCCCATTTTGCCCAACCCTATCATCGCCATTCGCATAGAAACTCCCTGAGAAAATAATTATTGATTCGGCCAGATAATACTTGAAGTCCGTTCGCCCTGAGCTTGTCGAAGGGAAAATGGATCGCTTCGGCAAGATTGAACCAGGCTTCGACAAGCCCAGCCCGAACGGAGTTTATATTTCACCATACACTACACAACCGATTCATACCCGCCGTAGAATCGTATTATCATCGTACTACTGGACGGATTATATGCCTTTATTGAAAAGCGACCCACCGCAAAAATGCCGCTGGCACGCTTACCCCACAACCGCCGAACTGGAGCAGGCAGCATTGCAAGCGATATTGAATTCCGCACGGAAGGCCATCAACCTGCGCGGTGCATTCCATATCGTGCTGGCCGGCGGCACGACGCCGCGCCGCGTGTATGAGCTGCTGCGTAAGGCCGATGCAGACTGGGCTGCATGGCATGTGTATTTCGGCGACGAGCGCTGCCTATCGCCCGGCCATGCCGAGCGCAACAGCCGTATGGCCGCACTGGCCTGGCTGGATCATGTCGCCATTCCCGCCAGCCAGATTCATCTTATTCCCGCAGAAAAAGGCGCAGAAATCGCAGCCAATAATTATGCGCAGACGCTGGCGAACATCGAGCTATTTGATCTGGTGCTGCTGGGGCTGGGCGAAGACGGCCACACCGCTAGCCTGTTTCCCGATCATGACCTGGGCAACACACCCGGCGCACCCGCCACCATCGCCGTGCTTGATGCACCCAAACCCCCGCCGCAAAGAGTGTCACTTTCTGCACAACGCCTGAGTGCGGCAAGACAGGTCGTGTTTCTGGTGACGGGTGCGGCGAAACAACAGGCGATCAGTGATTGGCGGAAGGGTGTGGATATTCCTGCGGCGGCAATTGCTCCAGAGGGGGGGGTGGATGTTTATCTTGAAAGTGGGTTGATTGGAAGTTAGTTGGTGTGCATGGGCTGCCGGGGGTAGTCCGTAAATCTAGCGGGGCCGCTCCCCGTTTACTACCCCTTCCTTCCATACTCCACACTCATCTCCACCAATGCCTCCGCATGCTCCGGCTTGACCATGTCCCATGAAAACCTCCATTCCCAATTCCCGATCGGGTGGCCCGGGTAATTCATGCGATGTTCGCCGGATAAGCCAAGCACATCCTGCATGGGAAAGATGACTGTATTTGCCACCGATTTGGAAAGAGCGTGCATCATGGCCCAACCGATCTTCTCCCCGTCGTTGTCTATGCCGAGATACTGCCGGGCAAAGGTCTTCTCATGATCTGGCACGGTGCTCCACCAGCCTATGCTGGTGTCGTTATCATGGGTTCCCGTATAGGCGATGGTGTTAGTCACGTAATTGTGCGGTAAGAAAGGATTGCCCACCCCGTCACCGAAAGCAAACTGCAGGATGCGCATACCCGGCAGTTTGAATTTATCGCGCAACTCCAACACATCCGGGGTGATCAAACCCAAGTCCTCGGCGATGATGGGCAGATGCGGGAATTTCTGTTCGAATGCTTCAAACAGTTTTTCACCGGGACCCGATTCCCACTTTCCGCTGATTGCATTGGGGGCATCTGCGGGAATTTCCCAGTAAGCGGCGAAGCCACGAAAATGATCGACCCGCACCAGGTCGGCTTGCCGGAGTGCTTGCCGTAACCGCGCCACCCACCACGCGTAACCGGTTTCCTTGTGAACATCCCAGCGGTAGAGCGGATTCCCCCACAGTTGCCCGGTCTCGCTGAAGTAATCGGGCGGCACCCCGGCAACAACGGATGGACGTCCATTCCCGTCCAGTTCGAACAGTTCCTGATGCGACCACACGTCGGCGCTTTGATAAGCCACGAATATCGGCATGTCACCGATGATGCAAATGCCGCGCTCATTGGCATAACGTTTCAATCTTGACCATTGGCGCGCAAAACACCATTGGCAGAATTTCCAGAAACCGATTTCGCCCACGCAGTTTTTTTTCAGGTGGTATAGTTTCTGCGGATCCCTGTATTTGATTTCCTTTGGCCAGTGGCTCCACTCGCGCCAACTTTCGCGCTCCGAGATTGTCATGAATAGGGCATAGTCTTCCAGCCATTCGCTTTCAGCCGCGCAGAACTCGTCATATGCCCTGTGCATCTTGTCGGGACAGCTCGTAAAAAAACTCTCGGCAGCGCGATGCAGCCGCTCCATGCGAAACGGGCGCATGAGCATGAAGTTTGCGCGGTCGGCACAAAATTTCGGATGAGGTGTCAGATCCTCGTGAACAAGCCAACCATGTGAGGCCAATTCGGCAAGATCAATCAAAAGGATGTTGCCGGCAAAGGCCGAGCCGCTCATGAATGGAGAGTTTCCCGGGCCTATTTCACCGAGGGGCAGAACTTGCCAACGGGTTTGGCCCGCGCTTACCAGCCAGTCGACAAACTTGTAGGCGTCCGTGCCAAAATCGCCGGCACCGAACGCGCCCGGAAGGGATGTCAGGTGCAGCAATATGCCGCTGGCGCGATCTATCAGCATTTAACTGGAGCCGCGCCGCATCGCACCGCCCGCTTCCGGCGCGCCGCCGCCCTGGCTGATCGGGTTGTGCAGCATTGCCGGTATTGGCAGTTTCAACAGGCGGTATAGCTGCATCAGATTATTGCGGTACAAATGGTCAAAACTCGCCACCGCATGGGAAGGGTTGTAATCGCCAAACCACCAGAACCAGTCGGAGCTTTCGCATGAAGCCAATTGCCTCTCGGCGGCTTTTAACTCTTCCTCATTCAAACGTCCGCTTGCCGTTACCATGTCATAGCTCTGCTTCGCCACGCACAATAAATCCCAAGCACGATTCTTGTCGGGCGAGCCTATCCATGTGGAAAATGTGCCATACACCCAACTGCCCGCCACCAGGCGCGGCAATACTCCATCCTTGGCAAACCCCTGCCCACCTTTCGCCTCACGCCGGTCAAGGTATTCGCTAAAAGTCGTGGTGCAAATTTCCGTGTGTGCCTGCAGCACGGAGTACATGTCCTGCAGAAAGTGATAGCCGTTATACGGGTATGATTCCCACGCATTTTCACCATCCAGGATGACGCTTACCAGCGGCGTTTCTCCCTCTGGCGCCTGTTGCGCAATCGTCTCGAGCTGGGATACAAAATGCAGCGCCGCATCCTTGCCGAACCACCGGGAATATTCGAAGCCGATCAAGTCGGACAAGTGGTCATCGCGAAAAAAACAGCGCATGCTGCTAGCCATACCTTGTACCCGGTAGGGGCGATAGAGGTATTGTATGCGGTCAGGCATGGATGGGTTGGCGGCGCGCAGGCTGTTGGCCAGCACTCCCTGTCCGCTTGCTACCCAGCGGCAATTCTGCTCCACCAACAGTTCCAGCAGCGAAGCTGAGACCGCGCCTTCTGCCGGCCAGATGCCTTGCGGGGTGTGGCCGAAACGGGCATAGTGGCTTTCCCTCGCGGAAGCCAGATGCGCCTGTACACGGCTTTTCCCGCCCGGATAGCGATGCGATTGCGGCAGGCTGCTCTCCGGCACGCTTTCGCGCGCGCTGTTTAGATCCAGCAACAACGGTGCAAGCGGATGGTAATGCGGTGTGGTGGAAATCTCGATTTGCCCGCTTTCGGCCAGCTTGCGGTAACGCGGGATGATGCCGGTGACAAGCTGTCCGATCAATTCGAACAGTTGCCTGCGGTCGGCATAGTCGAAACCTTCTTCCTTGCTCATCAGTTGGATGACCAGGTCATGCTCGCGGCGCACGGTTTCGCCGCACCACACCAGGTGATACCAGACAATCAGGTCAACGATATATTGCCCGGATAAATATACAAGCCCCGCATTGCCTGCCGGTTCGAGCGTCTTGAACAATTGAAACAGGCGATGATAGGTTGGATACGGCTCGATCATCTTGTGGTGGTTGCTGCGAAAACAGCTGTTGAATACAAGGTCGCGCTCGGTTTCGCTCAACTCATTGAGATTCTCGCGCGCCAGCAAGCGCAGCAGCGGATCGCGCAGTTGGCCGCTGGCGAATTGCTGTGCGTAATCTTCCAGTTGATCCAGTAGTACCGGCACAAAATTCACCACCGCTTTCACCCGCGGGTATTTTTCCAGGTGATATGCCATATCTGTGTAATCCTTGATGGCGTGCAGGTAAACCCACGGCAATACAAAATCACCAGTGGCATAATCGCGGTAATCCGGCTGATGCATGTGCCAGAGGAAAACCAGATCGAGCGGTTTAGTCATGAAAAACTTGATTGAATCAGCAAATATCTTTTATGGCATGGGGCCAAGATCAACGAATACCATGCACATCATCCTGCCCAAGCATTTCAGGGGTAACAAGCGTAATACCCCTGTCTGTCACAAAAAACCGTTCTGCATCTTCTTCAGGGTAAATTCCAATCGTCATATCGTCGGGAATCACACAATTTTTGTCCACCACCGCCCGCTTGAGCGTGACATTGTTGCCTATCACTACGTTGGGAAGGATCACTGAGTCTTCGACATTGCTGTAACTGTTTACGCGCACATTGGAGAACAACAATGAACGGCGTACGGTTGCGCCGCTGATGATGCAGCCGCCAGACACCAGCGAATCAATCGCCTTGCCGCGGCGATCATCATCGTCAAATACAAATTTGGCCGGGGGTAATTGTTCCTGATGGGTCCAGATCGGCCACTCCTGATCGTACATGTTGAGGTCGGGGGTCACCTTGGTAAGTTCCATGTTCGCCTCCCAGTAGGAATCTATGGTTCCCACATCGCGCCAATACGGTTCTCCGCTATCCATTTTTATGCAGCTGCTGCTGAAACTCTGGGCAAACACGCGGTAGCCCGATGACACCAGATACGGGATGATATCCTTGCCGAAATCGTGGCATGAGTTGGAATCACTCGCATCACGCATCAACTGCTCCCTCAGAAAATCCGTACCGAATATATAAATGCCCATGCTGGCCAGCGCCAAATCAGGCTTGCCGGGAATCGGTGAGGGATGTTCCGGCTTCTCGCTGAAATTCACCACCCTCGACTCCCCGTCCACCGCCATCACGCCAAAACCCTTGGCGTCGTTGACAGGCACCTCGATGCAGGCAACGGTCATGTCGGCCCGCTTTTCCACATGGAAGGCCAACATCTTGCCGTAATCCATCTTGTATACATGGTCGCCCGCCAGTATCAGCACATAATCAGGATCTGATTCGCGCAGAATATCCAGATTCTGGTAAACCGCATCGGCGGTGCCCTGATACCACGACTCCTGCACCCATTGCTGGGCAGGCAATACATCGATGAATTCGCCAAATTTGCCGTTCAAAAAACTCCAGCCATGTTGGATATGCTGGATCAGGCTGTGCGACTTGTATTGTGTCGCCACGCCGATGCGCCGGATGCCTGAATTGACGCAATTCGACAACACAAAATCGATGATGCGGAATTTTCCGCCAAACGGCACCGCCGGTTTGGCGCGCCAGTCCGTCAATTGATGCAGGCGGCTGCCGCGTCCGCCCGCCAACACCATGGCATAGGTGTTCTTGGTCATCCAGCTCACTAAACGTATTTGCTCTTGTGGCAACATGATCATGGCACCGGAGTAAAAATGTTCTGCCTACTGTATCAGATTCCAGCTATAGTCTGGCCGAAATTGTGGCTATAATCAATCCGTGATCATGAAAAAACATCCTCGCATAAATACCGATCCACGCGCCGAATTGCTTCTGCAAGGCCGCCTGCATGATCCCTTCGCCTATCTCGGCCTGCACCAGGAAAAAGAGGGGTACGTGGTTCGGGTATTCAACCCTCATGCAAGCGAAGCCTGGCTTGAAACCATGCCGGGTAGTGAACCGCTGAAATGTGTCCACTCCGAAGGTTTGTTTGAGTGGCATGGCCCTGATAAACCCACTCACCCCTACCGGCTTCGCTTCACGGAAAATGGCGTACAACGTTTGGTGCACGACCATTACACCTTCGCACCGCAAATTTCCAGCTTCGACCTGCACCTGTTTAACGAAGGCAGCCTGCATCAGGGTTATCGCATACTCGGTTCGCATGCCGTGCAAATTGATGGCATTCCCGGTGTGCGTTTTGCCGTCTGGGCGCCGAATGCCGAGCGCGTCAGTGTAGTGGGTGAATTCAACCGTTGGGATGGACGCATCCACCCGATGGCGGTGCATGGCTCCAGCGGCGTGTGGGAACTGTTTATTCCGGGCATTGAGCAAGGTGCGTTATACAAGTTTGAGATATTCAATACATCAGGCAAGCTGCTAACCAAGACCGATCCCTATGCCAACGCATACGAATTGCGCCCCGGAACCGCCGCTCGCGCCGGGGTGGAAATCACGCACATATGGAAGGATGTGGAATGGTTAACGCAGCGCAGTAAATGGAATTGGCTGCATGCCCCGCTCAATGTCTATGAAATCCATGCCGGTTCGTGGAAACGCCATCCAAACGGCAATTTTTATACTTACCGCGAATTGGCTGAACACCTGATCCCCTACGTCAAGGATATGGGCTACACCCATATAGAACTGATGCCTGTTTCCGAGCACCCGCTGGATGAATCCTGGGGCTATCAAACGACTGGCTATTTTGCCGCGACCAGCCGTTTCGGCTCTCCTGATGATCTGTGCCATTTTGTGGACAGTTGCCATCAGGCAGGGATCGGTGTTTTGCTGGACTGGGTGCCCGCGCACTTCCCGCAGGATTCATTCGCCCTGGCGCGCTATGACGGCACTGCGCTATACGAGCACGAAGACCCGCGTCTGGGCTTTCATCAGGACTGGGGTACACACATCTTCAACTATGGCCGCAACGAGGTAAAAAGTTTCCTCCTGTCGAGTGCACATTACTGGCTGTCTCAATTCCATTTCGATGGGCTGCGCGTGGATGCGGTGGCATCCATGCTGTACCTCGACTATTCGCGCAAGCAAGACGAATGGCTGCCTAATAAATACGGCGGACGTGAAAACCTGGAAGCCATCGATTTCCTCCGCGAGATGAATATCATGGTGCACGACGCATTTCCCGGCGCGCTGACATTGGCCGAGGAATCCACGGCATGGCCCGCAGTATCGCGCCCGACCTATCTCGGCGGCCTGGGTTTTTCCATGAAATGGAATATGGGTTGGATGAATGACACACTCAGCTTCATGCGGCACGATCCGATACATCGCCGTTACCACCTCAACCAGCTTACCTTCAGCCAGCTTTACGCCTACAGCGAAAACTTTATGCTGCCGTTCTCGCATGACGAGGTGGTGCATGGCAAAGGCTCCCTGCTCGACAAGATGCCCGGCGATGCCTGGCAGCAATTTGCCAACCTGCGCCTGCTGCTAGCTTACCAGATCGCCAGCCCGGGCAAGAAACTCAACTTCATGGGCAACGAATTCGGCCAAGGTTTGGAATGGCATGCTGGCCGGGAACTGGAATGGTGGCAACTCGGGCTTGACCCCCATCGCGGTATACAGAGTATGTTACGCGACCTGAATCACCTGTACCGCAACCTGCCGGCGCTGTACGAACAGGATTTCGAGCCTGCTGGTTTTTCCTGGATAGACTGCAATGACACCGACCTCTCGCTACTTTCCTTCTTGCGCTTCGGTCATAATGGCAAGACCATTGTTGCCGTCTTGAATTTCACCCCGGTGCCGCGCCAGCATTACCGTATCGGGCTACCGTTGGATTGTGAATATCGGGAAATATTCAACAGCGATTCGCATTATTATGGCGGCAGCAACCTCGGTAACGCGGGTAAAATTACCGCCGAGCAATTGCCCTGGATGGGACAACCCTATTCCGCCGCAATAGAAGTGCCGCCGCTGGCTTGCATCATGCTGGCCCAGGCATAATTTGTAGCAACGTGTTATCAACTATAAAAGGAGGATTATCATGGCTACATCACGCACCCCAGTTGGCAAAAAAACCACCTCCAAGACCGCAAGCAACACCAAGGATAAAAAGCCGCTCGCCAAAAAAACGATTGCAGTAAAACCTGCAACAAAACCCCAAACCATCGCCAAAAAAGCGTCGCCAACCCCAGCCAAGAAGACAACGGCAGCCCCGGCAAAAAAAGTAAGCGCTCCATTAGCTGGAAAAATCGCCGTAATCGCAAAAGGTCAACCAAAAAAAATGGCGAGAAAGATTACCGTCTCACCGGAAGAACGTTACCATATGATCGCCACCGCCGCCTATTTTCTGGCCGAACGGCATGGATTTAACAGCTGTTACGCGATGAAGGACTGGATAACTGCCGAAGCGGAAATTGATGCGAAACTCAATGCTCAAAAATAGCCATATTTGATGCCGTATCTGCATACCAGAGGGCAGCATGCCTGATGTTATTAGGGTGCCCGCGCAGCAGATTATAGGATCGCCACCATGTCAAATCTAATCCATTCACCCGCATGGCAAGCCCTATCGGCGCACAAAACCGCCATCGGCAAGCAAAACATGCGCGAGATGTTTCGCACCGATCCGGTGCGCTTTGACAAGTTTTCGCTGCAACTCGACGGCCTGCTGCTGGACTACTCGAAAAACCTCATCACGGATGAAACGTTTGCACTGCTGCTGGATTTGGCGCGCCAGTCAGGGCTGGGCAGCTGGATCATGCGCATGTTCAACGGCGAAGAAATCAACACCAGCGAACAGCGCGCAGTGTTGCATACCGCGTTGCGCGCGCCACGCGGCGCCAAAGTCTTTGTGGATGGCAAGAATGTAATGCATGACGTGCACCGTGTGCTGGATCACATGCGCCACTTCTCCGATGCCGTGCGTAACGGATCGTTGCGCGGACATACCGGCAAGCCATTCCGGGACATTGTGAATATCGGCATCGGCGGTTCCGCCTTGGGGCCATTGATGGCCTGCAAAGCGCTCAAACCTTATGGCAGCGAACGACTGAACACATATTTTGTTTCCAATGTGGATGCCACGGATATAGCGGAAACTTTCAAGCATATCGACCCGGAAACCACGCTGTTTATCGTCAGCTCGAAAACCTTCACCACCCAGGAAACCATTGCCAATGCAGATTCAGCGCGTGCATGGCTGACTAAACAACTGGGTGATGAAGCATCCGTCGCAAAACATTTTGTGGCAATCTCGACTAACCTCACCGCAACATCAAAATTTGGCATCAACCCGGACAATGTATTTGAATTCTGGGATTGGGTTGGCGGCCGCTATTCGCTATGGTCGGCAATAGGATTGCCTATCGCACTCTACATCGGCATGGACAATTTTGAAAAGCTGCTCGCAGGCGGCTATGCCATGGACAAACATTTCCGCGAGGAACCCTTCGAACGCAACATGCCGCTAATCATGGGCATGCTTAGTGTCTGGTACGCCAATTTTTTTGATGCCGCTTCGTATGCCGTCCTGCCATACGACCAATATCTGCAACACTTTCCTGCCTACCTGCAGCAACTGGAAATGGAAAGCAATGGCAAGCGCGTAGACCGTGACGGCCATGCAGTGGATTACGCAACACAAATGGTGGTATGGGGCGAACCCGGCACCAATGGCCAGCATTCGTTTTACCAGTTGTTGCATCAGGGCACGCACATGATTCCCGCCGATTTTCTTGCCCCTCTCGCCAGCCATAACCCGATGGGGGAACACCATGCTATGCTTTTGTCTAATTGCTTCGCGCAGACTGAGGCATTGATGCTGGGCAAAACCGCAGAGGAGGTTCACGCCGAATTCGTGGCGCAAGAACTCAGCGATGAGGCGCTGGAAGCACTGCTGCCATACAAGGTGTTTCCAGGCAACCGTCCGAGCAACACGCTGTTATTTGATAAGCTCGATCCGCATACACTGGGAATGCTGACCGCTCTTTACGAGCATAAAGTGTTTGTGCAAGGCGTAGTGTGGAACATCAATTCTTTCGATCAATGGGGTGTGGAATTCGGCAAACAGCTCGCCGGAAAATTACTGCCGGAAATTCAGGGCAAGCCGCGTATTTCCCCTCACGACGCCTCGACCAATGGCTTAATCAACCGCTACTTGAAAGTTCGCCGAATACAGTAATTTTGAAATTACAAGTATGCGTGGTGGGTTATTCTCTTCTTGGCCTACACTTAAATGCTAATACAGGTCAATATTTGCTATGCTCCAATGACATACTTGTAAAGTATACTTTGCATTTGTTATTGGGACATTGGTGCCTTACAAGTACGCGGATGCCACCCACCATTTCTTGCATGGCCCAACCTGCACCGGTTCCAGCTGATTCGGCCAAGAAGTATATAGTCCAATATACATATGGTGCATACGGAGAAAATCTGTTACTTTATAGCAAGTTGCCCCCCAGTTTGCGCATGCGGCCTCAACTGAATTGCATCAGAAAATGCATATCCATATATACTTCAAAAATATTTGGACGCAACAAACTGTGGCTGCATCAACCAAATCCATGTACGAGCATCAGGTTCAATGCAATGTTTGAAAACCACTTGTGTCTGTTACGCAGCACCAAATTATTTTGCATCTCTCTGCCATGCCCATGCGTGGTTCTACCCATTAGCAAGAAATTCATGCATTCTTCCCCATGAAGACAAACCGTTTCTCGATATGGGCTATTTTCGGCCTGGTTTTTCTCTTTGTTGCCAACTCCCTGTTCGCACAGGAAGGCTTTAAGGTTTCCATATCGGAAAAAGTCCTTATTGGCGCCGACGCAAAATACGGCCCGACCGCTTCCCGTCGGATTCTCTCATGGACCAAACTGATTGCAAACAGCAAGAACAAGCCAATTAACGAAAAGCTGGAGGCGGTCAACGATTTTTTCAACCGCATTCCTTCAAAATCCGATATGGAGCTTTGGGGCAAACGCAACTACTGGCCAACCCCCGTCGAAATGCTGGCGCGCAATGGGGGTAGCCCTGCGTCCCTAGCGATCGGCAAATACTTTACACTACTGGCTCTGGGTGTCAGGATAGACCAGTTGCAAATCACCTACGTCACTGCCATTAATCTTCCTCCTGCCAATCAGTCACACATGGTGCTGACTTACTATCCTACGCCCAACTCAATGCCTTTAGTGCTCGACAATATTGACGGCGAGGTCAAATCGGCTAGCGAACGCAGCGATTTGATCCCCATATACAGCTTCAATGGAGATGGGTTGTGGCTTGCCAAGGAACGTAGCGACGGGCACTCGGAAGTTTCTTCCCATGTCGAGCTATGGAATCAGATGAACACCCGCATGGGTAAAGAATTTTCATTAGATGAATCATAATTCCAGGAATACCTAATTTTTTAAGGAAAGCACCATGACTCTTCTGCGCCAATTGATCATTGTAATTGCCACCTTGTTCACCCTTTTGTTTATCGGGTCGGTGGTGATCAATATACATAATACCCGCACTTATCTTAACAACCAGTTGCGCAACATTTCACAGGATACGGCGACATCACTGGGCCTGTCACTGTCTCCGCATATGGCTAAAGGCGAGATGTCCATTATAGAGAGCAAGATCAATGCTGTTTCCGACAGCGGCTACTATCGTGAAGTGGTGATTACAGATATCGACGGGAAGACTGTTATCGAGCGCGTTCAGCCAGCCGTTACGAAGGGTGTTCCAGCATGGTTCATCAACTGGGTTGCCCTCGATACGCCCCAAGGTGAAGCGCAGATCATGGCAGGCTGGAAGCAGGCGGGTAAGATACGTGTCAGCGCAAATCCGGGTTATGCCTATTCTTCGCTATGGAACAGCAGCGTGGTCTCTTTCTGGTGGTTCCTCGGGTTTTCTGTTTTCACACTGTTGATAGGCGTGATTGCTCTGCGCTATATATTGCAGCCGCTACGTACTGTGGAGGCTCAGGCCAAGGCAATCTGCAACCGTGAATATCTGGTGCAAGACCAATTGCCATGGACGCTCGACCTGCGCAATGTTGTCAATGCGATGAACCTGATGTCCACCAAAGTCAAGGAGATGTTCAAAGAACAGGCAGATGCCATGGAGCGCTTGCGCGCCGACACCTACGTTGACGCTCTAACCGGCCTCGCCAACCGGAAATATTTCGATATTCAGCTGAACCAGATAACCAAAACACGGAGAACATCATCCACTAACGCGCTCATTCTCATTGAACTCAATGAATTCCGCAACTTCACCGAACGCAAAGGATACCGGGCTGGTGTCGAATTACTGCGCGGATGTGGAACGCTGCTCGAAGAAATCTGCAAGGGAGTGCCCAATCTCCACTACTCTGTGGCACACCTGAGCGATGCCAATTTTTCTATCCTGGCGCAGGATTTGGTTGAGGAAGGGGTGTTCGCGCTTGCCGAGAAACTATCCCTGTCCCTAAGCAATCTTCAGGAACGCGGCTTGACCGATTCGAGCAATATTGGCCACATCGGCGCAGCCATCCATCACGGACAACCGGCAGGGCAGTTGCTGTCGGAAGCTGACATGGCCCTGAGGACGGCCCAAGTCAAGGGACCCAATGCGTTTCATATTGGCGACAGCAAAGTGGATGATGAATTTAGCTCCTATTCGGCATCGCATTGGATGGAAGTGCTGAGCAACGTGCTAGCGGAATGCCGCATCACACTGCATCGGCAAGCGATCATGTCCTGCAAGGATGACACGAAGGTTTTCCAGTATGAAGTGCTGCTGCGCATCCACGACAATGACGGCAAGCTCATTCCGGCCAACCGCATCATACCAATGGCAAAACACCTTCATCTTACCCAGGAATTTGATAAGCAAGTCATAAGCGAAACACTGGCTCGCCTTGTCCGCCCGGAAAATACGGGTATAGTGATGGCAGTGAACCTGTTCCCGATGTCAATCAAGGATAGCAGCTTTGTGGCTTGGTTGATCGACCTTCTGCGCAAAAATGCGAATGTAGCGCCCTATATTGCCTTTGAGTTGATGGAGCATGGCGCCACGGACAATCTGGATGCGCTACGCAGCTGGGTTGAACGCATTGCCGAGACTGGCGCCAAAACCGGGCTCGACCAGGTTGGCAAAGGGTTTAAGTCATTCAACTACCTGAGTGGGCTCAAGATCAACTACATTAAGATTGACGGTAGCTACACCCGTGATATTCATGAAAACAAGGAAAATCAATTCTTCGTCGAATCACTGGTAAAATTTGCACACGGCCTTGGGATATTCGTCATCGCCGAGTCGGTAGAAACCATTGAAGAGCGGGGCTTACTCAAGAACCTCCGCGTAGATGGTGTGAAAGGCTATGGCGTTAGCAAACCGACAAAATGGGATTAACTAAGGACTGAGAGCGGCCAACCAATCCCTAAGCCAGTACCATGTATGTATGCTTGAAATATTTAAGATAAACATCTGGCAGCCACTTTGTTAAACCGGGTAGCTGTCAGGTCAAGTCCGAACTACTATCCTCAACGGTTTATTTTACAGCAACTTCTTCGGCAATCAACCAACGATCAAGCTGTCTTATCATCCGCAATATTTTTTTTGTTTTGTTTTGATATTTACCAGAGTGATAATTCTGTATAAACGAAACAGTTGCATGATTATCATCCTGTATACTTAAATTGATGTCACTCAATGTAACCTCAATAATCCTTGGTTTGCTAATGCGCTTAATGCGCTGCTGTTTCCACGCATCATGGCTCATGCCTTCCGGTTTAAAATCTGACACGTAAGCAGCCAAATAATCGTTTATGTTATTGGCCGACCAAGCTGTTGCCCAATTTTTTACACTGCGCTCAAGCACCATTTCCAACGCTGTTTGTTCAGCTTCTGTCGCTTGCGACTCTTTAGTCCTGGTATCTGGTTCACCCTTACTGCCAAGTGATGCCGCCACATGTGGTGCTGTTTGGGTTTGGATGCTGTCTTCTGTCTCTGTATTGGCTCGATTATTTGTATACCCTTGACTAGCTGCTTTGCTGTACCACTCCGCCGCAATTTTTTTGTTCTGCTGAACGCCGCGCCCAAGGTCATACATTTCTCCAAGGTGAAACTGTGCCTCAGCGTTCCCCTGTTTAGCCGCCTTGCGATACCATGTTACCGCTGCCTTGTCGTCCAGTGGAACCCCTTGCCCATTGGCATACATCACACCAAGACTGTTTTGTGCCTCCGCATTCCCCTGCTTGGCTACCCTGAGATATAACTCAGCGGTCCTCTTGTAGTCTTCCTCTATAGCGGCGTTAACTCTTGCCTCGGCCTCCTCATCAAGCTTGGCCTTGATTGGTTTGGCCTCTTCTTCAGCCTTGCTTCTTGCCTCTTCAGCAGCTTTCGCTTCAGCATCTAAATGAGCCAATTCCACTGCCTTGGCATTTTCCCTGGTTTGCTCCACAAGCCTAACACGCCCCGCTGCCTTAACCTCTCTTTCTATCTGCGCAAGATCTTCGGTCTTTGCTTGCTCTGCTGCCTTAGCCTCCCTTTCTATCTGCGCAAGATCTTCGGTCTTTGCTTGCTCTGCTGCCTTAGCCTCGACTCTCCCTTCAATCACTGCATCCGCTTTTAACTGCGCTTGGGCTTCTGCATCAATTCTTGCCTGTTCTGCTGCCTTGGCCTCCGCTTTCAGCCTGGCTTGCTCCGCCTTTCTCGCTGCGGCTTCTTCTTTGGCCTTGGCCTTCGCCTCCAGCTTCGCCTGTTTGGCTGCACGCGCTTCTTCTGCGGCCTTCGCCTTGGCCTCCGCTTTCAGCTTGGCTTCTT
>JAHFRC010000010.1:0-3085 GCA_023259015.1 Nitrosomonadales bacterium | reverse complement strand
TCCGCCTTTCTCGCTGCGGCTTCTTCTTTGGCCTTGGCCTTCGCCTCCAGCTTCGCCTGTTTGGCTGCACGCGCTTCTTCTGCGGCCTTCGCCTTGGCCTCCGCTTTCAGCTTGGCTTCTTCCTCTGCCTTGGCCTTCGCTTCCGCTGCCGCCTTGGCCTTCGCTTCCGCTGCCGCCTTGGCTTCTTCTTCAGCCTTGATCCTTGCTTCTTCGGCAGCTTTCGCCTCGGCTTCTTTCTTCGCCTCTTCTGCTGCCTTCGCTTCCGCTTTCAGCCTGGCTTCTTCCTCCGCCTTGGCCTGCTCAGCCAACCGCGCCTCTTCCAAGGCTTTCACTTTGGCTTGCGCCTCCGCATTGCCTTGCTCTGCCGCCTTGCGATACCACTCCGCCGCTATTTTCTTGTTCTTCGGTACACCTTGCCCAAGGTCATACTTCTCTCCAAGACGGTACTGCGCTTCCGCATTCCCCTGCTCAGCCGCCTGCTGATAACGCGCTACCGCTTTCTTATAGCTCTTTGGAACGCCCTGACCTAATTCGCTCATCATGCCCAGTTGAAGTTGGGCTGCCGCATCACCCTTGTTCGCAAGCGGAATTAGCACCCTTAAAGCAGCAGGGTAATTCCCCTTCTGGTATGCATCCAGCCCGGCTTGCAAGCCGGCAGGGGGAACCGCAACTTCCGCCTCATGTGCTGGCTGCGCTTGTGGTTTGGCGGCTTCTGTTTTTGCTTCCTCGGCCGGCTTGGCCTCGGATTTCAATTTGGCTTGTTCCGCAACTTTCAGCTCTGCCTTGGCCTTTGCTTCGGCTTCTGCCTTTATCTTTGCTTCAACTTCAGCCTTGGCTTTCGCTTGAATTTCTTTTAGATTTTTCTGCTCTTGTTCGGTCGCCTTGCGGTACCACTCCGCCGCTACAGTATAGCTCTGAGGAACACCTTGCCCCAATGCATACATGGTTCCAAGACTGTGTCGTGCTTCTGCGCTACCTTTCTCGGCTGCCTTGCGATACCACTCTACCGCCAACTTGTAGTCTTGTGGAACTCCTTGCCCCAACTCATACATCATGCCAAGACTGTTCTGCGACTCTGCATAACCCTGATTGGCTGCCTTGCGGTACCACTCTGCCGCTGTTTTATAGTTTTGAGGAATGCCTTTTCCAAGGTCGTACATCACCCCAAGATTATGTTGCGCCTCCATATTGCCTTGTTCAGCCGCCTTGCGGTACCACTCTGCAGCTGCCTTGTAATTCTGTGGAACGCCTTGTCCCAAATCATTCATAACGCCAAGGCTAAATTGCGCAATCGCATTGCCTTTGGCTGCAGATGGTGTAAATTCTTTCAATGCAGCAAGATAATCTCCGCGTTGGTAAGCATCGAGTCCACTTCGCAACTTAGCCGCCTCATCTTCTGTAACTATTGGTAACGGCTTTGCTTCGGCTGTCGCTTTGGGTTCGGCTGCTGCTTTTGATTTTTCTGCCGTTTTGGGTTCGGTTGCTGCTTTAGGTTTTTCTGCAGATTTGGATTCTGACGCTGGTTTGGTTACTGGTTCAAGTTTGACTTGCTCCAATGCTTTCGCATACCCTTGATCAGCAGATTTTTTATACCACTCTTGAGCTTTCTTCTTATCCTGAGAAACACCTTTTCCAAGGCTATACAACATCCCAAGACGATATTGCGCTTCCATGTTTCCCTGATTAGCCGCGTAACCATAGAGTAAAGCTGCCTTAGGAAAGTTCTGGGGAATACCTTGACCCTCTTCATTCATTATGCCAAGGTAAAGCTGCACTATCGAACTACCCCTACTCACAAGTTGGTTGAACTCCTCCAGTGCTGCAGGGTAATCTCCTCTTTGATAAGCATCGAGTCCTTTTTGCAATTGAGCGGCTTCTTTCTCAGCATCCTCTGTGAGAATTTTTTGTGCCTCGGTTTGCCCTTGTTTTGCGGCCTTGCGATACCAGCCCATCGCAAGATCATGGTTTTTCAAAGCACCTTTCCCGGTGTCGAATAAAATTCCAAGATGGTATTGCGCTTCCTTATTCCCCTGCTCAGCCAATTGATTATATATTCTTGCTGCAACCGAATAGTTCTGTGGAACACCTTGGCCATTTTCATTCATCATGCCAATGTATAGCCTTGCTATTTCATTACCCTTGTTCGCAAGCAGGTTAAATTCTTTCAATGCAGCAGTGAAATCACCGTTACTGTATGCGTCGATTCCCTTTTGAGCCGCTGCCTTGGCATCCTCCTCAGATACCGCTTTGTCTCCCCCCTCTACTATGGCTGAATTCGATGTTTTCGCTCCATCTCCCTGTTTTGCTTGTTCAGCAGCGAATGTGGTAACGCAAACTATCATGTAACATGCGGCCAAAATCGGCATGAGGAGAGATTTCCTCATTACATTGATCCTTGTTTGCATCTCGAAATTCAATTGCATCGTTCCTGTTTCACTTCCCAAAAAACTTATAAATTTGCACTTCAAGCGCTTATTCTAACCGACGATACGTACTTGTGCGAAGCCTCCGCCAATTGTACGAAAGTTGGTGGTCTGCCCCTGATATAGACGCGCAGCCATAAGCTGCACTTTTCCATCATAAACGTAACAGCGCACATCAGATTTGAGCGCCACAGGTTCCGCACCTTCCAAGCACACCATACGCTCACTTGGCAGAACTATGCGTTGCGCGACATAACCGCCCTGCAATATCCCGGCAAACACCCGCCGAGTCACGCCGGAACCACGATAAGCTCCCCTGCTGCCAAAACCCCTAGCTGGTTTGAAAAACCACTGTTTGCGCTGCTGCCACCAGTGTTCTGCATCCTCTGTCCGCACCCTGATTGTTTGCGGAGTACCCGCTTCCAAGACAGCAATATCCGCCGCCGCCGCACCCATCGCACGCAAACTGTCGGTACTGGTAAACAATGCGAGATTATATTTATCCGCATACAAGGCATATGCATGAGGATGTGGCGTAATTACTACCAACTCGTTATTTTGAAAAGCTGAGCCCAGTTCGGCGTGCTGTTGCAAGAAGAAATCGGTCATGCGATTGTAAACCATATCGACCTTATGCTCGCAGCAATACAGGTTATTTGTAC
>JAHFRC010000056.1 GCA_023259015.1 Nitrosomonadales bacterium | reverse complement strand
TGTAACGCCCTTGTTTGAACAGGGCCACCAGCATATTTATTTCTTGCTGGCTGGGCTCTCTTCTTATTCCCTTGTGTGGAGTCGCTCTTCTGGAAGATGTCATTGTCTTGGGAAAGCATGCAGCAGGATGCGGTGCGCAAATTTTTGCCGGCCTGCCGAAATCATCACATCAGCGGCCAATTTCAGCGCAGTTGGCTGGAGTTGTTTCGATTCACACATTGAAATGAAAATCAGGTTTGTTAGGGATTATTGCCAGGAATTGGGTTCGATTATCTGGCTCCATTTTACTATGCCTGTTCCAAATCTTGCCGAATGGCTCAACTCGAGTGGCGAGCCATGAGTTCTTCGATTGCCGCAACAGTTTTCGGCGCGGCTGCGGTCAGGATTTCGCAGCCATCTGCGCTGATAGCCACGTCGTCCTCGATGCGGATGCCGGTGTTCCAGAAGGCCTGTGGCACATCATCGGCGGGACGGATGTAACAGCCCGGCTCGACGGTAAACGCCATGCCGCGTTGCAGCATACGCCACTCATTGTCCTGTTTGTAGGTTCCCACATCATGCACGTCCATGCCGAGCCAATGGCCGGTGCGGTGCATGTAGAAGCGCTTGTAGCTTTCGCTTTCCAGCACGGCGTCCATGCTGCCACTGCATAGTTTGAAGTCAACCAACCCCTGTGCGATCACGCGTAGCGCGGCATCGTGCGGCTCGTTCCAGCGTGCGCCCGGACGTGCGGCGGCTATAGCGGCGGCCTGCGCCGCCAGCACCATTTCATACAGGTCTTTTTGCGCGGCGCTGAACTTGCCACTCACCGGAAAAGTGCGCGTGATGTCGGAAGCATAACCATCCACTTCGCAGGCCGCGTCTATCAGCAGCAAGTCGCCATCCTTGAGCGCCGCATTGTTGCCGGTATAGTGCAGCACACAAGCGTTGGCGCCTCCCGCGACGATGGGAGTATAGGCAGGCGCTTGTGCGCCGTTGCGGCGGAACTCATGCAGCAACTCCGCCTCGATTTCATATTCCATCCTGCCGGGGCGCACGGCACGCATGGCGCGGACGTGCGCGGCAGCGGAGATGGCTGCGGCGCGGTGCATGGTGGCAAGCTCCACGTCATCCTTGAGCAGGCGCATCTCGTTCAGCAACACGCGCACATCGTGCATCTCATCCGGCGCCGTAACGCCGCTACGCGCCTGCGCCTGCACGCGGGCGCGCAACTCGATGATGCGGCCATCCCACAAGGCATGCGCGCCAAGCGGATAGAACAGTGCGGGCTGGTTGCACATCAGCTCGGCAAGCTTGTCATCAAGTTGCGCGATGGGAAATGCGGTATTGAAACAAAAAATTTCTTTTGCCGCATCGGGACCGTGGCGATAGCCATCCCAGATTTCGCGCTCCATATTTTTTTCGCGGCAGAACAGGATGGATTGCGGTTCATCGCCCGCGATCAAAACCAGCACAGCATCCGGCTCATCGAAGCCGGTGAGGTAATAAAAATGGCTGTCGTAGCGGTAGGGATAGTGCGTGTCGCCGTTGCGCACCGCTTCCGGCGCGGCGGGAATAACGGCGATGCCGCGCTGCATCTTTTGCAGCAGGCGGTTGCGGCGTTGTTTGTGTACGGTAGCGTCAGACATGGCTGCTATTTTGCGGGGCGCATAATTGCTTGTCGAGTTCTTCCAGGCGCTGCGGCGTGCCAACATCCACCCAATAACCCGCATAGTGCTCGCCGCTCGCCTTACCCAATGCGATCTGCGCGCGCAGCAGCGGGGCAAGCGGCGCAGCGGTCCCACGCGGTATATGCCAGAACAAAGCAGGCTGATAGATGCCGATGCCGCTGAAGGTCAGTTTGGGCGCGCCGTCGGTTACCCGCCCATGCAGCAAACCAAAATCGCCGTTGGAATGATGCGCGGGATTGTTGACCAGCACCAAATGCGCGGTATCGCCGCTTGCCTGAAGCGCCGCTGCGTGAGAAGGCAGGCGCGTGAAATCATAGTCGCAATAGATGTCGCTGTTGATGACGGCAAAAGGTTGCCTGCCCAGAAGGTGCATTGCGTTGGCAATACCGCCCGCCGTTTCCAGTGCACACGGATGCTCCGGTGAATAGCGGATGCGCACGCCGTAACGGCCGCCGTCGCCCAGGGTTTTTTCAATTTGTGCGCCGAGATGGGCATGGTTGACGACCAGGTCAGAAATACCGGCCTGCGCCAACCTCTCGATATGCCATACGATCAGCGGCTTGCTTCCGGCCTGCAACAAAGGCTTCGGCGTGTGGTCGGTGAGCGGGCGCATGCGCTCGCCGCGCCCTGCGGCCAGCAGCATGGCCTTCATGAGGTTATGCCTTTCACATGCGCATGACTGGAGAGCCCACAAATCGGCAACAACCACGTACCAAGAGAATTGGTGAGAGAGGAATTCAAAAGGTATACCCCGCTTGCGATTTTCTCTGTTCGAGGGTATCGAGGAGGCTGAGCAACGGCTTCAAGTCCACATAGCGCTCACAGGCGCGGCGCAGGTACTGCATCACCAGCGGCATGTCTTTCAGATAGCCTTCCTTGCCGTCGCGGTGGTATAGACGCGCGAAAATACCCAGCACCTTGAGGTGGCGCTGCACGCCCATCCATTCGTAATCGCGGTAAAACTCGCCAAAATCCTCATGCACCGGCAAACCGGCCTTGCGTGCTTTTTCCCAGTAGCGGATCAGCCAGTCCATGGTTTGCCCTTCTTCCCAATGGATATAGGCATCCTTGAACAGTGAAACGAGGTCGTAGGTGACAGGGCCATACACCGCATCCTGGAAATCCAGTATGCCGGGGTTGGGATTCGCCACCATCAGGTTGCGCGAGTGGTAATCGCGGTGCACATACACACGCAACTGCGCCAGATTGTTTTTGATGATGCGCTGGAAAATGGCGCCCAGCGTGACGCCTTGTTTTTCGTCCAGGGTTGTCTGCAAATGTTTGGTGATGTACCACTCCGGGAACAGGCTCATCTCGCGCAGCAGCAGCGCTTCATCATAGAGCGGCAGTTCATTTTCGCGCGAGGCGAGCTGGATTTTGATCAGCGCATCGGTAGCTGACTCATACAGCCCGCGCGCAACACTGGCGTTCCCTCCGTTCAGGGCTTGCAGGTAAGTGGTGTTTCCCAGGTCTGACAGCAGCAGGAAACCTTGCTCCAGGTCTTGCGCATACACATGCGGAACATGCGTTCCGGCATCTTCGAACAACTTGGCAATATGCAAAAAAGGGCGGCAATTCTCATGCTGTGGCGGGGCGTCCATCACGATAAATGTCCGGCCGTCCGGGAAAGCGGCGCGGAAGTATCTGCGGAAGCTGGCATCGGCAGAGGCAGGCGCCAATTCGAAAGGCGTGTCAGGAAGTTGGCCCTTGAGCCAATCGGCAAGTTGTTTCTGGCGTTGCATTAAGATTGCCTTAATCGTGAATTTGTGCGATTTTAGCACCTTAATCAAATTATCCGGCACCATGCGCTTTCGCCTTAACTTCTCCGCTTTTGTTCTGCTCTGTTCTTTTGTTCCGGTGGTTTGCGCCGAGGATGACGCACTGTTGCTGAAACTTGACCGCACTCTCGTGAGCTTGCCGAGGAATCAAGATGAAATACCGGTCTTTATTTCTGCGCAACATATGGAAGGCAAGAAGGGAAACCAGGTCGAGGCTACCGGCGAGGTCGAACTGCGCAAGCGCGGACAGGTGATAACTGCCGATCACATGTTGTACCTGCAGGGCAGCAAGGATGTAATGGCAGATGGTGCGGTGCACGTAGAGCAGGATGGCAATATGCTCCAAGGCCCGCACCTCCAACTCAACCTGGATACCAATATTGGTGTAATGGCACAACCGACATTCAGTTTCGGCGACAATCATGCGCGCGGCAATGCAGATACCCTGTATATGCAAGGCAAGCAGAAGTACAACATGCGCAATGTCACGTATACCACTTGCCCGGTTGACAAGGACGACTGGCTATTGAAAGTGCGTGAGCTGGAGATTGACCGCGACCTGCAAATAGGGACTGCGCACAGTGCGAGCGTGGAGTTCATGGGGGTACCGATCCTTTATACGCCATGGATGAATTTTGCGCTCAACAACCAGCGCAAGTCGGGCTTTCTCGGCCCGGTATTCGGCAGTACAGTACTGGGCGGCAGCGAGCTGACGTTACCCTATTACTGGAATATCTCTCCTAACCTCGACGCCACGCTTGCGCCGCGCATGATGTCGAAGCGCGGCATCTTGCTCAATAACGAGTTGCGCTATCTGGAGCCGACTTATTCCGGAGAAGCGCATCTGGACGTGTTACCAGGTGACCGCCTTGCCAACCGCACCCGTTCACGGCTGGCCTTGACGCATGCGCAAAACTTTGGCGGCGGATTGAATGGTTCAATCAATATCAACGATGTTTCCGATGACGCTTATTTCAGGGATTTATCCAGTGCGGTAAGCGGCACCTCCCAAACAAACCTGGTGCGCGAAGGCGTGCTGTCTTATGGCAGCGGCTGGTGGAATGCCGCTGTGCGGGCACAGAGTTTCCAGACCTTGCAGGATCCGTCCGCGCCCGTGGAAGTGCCATATCGCCGCCTGCCGCAAATCAGCCTTGGCGCACAACGCACCCTGTCCAAGGTTAATATGGCGATTATCGGGGAATTCGTGGACTTTCACCACCCCACCAAGGAAAATGGACAGCGCCTGGTGCTCTATCCCAGCGTGAACTATCCTCTGATCGCCGAACCCTCATTCTATCTGACACCCAAATTGGGGCTGCATAGCACTTATTACAAAATGGGCGAAAACAACTCCAATTCGTTACCCAATTCGACACGCACCGTGCCGATTTTCAGCATGGATAGCGGCATGACGCTGGAACGCGACTGGAGTCTGTTTGCGCATGATTTTGTGCAGACGCTGGAGCCGCGCGCGTATTACGTGCGCATCCCTTACCGCGACCAGAGCCAGTTGCCGAATTTCGATTCGGCCCTGGCCGACTTCAGCTTTGCCCAGATATTCACCGAGAACCGGTTTTTCGGCAGTGACCGTATTGGGGATGCCAACCAGATGACACTGGCGCTTACTTCGCGCTTGCTCGAACCGGGCAGCGGCGCGGAGCGGCTGCGTGTGGCCATCGGCCAGCGTTTCAGCGCGCAAACGCCAAAAGTCAACTTGGTGACTCCCACGACTACCGACAACAAATCCGATATCCTGCTTGCGGCTTCCGGCCAGGTAACGCGCGCATGGTCGGTGGACAGCATATTCCAGTACAATCCAAGCCAGTCGCACAGCGAAAAATTCAATGCGGCGGCGCACTACCAGCCGGAAAGCGGCAAGGTGCTAAGCATGGGTTACCGCTTTACGCGCAACAGTCTCAGGCAGGTGGATGTGTCCACGCAATGGCCGCTATCCGGGCGCTGGAATGCGGTGGCGCGCTGGAATTATTCCATGCAGGACGGACGTATTCTGGAGGCGCTGACCGGGCTTGAGTATAATGAAAAATGCTGGACGGTGCGGCTGGTGGTACAGAGGTTTGCCACGGCGACACAGCAGGCAGCCACAGGCTTGTTCGTGCAGCTCGAGTTGAATGACCTGGTAAGGGTTGGCCCGGATCCGCTGAACTTGTTGCGCCAGGATATTCCAGGATATGTAAAATCAAACGAAACTTCCCGCGACAAGCCGGCGCAAGGCTTGCGCTAATTTTGAAAGAGCCAGATTATGACGCGTAACAAAACAGTACAGGCGCTCCTGCTATGGTTGGCCTGTTCGGCGCTCGCCCATGCCGCCACCCCGCAGAAACAGGCCGCACCGATTGACCGGATCGCCGCAGTGGTAAACGACGATGTAATCACCCGCCACGAACTGGATGAGCGTATGGATTTGGTGGTGCGCCAACTGAAAAAACAGGGTACGCCGCTACCCCCGATGGAAGCGCTGGAAAAGCAGATGCTGGAGCGCATGATCACAGAAATGCTGCAAACCCAGTTCGCCAAGGAAACCGGCGTGCGCATAGATGACACGCAACTGGACAAGACACTGCAACGCATCGCGCAGGAAAACAAGTTTCCTTCGCTGGCAGAGTTCCGTGCCAAACTGGAGCAGGATGGCATAAATTTCAAGAAGTTTCGTGAGGAAATCCGTGGCGAAATCATCGCCAGCCGCCTGCGCGAGCGCGAGGTGGACAACAAGCTGGTGATCAGCGACAGCGAAACCGAAAATTACCTTGCCACCCAAGCCAGGGAAACAGGCAAGGGCGAAGAGTACCAGATGGCGCACATCCTGGTGCTGGTGCCGGAGCAGGCAAACGCCGACAAGATACAGGCTAGCCGCCAGCGTGCCGAGAAGGCGCTGGAGCAGTTGCGCGGCGGCGCAGAATTCGGGCAGATAGCGGCCGGATTTTCCGATGCCAAGGATGCCCTGCAAGGCGGCACCCTGGATTGGCGCCCCGCTGACCGCATTCCAGCATTGTTCCTCGATACGCTGCAAAAGATGAGCCCCGGCGAGATCAGCCCGATACTGCGCAGCCCGAACGGTTTTCATATCATCAAGCTGATTGAACGGCGCAGCAAGGATGTTCCCAAAGTGGTACCACAAACACATGTGCGCCACATCCTGATCAAGACCAGCGAACTGGTGCCGGAGAACGAGGCCAAAAACCGCTTGCTGGAAATCAAGCAGCGCATAGAAATGGGTTCCGATTTTGCCGATCAAGCCAAGCGTTTTTCCGAGGACGGCAGCGCCATACAGGGTGGCGACCTGGGTTGGATTTCACCGGGCGACACGGTGCCCGAATTCGAGGACGCCATGAACAGCTTAAAGAACGGCCAAATAAGCGGCGCGGTTCAATCCAGTTTTGGCTGGCACCTGATTCAAGTGCTGGAACGACGCAGCACTGGCGTGAGCGAGGAACAGAAAAAACAGCAGGCGCGCAATGCGATACGCGCTTTTAAATCGGAAGAAGCTTATCAGGACTGGCAGCGCCAGTTGCGCGACCGCGCCTATGTTGAATACCGCATTGATGACAAGAATAAATAACCCTGCAATATTTTCAGGGCTTTTCCCGTTCAGGCAGACTTTAAAGCCATAATTGAACCAGGAAGCGCACGAAGCGCGTGAATAAGAACAAGAGCCTGTTTCCCGAAAACAATTCACCTTTGGGATGACCGCAAAATTTTACGCAGCCGTTTGAAAAACCTTCGCGATCTTCGTGCCCTTCGCGGTGAAATGATTTTTTAGGGTAGACGGCATGAAGACGAACCCTGTTCCCGTGTTGGCGATTACCGCCGGCGAACCGGCCGGCATCGGCCCTGACCTGTGCCTGCAATTGGCGCAACAGGCGCACGAACAAGCGCTGGTAGTCCTGTCCGATAAGACCCTGCTGCTGCGGCGCGCAGCACTGTTCGGGCTGGATGTGCAACTGCACGATTATGATCCTCAACACCCCCTCCTCCTCTCACCTGGCCACCTGACGGTGCTGCATGTGCCGCTGCTGCAGCCAGTGCAGGCCGGCAAGCTGAATCCCGCCAATGGCCGTTATGTGCTCAATCTGCTGAGCCGCGCAGTGCAAGGCTGCCAAACGGGAGAGTTCGGCGGCATGGTCACAGCACCGGTGCACAAAGGCATCATCAACGAGGCGGGCATCCCCTTCACCGGGCACACCGAATTTCTCGCCGAGCAGACGCACACGGCGCAGGTGGTGATGATGCTGGCTGGCGGCGGCATGCGCGTGGCGCTGGCCACGACGCACCTGGCCTTGCGCGAAGTGCCGGATGCGCTCACCTCCACATTGCTGGAAAGCGTATTGCGCATCATCCAGCGCGACCTCAGCAAACGCTTCGGCATAGCCAGCCCGCGCATTCTGGTGGCGGGCCTGAATCCCCATGCGGGCGAAGGCGGCTATCTGGGGCATGAAGAAATTGAAATGATGATTCCCGTGCTGGACAAGCTGCGCGCGCATGGCATGAATGTCAGCGCGCCGCTGCCAGCCGACACCCTGTTCACGCCGCAGCGCCTCGCGCAATGCGACTGCGTACTGGCGATGTACCACGACCAGGGATTGCCGGTGTTGAAGCATGCCAGCTTCGGGCAGGGGGTAAACGTGACGCTGGGCCTGCCTATCATCCGCACCTCGGTGGATCACGGCACTGCGCTGGAACTGGCCGGCACGGGCAAGGCCGATGCCGGAAGCCTGCTGGAAGCGATCCGGATGGCGGCGGAGATGGCAAAGCATGAACGTACGGCATGACACATAAAGCCCGCCAAAGATTTGGCTCCGGCATCACGCGCCACGCGCATGAGCATTCACTGAAACATTTTCCAGGCCGTTGCTTATGATCCATAAGGCTAGAAAACGTTTTAGCTCCGGCATCACGCGCTATGCGCATGAGCCTTCACTGAAACGCTATATGGATATTGTTGTATGAGCCACAAAGCCCGCAAGCGTTTTGGCCAGAATTTCCTGGTGGATGAACAAATCATCGCCGACATCATCCGCGCCATTCGCCCGGAACCCGCAGATAACATGGTGGAGATCGGCCCCGGACTGGGCGCATTGACACGCCCGCTGCTGAAAAAACTGCATCACCTGCACGTGGTGGAGATAGACCGCGACATCATCGCGCGATTGAAAAACGATTACCCGGAAGACAAGCTCACCATCCATGCCGGCGATGCGCTGAAATTCGACCTGGCGCAACTGCCCGCACCACTGCGCGTGGTAGGCAACCTGCCCTACAACATCTCATCACCGCTGCTGTTCCACTTCACCGGATACGTCGACCGCATCATTGACATGCATTTCATGCTGCAGTATGAAGTGGTGGAACGCATGGTGGCTGAGCCATCCACGCCGGAGTACAGCAGGCTGTCGGTGATGCTGCAATACCGCTTCCACATGGAGAAGCTGCTCGACGTGCCGCCGCAATCATTCCGCCCCGCCCCCAAAGTGAATTCCGCCATCGTGCGCATCATCCCGCTGCCCGCCAGAGAGGTGCTGGTGCGTGATGAAAAATTATTTACCGAGGTGGTTGCCGCTGCATTTGGGCAGCGGCGCAAAACATTGCGCAATACGTTGCGCGCTTACTTGAATGAGGCGGATTTTGAAGAACTGGGGATTGATGCGCAGTTAAGGGCGGAGAATCTGGGGATGGTGGAGTTTGCGAAAGTGGCGAATTATTTGGGGGAGAAGCCCACCTTGCAGGAGTTAAGATAACTTCGCCGGAACGATCGGATAGAGCGTCTGGGTCACCCCTTAACCTCCCCTGTCAATAGGGGCAACAAATGCAAAGCCCATATTTCCGGGTGCTGGGAAGGCTGTCACTTGGCTTTAAACAAAGTTTCAAATTCCTCAGCCGGCACCGGTTTGGAGAACAGAAAACCCTGCCCATAATCGCACCCGGCAGCAGTTAGCAAGTTGCGCTGCTCTTCCGTCTCGATTCCTTCGGCGATTGCCTTTATGCCCAGCTTGTGCGCCATGACAATGATGGCCTCGCACAGCGCCATGTCATCGGAGTCCGGCACAAGGTTTTTCACAAAGGACTGGTCAATTTTCAAATAGTCGATATCGAACTTTTTTAGATAGGACAGCGACGAATAGCCTGTGCCAAAATCATCCAGCGATACCTGCATGCCAGCGTCGTGGAATGCGCGCAGTTTATCATTTATAGCATCACTGACATCCAACAGTAATCCTTCGGTAATTTCCACCACAACGCTTTGCCCTGGCAGGCCGAGCTTTTGCAGGTGATCCAGCCACGATTCATACTTTGTATCGTTGTTGTGGAGCTCCACAGTGGACTTGTTGACACTGATCTGAAAGGCCACTTGTTGTGATGCCCGCCAGCGCTTTGCCTGTAGCGCAGCTTCGTGGAATACCCAATTACCGATATCGTTGATCATGCCGGTTTCTTCAGCGATGGGGATAAACGCACCCGGGCTGATAAGGCCGTGCTTGGGGTGTTGCCAGCGAATCAGTGCTTCTGCCTTGTGGATGGCGCCGGTTGCCAGCTCTACGATGGGCTGGTAGTAAACGCGGAACTGGTTGTCCGCCAATGCGCCGCGCAGATCATTGGAAATCTGCATCCTCACCTGTGCGGCTTTCTGCATGAACAGGGTAAAGTAATGGTAACGGTTACGGCCATGATGTTTGGCGGCGTACATGGCCTGGTCTGCATTCGTAAGCAAGGTTTCAATACCAGTGGCATCTTCTGGAAAGAGCGTGATGCCGATGCTGGTGGAAACATAGGCAGTTTCATCCCCCAACTGGAAGGGCTCTGCCAGTTTCTGCAAGATGTCATTGGCAACCCGCTCTATACTGCCAAGTTCATCCAGTGACCCCATGATCACGGTGAATTCGTCCCCGCCCAAGCGCGCCACGGTATCGCTTGCGCGAACGCAACTGGTAAGACGACGCGCCGCTTCCTTAAGCAGAAGGTCACCCATATCATGGCCGAGGGTGTCGTTGATTTCCTTGAAACGATCAAGATCGAGAAACATCAGCGCCAACTGCAGGCCGGCCCGGGAGGATTTCCGGATCTCCTGTTCCAGACGGTCATAAAACATGCGGCGGTTGGGCAGCCCGGTGAGCAAGTCGAAATTGGCTTGTTGCCAGATCAGCTCTTCGGCATTCTTGTGTATGGCTCTTTGCCGCTGGGACGATATTCCAAAAGCCAGATCGTCTGTAAGCTCTGTGAGTAAGCCAATCTCGTCTGAATCGAATGCATCCGGTTCAGCGGAATAGATATTTAGCGCACCGATAGTCTGCTCTTCAACGCGCAATGGAAGCGCAATCGTAGATAAATAACCGCGCTCTATGGCATCCTTCCGCCAGGGAGTAAATGCGGGATCCGTGTGAGCGTCTTTCATGATGGATGGATGGCCGGAACGTATCGCTGTTCCCGTAGGTCCTCGCCCCGTTTCAGTATCTTCCCATGTAATATTCACGGCTTCCAGATACCCGGCCTCATACCATGCATGAGCCACCGGCCTCAC
Organism: Nitrosomonadales bacterium; assembly: GCA_023259015.1. Classification (GTDB taxonomy): domain Bacteria; phylum Pseudomonadota; class Gammaproteobacteria; order Burkholderiales; family Gallionellaceae; genus CAITJF01. The sequence goes on along the minus strand of JAHFRC010000056.1, from coordinate 1,411 downwards.
TGTTTCCGGATCGTGTTCAGCATAGCCAACCCACGCGAAACGATACCCGCCGTTTTCCACAATAATGCGGCATATTTCGTGGAGCAGCTCATTTTCTTCAAGGGTACGTTGTATTGCCCGGTTGCATAGGCTGATGACATTCAGCGCCCGGTTAATTTTGTTGATTTTCGCTTCTGTCTGCTTGCGTGCGGTGATGTCGGTATGAATACCGATCATTCTTAGCGGCTGGTGCTGCGAACCCCACTCGACAATCTTGCCGATAGAATGGAGCCACACCCAGCTTCCGTCTTTTGCATGCCGGCGATACTCCATGGTAGTTGGCCCGCCGTTGCATAAGCATTCGCGAAAAGCAGCCAGAACGACATCTCGGTCTTCCGGATGCAAATTGGATTGCCATTCTTTCAGACTGGAATGGAACTCATCCGGATCGTACCCCAGTATCCCGGGATACTCTGAGCTGACGCATACCTCTCCCGTCTGTACCTCAAGATCGAACCAGGCCTGATTGGCCGCCCCAAGCGCCAGTCGCAGACGCTCTTCGTTTTCGCTAAGCCTATCCTCTATCTGCCTGCGCTCAGTGATGTCACGCGAAGAGGCATAAATTATCGGCTCACCGTCAATTTCGACAACAACGGTGCTGATTTCAACATCAATTACCCGGCCATCGCGACAACGGTGCCTGGTATTGAAAACCCACACCCTGCCTTCTTTTATGAACTGTTCAAATTTTTCCTTCAGTTCCCCGTTTGACCACTGCGCATCCCACTGCGCCACATTCATGGTCTGCATTTCTTCGGGTGAATAGCCCAACATCCGGCAGAAAGCTTCATTCGCCTGCAAGATGTTGCCATCGATATCCATGACGTGAATGCCATCGCTCGCCAGGTGCATCAGCGTTTTATTCCTGTAGTTTTCGCGCTTCATGCCATTTTCCGCCAATTTGCGCTCAGTGATGTCCACCATTACTGTGCGGCACTGGTCATTTCCTTCTGTGCTGAATCCTTCGATATGGGCATAGCGCCTGGAATCGCTCTTGTCTGTCAGGATGAGTTCGCATTCGATCTTTTGCGGCCCCGCCTTGTGTATCAGGAAAGCTTCTTGCAGGAAAGTCTTGAGAACAGGCAACGACTCAGGGGAAACAAAGCTTCCAAGACGCTGCCCTATCAGCCCTGAGCGTTCAGGCGCCAGTAAGGTTTGCCATGTGTATGGTGCCATCGAAGGAGAGCGTAAAATATCCGACCGGGGCAAAATCGTAAATGTCGGTATACCGCGTCAGAGTTGCGTTGGCTATGGTCTCTGAGTAGCGAAGTTCCTGAATCTGCATTTCCAGCTCAATCTTCTGGATTTGCAATTCATGCAGCAGTTTTTGCGCATCGGCCTCGTTGGCGGGTGCTACCACTGGCAACTGTTT
>JAHFRC010000055.1 GCA_023259015.1 Nitrosomonadales bacterium | reverse complement strand
GGCTGGTTGAATAGCACGCCCTGCGAGGTGTGTTCTTCCACCAGCAGGAATTTTCCGTCTTGCTCGATGATGGCGGCGACGGTGACGTTGGGTTTCCAGATCATCTGTGTTCCGTAAAATAAAAAAGGCAGGGTTACCCCTGCCTTTTCAAGTGTGTGTCAAATTACTTGGCGCTCAGGCATTCTTTCATGAATGCCTTGCGATCAGCACCTTTCAGTTTCTTTTCCTTGGCTTCCTTGTTGCAGCTCTTCATTTTCTCACGCTGTGCGTTTTTCTTGGGCTTCTCGGCAGCAGCCTTTGCAGGAGCAGCAGCTTCAGCCTTGGCAGCAGGAGCGGCAGCTTCTTTTTTGGCAGGGGCAGCGGCGGCCGGTTTTGCTTCAGCCTTTGCAGGAGCTGCAGCAGGTACATCCATGGCAAGTGCGGAGAAAGATGCAGCAGCGAAAACAGCGGCGATCAGTGTGGATAACAGTTTCATGTAAACTCCAATTTTTAGTAGGTTAATAAACGTTTATGACACTACTAGTGTCAATTGCAATAACGCATTGCCATACCTTTGGTTGACAACAGCCAAAAAATTGTTGGTGCCGGGAGAGGGACTCGAACCCTCACATCCTCACAGACACTGGATTTTGAGTCCAGCGCGTCTACCAATTCCGCCATCCCGGCAATACCCTCGTTTCCCTGAAACCAGACTGGATTTTGGCTTCGGCCACCGGTCGCATGGCAACCGGTTTAACGTTCGCCATGCTCACGTTAGCCTTTGCCGCAATGAACCGCAAGCGGTGCATTGTGAGTCCAGCGCGTCTACCAATTCTGCCATCCCGGTTTGGGAAGACGCGGATTATCCATGAAACGACCCGCCCCATCAAGCTACAATGCAGCCTTTTGACGCGTACAGGCTTCATGAATCATGCGCACCGATGAATTTGATTTCGCCCTTCCCGAGCGCCTGATTGCGCAAAATCCGCCCGAGCGGCGCGGCGCCAGCCGCCTGCTGTGCATGCGTAAAGATGCAAAGGAAGACCGGCTGTTTGCCGATTTGCCGCTCATGGTGCGGGAGCATGACGTGCTGGTATTCAATGATACGCGCGTGTTGAAGGCGCGCCTGTCCGGTATGAAAACCAGCGGTGGCAAGGTTGAGGTGCTGATCGAGCGCCTGCTCGATGAACATCATGCATTGGCGCAAGTCCGCGCCAGCCATGCGCCGAAACCGGATAGCCAACTGCTGCTGTCTGCGGGAGGGTTTCTGCGCAGCAGCGTGGCACACACCGGCGTACCCCTTGCGGGTGAGGAGTGTTTGCCAGTTACTGTCCTGGGTTTTGAGGGAGGGTTTTTTCGCCTCCGCTTCGACAGCGAAGACAGCGTGGCTACCCTGCTGGAGCGATATGGGCAATTGCCCCTGCCGCCTTATATTACTCACGCCGCCGGCGACGAGGATGAAGAACGCTACCAGACCGTGTATGCGCGCCAGCCCGGTGCTGTGGCCGCACCCACGGCGGGGCTGCATTTCGATGATGATATGTTCGCTGCCTTGCGCGCACAGGGCGCACAGATTGCCTATGTGACGCTCCACATCGGTGCGGGCACCTTCCAGCCGGTACGCGTGGAACATACCCATGAGCATGTGATGCATAGCGAATGCTATGCTATTCCGCAGCAGACAGTAGAGGCCGTTCACCAGGCCAAGGCGCGTGGCGGGCGTGTTATCGCGGTGGGCACCACCAGCCTGCGCGCCATGGAGAGCGCTGTGTGCGATGGCAAGCTGAAGGCGGGGAAGGGTGAGACCAATATATTCATCACGCCTGACTACCGCTTCAAGTTGGTGGATACGCTGCTTACCAATTTCCATTTGCCCAGGTCCACGCTACTGATGCTGGCGTGCGCCTTCGGCGGCATGCGTGAAATGCTGGCCGCCTACCGCCATGCGGTGGAACAGGAATACCGTTTCTTCAGTTATGGCGATGCGATGTTGATTGAAAGAAAACCATGAAGTTTACCCTGCATAAAACCGACGGTCTCGCCCGTCGCGGCACACTTCATCTTGCCCACGGCACAGCCGAAACCCCGGCCTTCATGCCGGTCGGCACTTATGGCACGGTGAAGGCGATGTCGCCGGTCGAATTGAAAGAAATCGGCGCGCAGATCGTGCTAGGCAACACTTTCCACCTGTGGCTGCGACCGGGGCTAGAGGTGATCGCGGCGCATGGCGGGTTGCATCGCTTCATGGGCTGGGATGGGCCGATACTCACCGACTCGGGCGGCTTTCAGGTGTTCAGCCTTGGGGCGTTGCGCAAGATTTCGGAGGAGGGGGTGAAGTTCCAATCACCGGTGAATGGTGACAAGTGCTTCCTCACGCCGGAAGAATCCATGCGCATCCAGAAGGTGTTGAACTCGGACATCGTGATGATCTTCGACGAATGCACGCCGTATCCGGCAGACGAAAAAATAGCAGGGGAATCCATGCGCCTGTCGCTACGCTGGGCGGAGCGTTCGCGCAAGGCGCACGAGGGCAATGCCAATGCGCTGTTCGGCATCGTGCAGGGCGGGATGCATGAACACTTACGCGATGAATCGCTGGCGGGTTTGGCCAATATCGGCTTCGATGGCTATGCCATCGGCGGGCTATCAGTGGGTGAACCGAAAGAAGATATGCTTCGTATCCTTGCATACACTGCACCGCAATTGCCGCAGGACAAACCGCGTTATCTGATGGGAGTCGGCACGCCGGAAGATATCGTGGATGCAGTGGTGCAGGGCGTAGATATGTTCGATTGCGTGATGCCGACGCGCAATGCGCGCAACGGCCATTTATTCACGCGGCATGGCGACATCAAAATTAAAAATGCCCAATACCGCATGGATATGCGTCCGTTGGATGCGCAATGCAGTTGCTACACTTGCCGTAACTTTACCCGCGCCTATTTGCAACATCTGCATCGCCTGAACGAGATACTCGGTGCGCGTCTCAACACCATCCACAACCTGCATTACTATCAGGAGTTGATGGGCAATATTCGCGCGGCCATTGCGGCAGGACGGTTCAAGGAGTTTGCCGTCAGCTTCCGGCAAGCGCGCAAACCAGTCACATATCCCCTGTAAACGTTTAACTGTTTTTGCTTGACCTGACGGCATTTTTCGTTATAATCCGCGCTCCCAAAACCTTGCTCCACCGTTACGCATGACGGGGGGCCCTATCCAGAAGGAGAATTAATGCGACATTACGAGATTGTATTCATCGTACATCCCGACCAGAGCGAGCAGGTGCCCGCGATGATCGAGCGGTACCGTACGCTGGTGACGTCCAAAAACGGCCTGATCCATCGTCTGGAAGACTGGGGCCGCCGCCAACTGGCGTACCCGATCCAGAAAATTCACAAGGCGCACTATGTGCTGATGAACATCGAGTGCAACCAGGAAACCCTGGAGGAACTGGAGCATGCATTCAAGTTCAACGATGCCGTGTTGCGCCACCTGACCATCAAGACCAAGGCTGCAATAACGGTTCCTTCGGCGATGATGCGTGAAGAGAAATCGCGTTCGCTGACCGGTGATGCTGCTTCTGACGCAATACCGGCAACACCGCCGGAACCGGCTGGAGCCGCAGCCGCTTGATTGAACCAGGCTGCAACCAGTTCGTCGTTAACGGTGAACTCGTTGATCTGGGTGATTTGCGGTACACCCCGGCGGGGGTAGCGCGAATCGAGTTGAAAATCCGCCATGCTTCAACGCAACAGGAAGCAGGGGTGCAGCGCCAGGTGCAGTGTGAGATTCAGGCCTTGGCACTCGGTTCTGCCGCCACCCAGGCAAAAGGCTTGCAGCTTGGGCAGCGGGTGAGAGCCGAAGGATTTTTAGCCCAGCGCAGTTTACGCAACACGCAACTGGTGTTGCACATAGATAATATTACATTGGAATAAGGAGCACAGCATGGCTCGTATATTTAAGAAGAAAGATGACAAGAAAAACAGCGCGTCCCGTTCGCTATTCAAGCGCCGCAAGTTTTGCCGCTTTACAGCGGAGAAAATCCCGGAAGTGGATTACAAGGATCTGAATATCCTCAAGGAGTTTATCAGCGAAAACGGCAAGCTGATTCCGGCACGCATCACCGGCACCAAGGCTCATTTTCAGCGTCAGTTGAGCACTGCGGTCAAGCGCGCGCGCTTCCTGGCGTTGATGCCTTACACTGATTTGCATTAAGGAGCGGAACATGCAAGTGATATTGATGGAAAAAATGGCTAACCTCGGCCAACTGGGCGATGTGGTCAAGGTGAGAAACGGTTACGCACGTAATTTCCTGATTCCGCAAGGAAAGGCCAAGCGCGCTACTGAAAGCAATGTGGCGGAATTTGCGGCGCGCCGCGTCGAGTTGGAGTCAGCGGAAAAAGCAAGGCTGTTGGATGCGCAGGCTCGTGCCGAAAAATTCAACGGTTTGACAGTACAAATCGCACAGAAGGCGGGCGTGGACGGCAAACTGTTCGGTTCCGTGACTAATGCGGACATCGCTGCGGCACTGGCACAGTTGGGTTTTGCCGTGGAGAAATCACAAGTGCGCATGCCGGAAGGACATCTCAAACAGGTCGGCGATTACCCGGTTAGCATCGGCTTGCATGGCGATGTGGTGGCGACTATTACTGTCTCGGTGCTGGGCGAACACTAAGCCTGGCGTTTGCATGGGACGAAAAAGGGCTGGCAACAGCCCTTTTTTGTTCCTGTCATCTTTATAGTTAGAGCGACAATTTTTACGGTGGTAAAATATGTTACAGGTTTGCAATCGACAACTTTCTAATCATGCTAATCATGCAAAATTTTTCTGTTCCCAGCACAGATCCGCAGCTTGATGCGATCAAGCTTCCGCCTCATTCAGTTGAGGCCGAGCAGTCGGTGCTGGGTGGCATCCTGCTGGATGCCAGTGCGTGGGACAAGATTACTGATCTGATCGGTGAGCAGGATTTTTACCGTTTCGAGCATCGCCTGATTTACCGGCATATCGCGCATCTGACCGACCGTGCCAAACCGGTGGATGTGATTACCGTAGCAGAGTCGCTGGAGGGCAATGCTGAACTCGATAAGGCGGGCGGGCTGGCTTACCTTGGCTCGCTGGCGCAGAACGTGCCGTCTGCGGCCAATATCCGGCGTTATGCCGAGATCGTGCGCGAACGCGCCATCATGCGCAAATTGGCCGAAGCCGGAAGCGACATTGCCACCAGCGCCTATAATCCGGCCGGGCGCGATGCTGATCAGTTATTGGACGAGGCGGAAAGCCGCGTTTTCGAGATTGCCGAGGCTGGTGAACGCGGCCGTCAGGGATTTACCCCCATCCCACCGTTGCTATCCAAAGTAGTCGAGCGCATCGAGACACTGTATGGGCGAGACAATGTCAGCGATGTAACCGGTATTGCGACCGGCTTTACCGACCTTGACAGCAAGACATCCGGTTTGCAGCCGGGTGAACTGATTATTGTCGCCGGCCGCCCAAGCATGGGCAAGACCGCCTTCGCCATCAATATTGCCGAGCATGTGGCGCTGGAAATTGCCAAGCCGGTTGCTATCTTCAGTATGGAAATGGGCGGCACCCAGTTAGCCATGCGCATGATAGGTTCGGTGGGTTTGCTCAACCAGCACACATTGCGCACCGGCAAGCTGGAAGATGACGACTGGTCACGCATGACTCATGCATTGGGGCGGTTGAATGACGCCCCTATTTTTATCGACGAAACCGCCGCGCTGAATGCGCTTGAACTGCGCTCGCGCGCGCGCCGATTACACCGGCAGAACGATGGTCTGGGGCTGATCGTGGTCGATTACTTGCAGTTGATGTCTGCCCCATCCAGCAAGATAAGTGAGAACCGCGCCACAGAAATATCCGAAATTTCCCGCTCACTCAAGGCGTTGGCCAAGGAGCTTCAAGTGCCGGTGATGGCGCTGTCGCAACTGAACCGCAGCCTGGAGCAACGCCCTAACAAGCGCCCGATGATGTCCGACCTGCGTGAATCAGGCGCCATTGAACAGGATGCCGACCTGATTTTGTTTATCTATCGCGATGAGGTTTACAACCCCGATTCACCTGACAAAGGCAAGGCGGAAATTATCATCGGCAAACAGCGTAATGGACCGATAGGCATGGTTGAACTGACCTTTCGTGGCGAATATACGCGCTTTGACAATTACGCCTCTGCTCAATATTGAGCAGAGGCGTAATTGCGGTGGAGACTAACATGCGCAGCATGTTATGTCGGAACCACAATTATCAAGGTCAGCACTGAGCCGGGGCGTAATTGCAGCGGAGACTAATATGCGTAGCTATGCTAGTAAATGTGGATTATTTTATAGATTCCCCTTTGCTTAAAGAGGCGGGTATGAAGTTAAAGAGGGTAGGGCGTAATTATTTTTGCAAAAGGTTGCGCCTGACCCCTGAGAATGATCAGGCGGAGATTTTCAAGATGAAGTCAAACACTTCTAACGTAATCTGTATAGCGACCCTTTGGGTTATGCTTCTACCTATGGGGCTTGTCGGTTGTGGATATAAAGAGGGGCAACAACCGCCTGCATCTACTGGTGCTCCTCCACCACCTGAGGTTGATGTAGTGACAGTGGCAGCCGGCTCTGTGGTGCAGACGCAGGATCTTCCCGGCCGCCTCCAGGCATACCGAACTGCACAAGTAAGAGCCAGGGTGGAGGGGATAGTCGAGAAGCGCTTGTTCGCCGAAGGCAGCGATGTGAAGGCGGGCGATACATTATTCCAGATCGATGCCCGCAATTACCAGACAACTCACAGTTCGGCCATGGCCGATGTCGCCGTTGCGCGCCAGACGGTGGAGCGCTACAAGCCGTTGCTCGAAGCGAAGGCGGTCAGCCAGCAGGATTATGATTTGGCCGAAGCCAGGTTCAAACAGGCCGAGGCCGCCTTATCCAAGGCGCAGCTCGACCTGGAGAATACGCATGTGCCAGCTCCCATAGCCGGACGTATAGGCCGCACCCAAGTGACGGAAGGGGCGCTTGTGGGCCGAGGCGAAGCCACTTTGCTGGCGACCATCGAACAGCTTGATCCGATCTATGTCAACTTCACCCAGCCCGGCGCGGATATGTTGCGTTTGCGTCAGGCGATCAAGAACGGCAAGCTCAGGCGTACCGAATCCGTCAAAGTGGAACTCTTGCTGGAAGATGGCAGCATCTACCCACAGGCTGGCAAGATATTCTTTACCGATATGGCGGTCGACCCATCCACCGGGGCAGTCAGCCTGCGTGCCGAGTTTCCCAACCCGCAACGCGAATTGTTGCCAGGCATGTTCGCGCGCGTGCGCTTTCCGGAAGCGATGGCGGACAATGCCATCCGCATACCGCAGCGGGCGGTGCAGGCCGGGCCGCAAGGGCAATTTGTGACGATCGTCGCATCCGATGGCAAGGCAGTTCCTCTGCCTATCAGTACCGGTGGTATGGCGGGCGCTGATTTTATAGTCAGCAGCGGCCTGAAAGGCGGGGAGCATGTCATCGTCAACGGCTTGCAGAAGGCAAGGCCGGGGGCAATGGTGAAGCCGGTGCCAGAGCCCGCCACAGGTAGTGCTGCCGCAGGCAAGCCGTAAGGATCGCGCATGCTCGCCAAATTCTTCATTGACCGCCCGATCTTTGCCTGGGTAATCGCCATCCTCATCACGTTTGCCGGGATACTGGCGTTGCGCGCGTTGCCGGTATCGCAATATCCATCTGTGGCGCCGCCCGCGCTGGATATTTCCGTCACCTACCCTGGCGCATCGGCGCAGGTGGTGGAGCAGAGTGCGGTGCAGTTGATCGAGCAGGAAATGAACGGCATCGAAAACCTGCTCTATATGGATTCCAGCTCGCAGGTGGGCAGCGGGCAGGTGACGCTCACCTTCAGGCCCGGCACCGATATCCAGTTCGCCTCGGTCGAGGCGCAAAACCGCATCAAGCGCGTAGAAGCACGCCTGCCGGACGATGTGCGGCGGCTGGGGGTGACGGTCACCCGCGCCGGACGCAACTTCATCATGGTAGTGGCGCTGACTTCACCGGATGGCCGTTTGAACGCCATCGACCTGGGCAGTTATGCTACCGCCAGTGTGCTGGAACCGTTGATGCGTGTGAACGGTGTGGGTGAAGTGCTGCTGTTCGGCACCGAATATTCGATGCGCATCTGGCTCAAACCGGAAAAGCTGGAATCCTACGCACTCTCGCCCGCAGACGTCAGCCGCGCGGTACGTGCGCAGAATACACTGTTGCCGCTGGGCGAAGTAGGACAGTTGCCCGCCGCGTCAGGGCAGGAAGTCAATGCCGTCATTACGGGTCGCGGGCGGCTCGCCACCCAGGAAGAATTCGGCAATGTCGTGGTGCGCGCCAACCCGGATGGCTCGACCGTGCGGCTCAAGGACATCGCCAGCATCGAGCTGGGCGCACAGGATTACAGCCGCACCGCGCGCCTCAACGGCCAGCCCATCGCCGGCATGGCAATACGCATCACGCCGGGGGCGAACGCGCTGGCGACCGCGCAAGGCGTGCGCGCCAAGATGCAGGAACTGTCGCGCTACTTCCCGCAGGGCGTGGATTGGGTGGTGCCCTACGACACCACGCGTTTCATCGAACTGTCCATACGCGAAGTGGTCATCACCTTGCTGGAAGCGGCGGCGCTGGTGGTGCTGGTGATGTTCATCTTCCTCGGCAACTGGCGCACCACGCTGATTCCCGCCATCGTCGTGCCGGTTTCGCTGATGGGCGGGCTGCTGGGACTGTATGCATTCGGTTTCTCGATCAACGTGCTGACGCTGTTCGCATTGGTGCTGGCGATCGGCACCGTGGTCGATGATGCCATCGTGGTGGTGGAAAATGTCGAGCGCAACATGCGCAGCCATCACTTGCCGCCGCGCGAAGCGACCCGCGTGGCGATGGGCGAAATCACCGGCGCCATCATTGCGATCACGCTGGTGCTGATGGCGGTGTTCGTGCCGATGGCTTTTTTCGGCGGCTCCACCGGGGCGATTTACCGCCAGTTCGCCGTCACGCTGGTGGTGACCATGGCGTTCTCCGCTTTTCTCGCGCTGTCGCTCACCCCCGCGTTGTGCGCGAGCCTGCTCAAACACGATGCGGAAAACCTGGAGCGCGGCTTTCACGCCCGGTTCAACCGTTTCTTCGATCGCGTGATAACACGCTATGTCGGCGGAGTGAATTACACCGCGCGCAGGCTGCTGCGTTCTTTGGCGATTTATGCGGCGATCGTCGCGGTCGCCGCATGGTCATACATGAAACTGCCAGGCAGCTTTTTGCCGGAAGAAGATCAGGGTTACATCGTCACCGCCATCCAGTTGCCGCCTGCCGCCGCACAGGGCAGAACACAGGCCGTGCTGGAATCCGTCGAGCAGTTTTTCCTGAAACAGCCGCAGGTGGACAAGGTGGTGGGCGTGCTGGGTTTTTCCTTCTTTGGCCGCGGCCAGAACATGGCGCTCGCCTTTGTCAGGCTCAAGGACTGGGATGACCGGTCGGGCAGCGACAACTCGGCGCAGGCGCTGGTCAAGCGCGCCAACATGAACTTTTTCAGGATGAAACAGGCCATGCTGTTCGCCATCAACCCGCCGCCCATCCCCGAACTCGCCTCCGCCGGCGGCTTCGATTTTCGCTTGCAGGATCGTGGCGGGGTCGGGCGCGAAAAACTTCAGGATGCACGCAACCAGGTGCTGGGCATGGCCATGGGCGACAAGCGCCTGGCCGCCGTGCGCCCCGAAGGGCAGGAGCCGGCGCCGCAGCTCTTTCTCGACATAGACCGCGACAAAGCGGAGGCGCTGGGAATCAATGCCACCGACTTCAACGACACCCTGCAATCGCTGTTTGGCGTGGCCTACATCAATGATTTCGTGCGCCAAGGGCGGGTGCTGCGCGTGCAGATGCAGGCAGAAAAAAATACGCGCAAGAGCGAAGCCGATCTGCTGCGCGCGTCGGTGCGCAACAACGCCGGGCGCATGGTACGCCTGTCCGAATTCACCCGCGTCAAATGGGTGGCGGGGTCGGCCAAGCTCGACCGCTACAATGGCTTGGCAGCGATGAAAATATCCGGGGCGACCGCGCCGGGTGTTTCCAGTGGCGAGGCGATTGCCGCGATGGAAGCCATTGGGCAAAAACTGCCGCCGGGCATCGGCTTCGAATGGTCGGGCATTTCGTCAGAGGAAAAAATCTCCGGTCAGCAGGCGCCGCTGCTATTCGGCGTATCGCTGCTGGTGGTATTCCTGGTGCTGGCGGCCCTGTATGAAAGCTGGTCGATTCCGCTTGCGGTGATGCTGGCCGTGCCGCTCGGCGCTTTCGGCGCGCTGATTGCTGTGGAATTGCGTGGGCTGCCCAACGATGTCTATTTCAAGGTCGGGCTGATCGCCATCATCGGGCTCGCCGCCAAGAATGCCATCCTCATTGTCGAATTCGCGCGCCGCCTCGAGGACGAAGGCAAGGAGCGGCTTGCTGCGGTGCTGCAAGCCTGCCGCCTGCGCCTGCGGCCGATCCTGATGACCTCCATCGCCTTCATTGCCGGCGTGTTTCCATTGGCTATTTCTACCGGTGCGGGCGCGGAAAGCCGTCATGCCATCGGCACCGGGGTTATCGGCGGCATGGTTGCCGCCACTCTGTTCGCCATCTTCCTGGTGCCGGTATTCTTTATGACGGTGCGGCATATTTTTCCGGGGCATGGGCGTAGGCAGCAGGAGGATAGCCATGAATGATGAGCCGAAAAAATTTCAGCGAGTAATGGCGCCGCGAAGCTCGGTGTTATCGTTTGCGGTACTGTTATCCACTTGCCTGTTGGCAGGCTGCGCCGTCAGTCCGGACTACCAGCGCCCAAAAATGGATTTACCGGAGAGCTTGTCTTCGAAGCAAGGCAATACCAATCAACCAGGCATCAGCCAGTCGGTTGCCTATGCAGATGAGCGCTGGTGGAGCTTCTATGCCGACCCTGTCCTCGACAGGCTAGAAGATGAGGCGCTGGTACATAATGCGGATATCCAGGTAGCGGCGGCACGGGTGCTGGAGATTCGTGCCCAATTGGGGTTAAGCGAGGCCGACCAATATCCTGTGGTTAGCGCCAACGCACGCGGTAGCCGTACTGAGGTTACCACTGTCGGCGCCACGCCTCTTCCGGCAACTGCGCCGCGTATCCAGAATTCTTCTCGCGTCACGCTGGATGCAAGCTATGAGCTTGATTTGTGGGGAAAGCTCCGCCGCGCCAGCGAAGCCGCACGCGCAGAATTGCTTGCAGCAGAATTTTCCAAGGATACGGTGCGCCTTTCCCTGACCGCGCAAGTGGCGCAACAGTACTTCGCGCTTTTGTCCTACGATGCCCAGGAGGCGGTCGTACGCCGGATACTGGAAGGGCGCAAGGAACGGGTGGCGCTAAATAAAAAGCGGCTTGAGGTGGGCGTCATTTCTGAATACGACCAGCTTCAGACAGAAGCCGATGAAGCTGCCGCGCAATCGCAACTTGCTTCCCTTATTCAGGCACGCAACAAGCAGGAGGCTGTGCTGGCTTTGTTGTTGGGGCGCTCACCACGTGAAGTGATGAGTGGCAAACTGGAACGTGGCAGCTTTGGCAAGGCGGTTGATTTAGTTCCGGAGGGACTCCCAGCGGAACTGCTGTTGCGCAGGCCAGATATGAAAGAAGCTGAATCACGCCTAATGGCGCTCAACGCACGTATTGGCGTGGCACGATCACAGTTTTTCCCTTCAATTACCCTTACCTCATATCTTGGAAGTGAAAGCGCCTTATTTTCCAATCTGTTTAGCGGACCAGCGGGAATTTTCCAGTTTGCCGCCAATGTTAGCCAGCCGATTTTCAATGCGGGCCGTGTGGAATACACGGTAAAGGCTGCAGAAGCACGCCGCGACCAAGCGCTGGCACAATACAAACAGGCTGTATCCAGCGCATTTGCCGATGTGCGCAATGCCTTGTCGGCGCAGGAAACCGCACATCAGGTTTTGGCATCTGAGAGCGCACGCAGCAAGGCGTTGGGGCAGGCATACAAACAAGCCGAGTTGCGCTATCAAAACGAGATTTCCAGCCGTCTGGAATTATTGGATGTGGAACGCAATTACCTGCAAGCCGAATTGAACCGCCTGGATGCAGAGCGGGCGCAGCGAGTTGCAGTTTCTGACTTGTTCAAGGCGTTAGGTGGAGGATGGCAAGTCTTTGATGAAGTAAGAGCCATAAAATAAATCAGAATAAAGGACAATAGCTAAAATATATAATTTAAATTAACTATAATTCACAATGCACTGAAATTACATAAATATTATCTTTTTACTTATCTTTGTTAGTTTCATTAATACTTCGCATAATGTATAAGAATTACAATACATTGCCATGATTCTCTTGATATTTTGCTCACTGGAAACCGTACCCACTTTTTGCATGGTCATGATTTTCCGACCCCCTGTCAAGTTGTTCACAATTAACATACCGTCTTCAATTC
>JAHFRC010000054.1 GCA_023259015.1 Nitrosomonadales bacterium | reverse complement strand
TTTGTCAGCGGCAAGGTAAAGGGCGGCCTGACGGCCATGGTGAACGGTATACGCGCCTTTCTGCCCGGCTCGCTGGTGGATATCCGCCCGGTCAAGGACACCACACCTTATGAAAACAAGACCATGGAATTGAAGATCATCAAGCTCGACCGCAAGCGCAACAACGTCGTGGTCTCGCGCCGCGCCGTGCTGGAAGCCAGCGTGGGCGCCGATCGCCAGGCGATGATGGAAAACATGAAGGAAGGCGCGATCGTCAAGGGCGTCGTGAAAAATATCACCGACTACGGTGCATTCGTGGACCTGGGCGGCATCGACGGCCTGTTGCACATCACCGACTTGGCATGGCGCCGCGTCAAGCATCCTTCCGAAGTGCTGGCGGTGGGCGATGAAGTGGAAGCCAAGATACTCAAGTTCGACCAGGAAAAAAATCGTGTTTCCCTCGGCATCAAACAAATGGGCGATGACCCGTGGAACGGCCTGGCGCGCCGCTATCCGCAAGGAACCCGCCTGTTCGGCAAGATAACCAACCTGACCGATTACGGCGCATTCGCGGAAATCGAGCAGGGCATCGAAGGGCTGGTGCATGTATCCGAAATGGATTGGACCAACAAGAATGTGCATCCCTCCAAGGTGGTGAGCTTGGGCGACGAAGTCGAAGTGATGATCCTGGAAATCGACGAGCAGCGCCGCCGCATTTCCCTCGGCATGAAACAGTGCCAGTCCAACCCGTGGGAGGATTTCGCCTTGAACCACAAAAAAGGCGACAAGGTTAAAGGGCAGATCAAATCGATAACCGACTTCGGCATTTTCATCGGCCTGGATGGCGGCATCGACGGCCTAGTGCACCTGTCCGACCTGTCATGGGCCGTGCCCGGCGAAGAGGCTGTGCGCAATTACAAGAAGGGCGATGAAATCGAAGCGGTAGTGCTGGCAATCGACGTGGAACGCGAGCGTATCTCCCTCGGCATCAAGCAGATGGATGGCGACCCCTTCAGCAACTTTATCGCAACACAAGACAAGGGCAGCGTTGTGAAAGGCGTGGTCAAGTCAATTGATGCCAAGGGTGCGACCATTACGCTGGACGGAGATGTCGAAGGCTATCTTAAGGCGTCCGAAGTATCTGCCGACCGCGTCGAGGATATCCGCAGCCACTTCAAGGAAGGCGATGCGGTAACGGCCATGATCATCAACGTGGACAGGAAAAACCGTAGCCTCAACCTGTCGATCAAGGCGCTGGACAAAGCAGAGGAAGCATCCGCGATGCAGAAGTTCACTGCGGACAACATTCCCTCTGCCGGCACCACCAATCTAGGGGCCTTGCTCAAGGCAAAGCTTGACACCAGCAAAACTGATGCGCCGTAAGGAGAAGCGAGATGACACGTTCTGATCTCATCGCAAAATTGGCGGAGCGTTATCCGCAACTGTTGGCCAAGGACGCCGAACTGGCGGTCAAAGTGATACTTGACACCATGGCTGAAGTCTTGGCGCACGGTGGACGCATAGAAATCCGCGGTTTTGGCAGTTTTTCGCTGAACTACCGCCCGCCGCGGACCGGACGTAATCCCAAGACAGGTGAAAAAGTGCATGTGCCGGCCAAGTATGTGCCTCACTTCAAGGCAGGCAAGGAATTGCGTGAGCGGGTAGATTACCCGCCCTTATAAATCTGTGCCCTGAATCCTTCGGCAAGCTCAGGGCAGGCTTGCCGAAAAGTGGTCACGTATCCGGCAAATTGGCGGCCTGTCGCAAGATGGAGCCGCCAATTTTTTACCCGCTCATGTTATTGTTGCCGTGGAGCTCTGGTTAATTCGCACATGAAATTTATTGCGTGAAAATCATGCGTTATCTGACTTGGCTGTTGCGTATCTTCCTGTTTCTTGTATTGCTCGGTTTCGCCGTAAAGAACGATCAGCCGGTGGTGCTGCGTTATTTCTTCGGCTACGAATGGCAAGCTTCGCTGGTGGTTGCCCTGTTGCTGTTTTTCGCCATGGGCGTGGGTATAGGCATACTCGCCTTGCTGGGAAATATTTTCCGGCAACGCCGGGAAATTGCCGCGCTCAAACGTGAGTTGCACCTGAAAAACAAAACCGCCGATATCGGTGAACAACAACTTTCCTGACCCATCCAGCCGCTTATGGAATTCGAACCGTGGATGTTGCTAGTCTTCCCGCTGTTTTTCGGCATGGGCTGGCTGGCGGCGCGCATTGACATCAAGCAGTTACTGTCCGAATCCAGCGTGTTGCCGCGCTCCTATTTCCAGGGCCTCAACTTCCTGCTCAACGAGCAGCAGGACAAAGCCATCGAGGCCTTTATCGAGGTGGTCAAGGTCGATCCGCAGACAGTCGAGCTGCACTTCGCGCTGGGCAGCCTGTTTCGCCGCCGTGGCGAGGTAGATCGCGCTTTGCGCATGCACCTGAACCTGGTTGAGCGCGCCGATCTGGATGAGGATAAGCGGCAGCAGGCGTTATTTGAGTTGGCTCAGGATTATCTCAAGGCCGGCATACTGGATCGCGCCGAGGCGTTGTTCAAACAATTGCAGGGCACGCCTTATGCCAAGCCCGCCCTGGATTTCTTGCTTGAGTTGTACCAGAAGGAAAAAGACTGGCTCAAGGCAATCGATGTGGCGCAGCGCTTGGGCGAAATTTCCGGCCAGCCGCATGGCAAGGAAGCCGCTTTTTTTTATTGTGAACTGGCTGCCGCCGAGCTGGCGCACAAGCAGGCGGATGCAGCACACGCGCATCTGGAGCAGGCGCTGGAAGCCAATCCGCAGGCGGTGCGCGCCACCATCATGCTGGGTGACATAGAAAGCGCGGCGCAGCGCCATACGGAAGCCATTGAAATATGGAAGCGCATCGAGCAGCAAAACCCGCAATACCTGCCGCTGGTGGCAGAGCGCCTGCTGGAGGCTTATCGCCACGCCGGACAGATGGATAAGGGCATCAGCGTGTTACAGGATTATCTGGCAAAATACCCTTCGCTGGATTTGATGAATGTGCTGTTCCATGCCGTCCTGCAACGTGATGGCGCAGAAACCGCATACAAGCTGGTGCGCGATGAATTGCAGCGCAACCCGACCCTGCTTGGACTGGATAAATTGCTGGAAGCGCGCCTGCTGGAAATATCCGATGATCGCCGCGCCGACGTGGAAATGGTGAAGAAGCTGGTGCACCAGCGCACACGCTCGCTGTCGATGTACCGATGCAGCAATTGCGGCTTCAAGGCACGCCAGTTTTACTGGCATTGCCCTGCTTGCCACGGATGGGAAACTTATTCGCCGCGAAGAAGCGAAGAAAACGGGCTCACGGTATGAACTGGGGAAAAACATCTCGCCACGAAAGGCACGAAGAACACGAAGGCTGCTCGTGGGATTGTGTGAGATTGCGTGATTTACTGAAATACCCGACGGTTTTTCTTCGTGAACTTCATGTTCTTCGTGGTGAGATTTTGAATATAAAATGAATGATCCGAAAATCATTGTCGCGCTCGACTATCCGGAAGCCGCGCCCGCGCTGGGTTTGGCAGCGCGGCTGGAACCCTCATTATGCCGCCTCAAGGTGGGCAAGGAGCTGTTTACTGCGGCAGGGCCGCAACTGCTGGAGCAACTCATGCGGCGCGGCTTCGAGATTTTTCTTGACCTGAAATTCCACGATATTCCTAACACTGTGGCGCAAGCATGCAAGGCTGCTGCTGCGCTGGGCGCGTGGATGGTGAATGTGCATGCGCTGGGCGGACGCAAGATGATGGAGGCGGCGCGCGAGGCGGTGGCACAGGCAGCAAGACCGCCGAAACTGATTGCCGTGACCGTGCTCACCAGCATGGCACAGGAAGACTTGTCAGAACTTGGGATTGCCGGTACCCCTGCCGAACTGGTGTTGCGTTTGGCCACGCTGGCGCGCGACAGCGGGTTGGACGGCGTGGTATGTTCCGCACAGGAAGCTTCTTTGTTGCGCCAGCACTGCGGCAGCGAATTCTGCCTGGTCACGCCCGGCATCCGCCCGGCAGACGCTGCCGCCGATGACCAATCGCGTATCATGACGCCGCGCGCCGCATTGAAAGCGGGTTCCAGCTATCTGGTAATCGGGCGCCCCATCACCCGTGCAGAGGATCCCTTGCTGGCGTTGCAAGAAATTTCACAACAGATCGGAGGAATGGCATGAGTGTTTTGCCATCATTTGAGAATGCCAAAGTGCTGGTGGTCGGCGATGTCATGCTGGACCGTTACTGGTTCGGCGATGTCGAGCGTATTTCACCCGAAGCGCCGGTGCCGGTGCTCAAGGTCGGGCGCGTAGAAGAACGCCCCGGCGGCGCCGCCAACGTGGCGCGCAACATTGCGGCGCTCGGCGCACAATGCACGCTGCTGTCGGTAGTGGGTGATGATGAGGCGGGCGTATGCCTGGAGAGGCTGCTCAATGAATATCCCAGCCTCACCGCGCTATTGCACCGGGATAACAGCATTTCCACCATCGTCAAGCTGCGCGCCATCGCGCGCCATCAGCAATTGTTGCGCATTGATTTTGAAACGCCGCCCAGCCATGAAGTGCTGCACGCCAAGCTGGCGGATTTTCATACCCAGTTACCATTTGCCGATGTGGTGATCTTGTCTGATTACGGCAAGGGCGGATTAATGCATATCGCCGAGATGATCCGCTCGGTGCGCGCGGCGGGCAAGCCGGTGCTGGTGGATCCCAAGGGCGACGATTACCAGCGCTATAGCGGTGCGACCTTGCTCACCCCGAATCGCAGTGAGTTCAGAGAAGTGGCGGGCAGCTGGAAAACCGAAGCCGAGTTCAATGCGAAAGCGGAAAAGCTGCGTTCGGAATTGCAACTCGACGCGTTGCTGGTGACGCGTAGCGAAGACGGCATGAGCCTGTATCGCAAGGATGGCGTTGTGCATGAAGCGGCGCAGGCGCGCGAAGTGTTCGATGTCAGCGGCGCGGGAGATACCGTGATTGCGACATTGGCAACGATGTTGGCGAGCGGGGCAGATTTGCACGATGCCGTGCGCATCGCCAACTGCGCTGCGGGCATCGTGGTGGGCAAGCTGGGTACGGCAGTGGTGAGCCGGGAGGAGATCGTGCGGAGTTTGTCTGATGTGGCGTAGCCAGATTGTCGCCCGCTACCGCCAACGAGATACTGATTATGCCGGGCCACAAGCTTTTCTACCGGGAGAACGCGAAGAGATACAACCCGGATTTACGCCACAGAACGCGTTGATCTACTGCATCAAGCCGGCGGCAAAGTCGGTGTTATATACCACGCACGAGGATATTCAAAAAGTATTCCAGCACCCATTCTTGTATATGGCGCAATTTGAGACCGCACAATCGCTGATTGAAGTTCCCTTGCCCATGCTGGAACGGATGGATAGCGGTGTGGAGGCGAAACCGATTTATATTTTTTCGATAGGACGTTGTGGATCTACTGCATTATCCAAGGCGCTGGCACGAGCCGGAGTGCCCAGCGTATCTGAACCGGACCTGCCTACGCAGATTGCATTGTTCAGGCCGCAAATGATGGAAGTCTTTGGCAGGGGCGGGATTCATGCAATGTTGCGCGCGATGAACCGCTCGCTGGCAGCACATTTAGGGCGCAGATTTGTTGTCAAATTCCGCAGCCAATGCAACATCATCGTGGATGACATGCTGGATGCGCAACCAGGTGTGGAAACCATTTTCATGTTTCGTGGATGGAATGCTTGGCTGCGCTCCACGCATCGGGCTTTCAGCGTTACCGGCGAGAGAATGGCTATTAATTTGTGCCATGGCGTACTCGCTTATCACAGACTTCTTTTACGGAATGCAAACCCGAAGCTGATCTGGTACGAGGATATGCTGGCAGATGCCAACAGCGTGCTTCGGCACCTTGGTGTGACGCAACCGCCCGGGGAGGATTGGCCCGATGATATGGAAGACTCCCAGGCCGGGACTTCCTTTGCTCGTGACAAAATAAGGGAGAAGGATACGGAGGAGTTGGCCCGGCAAGCATTCATGGCAACTTGGGCAAGGATTAGGCCAAAGTGCCTTGATAATCTTCCCGAGGTTTCTTTGCGGCTGGGGCTGTGATTGCCATGTGGAGGATTCTGAAACAATCTGGCATCATAAGCGGCGCATTAACGAAAGGTTAAATATGTACTACATAATCACCGGAGCTGCCGGGTTTATCGGCTCCAACTTGGTGAAGGCGCTGAACGAGCGCGGCGAGAACAATATCATTGTGGTAGACAATCTCAAAAACGCTGACAAGTTCAGAAACCTGGCAGATTGCGATATCGCCGATTACCTGGACAAGGAAGAATTTTCCAGCAAGCTGGATGAGGGTTTCTTCGACGGGCTGCTGGCTGCGGTGCTGCATCAAGGCGCGTGTTCGGACACCATGGAAAGTGATGGCCGCTACATGATGAAAAACAACTACCGCTATTCGCTGGAGTTGCTGAATTACTGCCAAAACGAGGAAGTGCCGCTGCTGTATGCTTCATCCGCATCCGTCTATGGCGCGGGCAAGGTATTTCGCGAAGGACGCGAATTCGAGGCACCGCTCAACGTTTACGGTTACTCCAAATTCTTGTTCGACCAGGTGGTGCGCCGCCGCTGGAGCAGGGACACTGTGCAGATTATCGGCCTGCGCTACTTCAACGTGTACGGGCAGCGCGAGGCGCACAAGGGACGCATGGCGTCGGTGGCTTACCACCTGTTCAACCAGTACCGTGCGGAGGGATACGTAAAACTGTTCGAGGGGTGCGATGGCTATGCGGATGGCGAGCAGTTGCGCGATTTCATTTCGGTAGAAGACGTAGTCAAGGTCAACATGCATTTTCTTGATCACCCGGACCAATCCGGAATCTTCAATCTCGGCACGGGCAAGGCGCAGAGTTTCAACGATGTAGCCGTTGCCACCGTTAATACCCTGCGTAGCGCACAAGGCGAAAGCGCGCTAACGCTGGAAGAAATGCAACGGCAGCAACTGATACGCTATATCCCATTTCCAGAGCAGTTAAAAGGGAAATACCAGAGCTATACACAGGCTGATGCGGGAGCGTTGCGCGCGGCTGGGTATAGCGAACCATTCCTTGGCGTGGAGCAGGGTGTGGCGCGCTATGTAAATTACTTGTTGAGTTCGTCAACTTAAAGCGAATTTCATCATGTTGGTAATAACGCAATACCACGCATAATTAAGAACCTTCATGATCTCGGCGCTTTTCGTGGTGAAGCAAGTTTTTCTGGTTGAATGACAATCAATCACCATGCAGTTTTAAGCCGCCCCAGTTATCATGGCGGCCTTTGGGAATATGAAGGTAAGGCGATGTACCAGATCATAGAAAATTTTGTCGGCAATACTCCGTTAGCCAAGCTTAAACGCATACCCGGGAGCAGCAGCAACGTGCTGCTGGCCAAGCTGGAAGGCAACAACCCCGCCGGCTCGGTGAAGGACCGCCCGGCGCTTTCAATGATTACCCGTGCCGAAGCGCGCGGCAACATCAAGCCGGGCGATACCCTGATCGAGGCGACCAGCGGCAACACCGGCATCGCGCTGGCGATGGCGGCGGCGGTGCGCGGCTATAAAATGATATTGGTGATGCCGGAAAACCAGAGCGTGGAGCGCTGCCAGACCATGCGCGCATTCGGCGCGGAACTGCTGCTGACGCCGAAGGAAGGCAGTATGGAACTGGCGCGCGATACAGCGGAAAAGATGCGTGATGATGGCAAGGGCTTTATTCTCGATCAGTTCGCCAACCCGGACAACCCTCTGGCGCACTACGAGGGCACTGCGCCGGAAATCTGGCGCGACACGCAGGGACGCATCACCCATTTCGTCAGCAGCATGGGCACCACCGGCACCATCGTGGGCTGCTCGCGCTACTTCAAGGAAAAGAATCCCAATATCCAGATCATCGGTGTGCAACCGGAAGAGGGAGCGCAAATACCCGGTATCCGCAAATGGCCGGAAGCCTATCTGCCAAAAATTTACGACCCAGAACGTGTGGATAAGATGGAAAACGTCAGCCAGCAAGAAGCGGAGGAAATGACGCGCCGCCTGGCGCGCGAGGAAGGCATCTTCTGCGGTATTTCTTCCGGCGGTGCGCTGGCCGTGGCGCTACGCGTTTCGCAGCAAGTCGAGAACGCAACCATCGTGTTCATCGTGTGCGACCGTGGAGATCGCTATCTGAGTACGGGAGTATTCCCCGTGTAGCCGTATGCTTGCATCTTTGAAATAAAAATGGCGCTATTGGAAGCGCCATTTTTATTTGACTGCGAAGGGCAAATCAGAAGCGGTGGCTGATGCCAATTGTGATCGAGGAATTGGCCGTCAGTTGTTCGCCGTTCACATACTGGTACAGCGGCAATTGCAGCAAACCATACAGTTGTGTGCTGGGTGTGAATGCGTAACTCAATCCGGGGGTGATGGAAAAGCTGTTGCCACCTGTGGAGGATCCAGGTATTAAACTGGCGTCGGCTGCGGCAGCATCTCCGGAATCTTTACTGTTCCATTGTGCGTTCAGTTGCAGCAAGCCACTCAGATTGCGGCTGAATGCGTAGCGCGTGCCGCCGTCGAGGTTGATCTGGTTGCCGGGGCGGAATGTCGCGCTTGAGTTGATGGAGCTTTGCACAGTTCCCTGCGCGAACCAGCTCCAGTCGCTGCCCGGTGTGGCTTGCTGCCAGAATGCGCCGAGGATGAGATCGGTACTGCCGTTGCCGGGTTGCAGGGTGGCTTCGGTAGGCACTGCGCCCGATTGTGCGATCACGAAATCTTTTTTGCCGGTATTCAGCTTCAAGCCAAACTTTACGCCCATACCGGAGCGGCTGGCTTCATCGAGCGCCCAACGGTAACGTCCGACCACCTTGATGTCGCCCAGTGCGCTGGCATGGAAGCTTTCATAGCCTGCGGGTGTTGTGCCGACATACGGACCCAGATTGTGATCATGGTCGCGCGTGATGAACGGCAGGTGCAGCATCACGCCCCAATGTTCGTCGTGTGTGTAGTCTACTACTGCGGTGATAGTTTTATTAAGGGTGCTCAGGTTTTCCACTTCGTCTGCGGTAGTGTCGGCTGCAATTTTGTTGCTGCCCGAACGCAGTGTGTTGGCGCGGCTATAGCTGTAGCGCAAGTCGGCAGTCCAGCCCGGATGGCTCAAGCCGTGCTCATCCCAATTGGTATTGATTGAGCACGCGCCGCTGCCGCAACTGGCTTGCACCGTGGCGCAACTGAGTAAACCGATTAATCCGAAGCCGATTGCAAGATGTTTTCTTGTCATGTTTCCCCCTGTAAAAATCATATTGTAAGAGGATGATGTGCTGTGCGGAATGCGACAAATTGCCGCACCCGGAACGGGTAAGGCGATTTACGGCGCAAACTCATACCATGTGCTTCGGTGTGATGTTGGAACCACAAATTGCCGCAGGGGTTATTCGCTCTGCGCCAGCCGTTGCCTGGAGAGAGCAGGGTTTTGTGCAAAGTAACGCTTTATGCCACCCAGGATGGCACGTGCCAGTTTTTCCTGGTAGTCCTCGTCGATCAGGCGGCGTTCTTCAGTCGGGTTGCTGATGAAAGCGGTTTCCACCAGCACCGAAGGAATATCGGGCGACTTCAGCACGGCAAAACCGGCCTGCTCGACGAAGCCGCGATGCAGGGTGTTCATGCTGCCCAGTTCGCCCAGCACGTGCTTTGCCAATTTCAGGCTGTCGCTGATGGTGGCGGTCTGCGAAAGATCAAGCAGGGTTCTCGCGAGGTAGGGATCCTTCACCGCAATGTTTACGCCGCCGATCAGGTCAGCCTCGTTTTCCTTCTTCGCCAGCCAGCGTGCCGCCGCGCTGGTGGCGCCGTGTTCGGACAGGGCGAATACCGATGAGCCGCGCACGTCCGATTTGACGAAGGCATCGGCGTGGATGGAGATGAACAGGTCGGCATGCACTTGCCGCGCCTTTGCCACGCGCCCGCCGAGCGGGATAAAGTAATCGCCGTCACGGATAAGCACGCCACGCATTCCCGGCGTGACATCCACCAACTGTTTCAATTTGCGCGCAACTGCGAGCGTAACATCTTTCTCGAATGTGCCGCGGCGTCCGCGCGCGCCGGGGTCTTCGCCTCCGTGCCCGGCGTCGATGGCAATAATCAATGTGCGGGTGCTGATTTCAGGGTTGCTCTTTGCAGGAAGCTTGTCAGTTTTGGCGCTCGTGTCCGGCGCAATGGCTATTGGCGCTTCGACAGCATGAGTTTCGGCTACTTTGGGCGGTTCCTTCGTTTCGGGGATTACCGGTGCGGCAGGTTTTTCTTCATGCGCGACAGGTGGCTCCGGAAGCTTGCTTTCAGGGCGCGTTACCAGTGCCATCAAAGGGTCTATGGGAACAGCAGGGTAGATGTCCAGCACCAGGCGATTGCCATATTCGGCGACAGGTTTGAGGTTGAAAAGCTGCGGTTTCACTTCGGCCTTGAGGTCAAGAACCAGCCGCGTCACACCTGGTTTGAAACGGCCCACACGCACGCTTTTGACATATGGGTCATCGTTGCCTATCTTGCCGGCGAGTTCATTCAACGGGCCGGTAATATCAACATCTTCCAGGTCAATCACCAGCCGTTCCGGGTCTTTCACAATAAACATGTTGTATTGGATCGGCTGCTTCGATTCCAGTGTCAAGCGTGTGTATTCCTGCGCCGGCCAGACCCGCGCGGAACTGATGGCGATAGCCGCCTGCGCATGATGCAGCCAGAACAGGGAGAATAATGTGATTAGCCTTGTAATAGTCTTACACATTCTTTGCCTGCCGTTGTGTTGCCACAGATTGTAATGTTGCGGCCATTGGGCAGAATTTCGAAGATGATTTCCACATCCGCCTGCGGCACCAGGCATTGCGCTTTTTCCGGCCATTCCACAAGGCATACGTTGCGCCCGTTAAACTCATCACGAAACCCGGCAGCTTCCCATTCTTCCTCGCTTTGGAAGCGATATAAGTCGAAGTGGCACAAGTGTAACCCACCCGCTTCATACTGCTCAAGCAACGTATAGGTCGGGCTTTTTACGCGTCCTGTATAGCCCAGCGCATGAAGCAGCGCGCGCACCAGCGTGGTCTTGCCCGCGCCCAGATCGCCGCGCAGATGGATCACCAAGCCCGCTTCGAGAGCGCCCGCCAGTCGTGCTGCAAAGGCCGCAGTGGCAGCCTCATCGGCCAGCCAGAATGAAATGTTCGCGCAGCGATCATTCGTCCCCTCTCCCGCTTGCGGGGGAGGGTTAGGGTGGGGGGCGGGCATGGTGGACTCCATCATCAGCGTGGCACCTTGATTATGCCCACATGGTTATTGCGAGCTTTCGCCTTGCGGCGAAATGCCTGCTTACCCCACTTCGGCTATGATCTCGTTTATGCAAAATGAAACCTCTCAAACGGATTACGCAGCACTCGCCGCCAAAATCAAGGCGTGGGGCAGAGCGCTCGGTTTTCAGGCAGTTGGCATCAGCGATACCGCACTGGACGCCGCCGAAGCGCGCTTGCTGGAATGGCTTGCACGCGGCTATCACGGCGAGATGGATTATATGGCAAAACACGGCGCCAAACGCAGCCGACCGGCAGAGCTGATTCCCGGTACGTTGCGTGTCATCTCGCTACGCATGGATTATTACCCGCCCGATGCAAGGGATGCGCTAGAAGTGTTGCGGGATGGCAACCGTGCATTCATTTCGCGCTATGCACTGGGGCGCGATTACCACAAGGTATTGCGCAGCCGGCTGGAAAAACTCGCAGAAAAAATCCGCGCCGAAGCGGATGACCTCAACTATCGCGTATTTACCGACAGCGCCCCGGTGATGGAAATCGAACTGGCACAGAAGGCACGCCTCGGCTGGTGCGGCAAACATACTTTGCTGCTGTCGCGCGAGCATGGCTCATGGTTTTTTCTGGGCGAGATTTATGTCAACCTGCCATTGCCCCCCTCAGGCATGCTGGAAAAAAAGGATACGCCGGAAGAAAATCATTGCGGTACCTGCAAGCGCTGTATCGAAACCTGCCCCACGCAGGCCATCACTGCGCCATACCAACTGGATGCACGGCGTTGCATCTCCTACCTCACTATCGAACTCAAGGGCAGCATCCCTGTGGAGTTGCGCCCGTTAATCGGCAACCGCATCTACGGTTGCGACGATTGCCAACTGGCATGCCCATGGAACCGTTTTGCACACAAAAGTGTGGAAGCGGATTTTGCCGTGCGGCATGGGTTGGATGATGTCGCGCTAACCGAGTTATTCGCATGGGATGAAACGACTTTCAAGGAAAGGCTGGCTGGCAGCACTGTTCACCGCATCGGCCATGAACAGTGGCTACGCAACATCGCTGTAGCGCTGGGCAACGCGCCCATGAGTGCGAAAGTGCTGGCCGCATTGCAATCCCGCTCACAACACGCATCGCCGCTGGTGCGTGAGCATGTGGCGTGGGCGCTGGAAAGGCACCATGTGTTCGGCCAATAGTATCAAAAAAGCGGATAGTGTTGTTGCGAGTTTTTAATCTGTCCGGTTTTGTAGCACACAATCTGTCCGGTTGTCCTATTGCCCGAGGAGGGCGATATGAAGCCGACACAAGTGCTACAGGAGATACGGAAGATGAGATT
>JAHFRC010000053.1:7564-12595 GCA_023259015.1 Nitrosomonadales bacterium | reverse complement strand
TAAATGGAGTTTTCATCAAATTTTATAGGCTATTTCAACAAGCTCAAAAAGATGCATGCAAACGTGATATATGCCAAGCGCCGAAAATATCGGCATCTTGTTTGAGTGGTTAATGCTTGGAAGAGAAAACGCGCTTCAACGCATGCAGTCTACTCAGGTGGATGGGGAAATTCAAGGCGTGGATATGGCAGGCCAGGTTCCATGCAGGTTTTATGTGTTGTAACAGGGGTGTTGCTGGCGCAGATGGCGTTCCGGAGGCTCGTTTTGACGCGTGGTATCATTCCCGAGCTAATTTTTTGATTGTTTCGTAGGGATTATTGCTAGCAGGAAGTTATAGATATGCCATCAGAATCTTTTCATGATGAAAATGCTGCCACAGCAAATGGCGGTGGTTCATACACTACCGAGCGGCGTACTAAACAACATACAGTTGCGGTTGATGTGTTTGGTGGTTCGCGTTCAGGTGACAAGCGTGCCGGCGTTGTTCACGGCGTTGGTGTCGGCCGCAATATCGTGTGGTTTGCCATTATTGTCCTCGTGTTGGCGGCATGGCCAGTTTATAAGGGCTGGGTTCTCAAGCCCGGATCCGGTTTGGGTTATTACTTTGGTTATACCGGCGGTGTAATGATGCTGCTGATGCTGCTTTATCCGTTACGCAAGAATGCAGCGTGGGCGCGGAACTGGGGAGCCTTGCGCTACTGGTTTATGCTGCACATGTTATTCGGGATCGGCGGACCGGTGCTGGTCTTGTTTCATTCGACCTTCCATGTAAAGTCGTTGAACGCGGGTGTTGCCCTTTTTTCCATGTTGCTGGTGGCGTTGAGCGGTATCATAGGCCGCTTCATTTATAAGCGCATCCACCATGGGTTATATGGGCGGAAGTCGAATCTGGAAGAATTACAGAAAGCCGTGGATTCCATCCATGAGAAAATGGGCAAAGCAAGCGCGGTATTGATGGATGCACCGGGAATCAGGGAAAAACTGAAGCAATTTCGCGAGATGGCATTTGGCAAGGAAGGGGCATTTCCCCTTCGCGCATGGAAATTTATAGCCTTGAATTGGCGTCGGCGCAAGCTGGTAATTAATTGCTGCAAGGAATTGCAGACGGCTGTTGCTTACCTTGCCAAGGCTCAGGGTTGGGATACAAAGCAGCAGGATCAGCATTTTCAGGAGGTTTCATCGGGGATAGGCAACTATCTGGGCGCCGTGCAGGCTGCTGCCCAGTTTTCGGCCTATGAGCGGATGTTCCGTTTGTGGCACATATTGCATACGCCCTTCGTTTGGTTGCTAGGCATCAGCGGCATTATCCATGTCATAGCCGTCAACATGTACTGATCATTCAAATGCGGCTACGTCTTGTTTTTCTAACGCTGTTTTTATCTTGCTCCGGAGGCGTCTGGGCGGATGTGGCGTCCTTGCTGATGCCCGGAGAGGTAATCAAGGGGCATGCAAAGCTCGAAGCCAAGTGCGCTGAGTGCCACGTTCAATTTGACAAAGAAGCGCAAACCAGGCTGTGCAAGAATTGCCACAAGGAAGTGGGGGCGGATGTCCTTAACCGCAAGGGATTTCATGGCAGGCTCGAGGAAAAAGAATGCCGGGTTTGCCACACCGATCACAAGGGGCGTGATGCCAGTATAGTGATATTCGATACCGGCAAGTTTGACCATACACAAGCCGATTTCCAGTTGAAGGGCGGGCATCTAAGCGAGAAAGTGAAGTGCAAGGACTGCCATCGCGCCAAGGAAAAATACCGCGAAGCACCATCCGATTGCAACGCCTGCCACAAAAAAGATGATGTACACAAGGGAAAGCTTGGCGAAAAATGCGCCAGTTGCCATAGCGAAAAGGATTGGAAAGAAAAAAAATTCGATCACGATAAAACCAAGTTGCCGCTAGCTGGCGGCAAGCATGAAGATGTGAAATGCAAGGAATGCCATCTCGACAGGGGATACAAGAACGCCCCGCTCGAATGCAACGCCTGCCACAAAAAGCTTGACCAGGAGAAGGCCCACAAAGGCCGCTACGGCACCAAGTGCGAGAGCTGCCACACCGACAAGGGTTGGAAGGAGCTGCGTTTTAACCACCTCTTCGACACCCATTATGTGCTTCGCGGCAAGCATCAGACAGCCAAGTGCGACAGTTGCCATCTGCCTGAGAAGGGGCCGATTTACCAGGCGAAATTGCCGGTCAAGTGTGTCGCCTGCCACAAGAAAGACGACAAGGAAAAAGGCCATAAAGGCGGGTTGGGCGAAAAGTGCGAAAGCTGCCACAACGAGAAGGGCTGGAAAACCCTGAGTTTCGACCATGACAATGATACGAAGTATCCATTGCGCGGCAAGCACAAGACGGCCAAATGCGATGTTTGTCACAAGGGTGAGATTCACGGCAAGGACTTCAAACTCAAGCTCAAGCTGGAGAAGGAATGTGTTGCCTGCCATAAAAAGGATGACCAGGAGAAGGGCCACAAAGGGCGCTACGGCAATAGGTGCGAGGCTTGCCATTCCGAGAAAGACTGGAAGACGCTTACATTTGATCATGACCGCGACACCAGGTATCGGCTGCTGGGCAAACATCTGAAACCGGAGTGCGACGACTGCCACCTGCCGGCAAAAGGGCCGATTTACCAGAAGAAGCTGGAAGCACAATGCGTGGCCTGCCACAAGAAAGACGACCAGGAGAAAGGGCACAAAGAGCGCTATGGCAACAAGTGCGAGGCTTGCCATTCCGAAAAAGAGTGGAAGACGATCACTTTTGATCATGACCGCGACACCAAGTATCGGCTGCGGGACAAGCACCTGAAGCCGAAGTGCGACGACTGCCATCTGCCGGCAAAAGGGCCGGTTTACCAGAAGAAGCTGGAAACCCAATGTATCGCCTGCCACAAGAAGGATGACAAGCACAATGGCCAGCTTGGCAACAAGTGCGAAAGCTGCCATAACGAAAAATTATGGAAGGACGCACCCTATGATCATGCCAAGGCGCGTTTTCAGCTCACGGGAAGCCATATCAAAACCGAGTGCAAGAAGTGTCATCTGACACCGGCCTTCCGCGATGCATCCTCTGCTTGCAACGGCTGCCATGAGAAGGAAGATGTGCACAAGAAAAGCCTTGGCCTGAAGTGTGAAAATTGCCACAACACCCGTAGCTGGAAATCATGGGATTTTAATCACGACCGCACCAAGTTCAAACTGGATGGCGGGCATAAAAAAACAAAGTGCGCGGATTGCCACCGCGGGCCTATGGAAACCAAATTCAAGAATCCCCAAACCTGCGGAAGCTGCCACGTCAAAGACGATGTGCATAACAGCGGCTTCGGTCCGCAATGTGA
The DNA here is from genome assembly GCA_023259015.1 of Nitrosomonadales bacterium. GTDB lineage: Bacteria > Pseudomonadota > Gammaproteobacteria > Burkholderiales > Gallionellaceae > CAITJF01. Next base: position 9,267 of record JAHFRC010000053.1, on the reverse strand, counting down.
ACGCTGCCATACAGCTGATGATTGGCGTGAATTCAAGAGAAATTAAGAACCATGCCCTGATCAGTATCAATTATCTCCACCGCTTATCCACAACTCTACGCCGTTCATCCGCCTTATTGCACCATTCACACTCGCAGTCAGTAACTGCCTGAATGGATTTGTAATTTCAACTTATTGGACAGTAATATGATGGCCAACCTGAAGCCGGAAACGGCCAGGTTGATGTTTCAGGATTTTAGTTAATGTGACAGGAAAATTAAGGTTGCATTAAGGTTGCCACGACAAACTGACAAGCTGGGCATGGTGTGTCGAGGTTGGAACAGGACATTTAAGTATCAGGAGGTCGCAATGAGTACAAAGAATCCAAATGACCATATTTCACGGACCGTGATCCATGCATTGCAGTGGCTGCTGGCTTGCCTGTTGGTAGGCGGATTTTTGACGGTATACGCGCAAACCGGCTCCAATGTTGTCAAAGACCGTCCTGCCGCCCGCTTCGACCATGTCAAGACCGGTTTCCCTCTTGATGGCCAACATGCCCAAGTTAGCTGCGAGTCATGCCATATCTCCGGCATATTCAGGGGCACCCCGCGCGATTGCACGGGCTGCCATATTTCCGGCGGACGTGCTGGCGCCAGCGCCAAGCCAGTCACCCATATTCCCACCACGGAGTCTTGCGATACCTGTCACCGCACCAGCAACTGGTCGGCAAAAAGTTTCAGCCACAGTAGCGTAGCCCCCGGCAGTTGTTCCACCTGCCATAACGGAACGACGGCGACAGGCAAACCTTCGGGGCATATTGCTACAACAGCGGCTTGCGATACTTGCCATCGCACTGCAGGCTGGACGCCGACCACCTTCACGCACGGCGACGTTGCACCGGGCAGTTGTTCCACCTGTCACAACGGCGCGACGGCTACAGGCAAGCCTTCAAGGCATATTGTCACTACAGCGGCTTGCGATACTTGCCATCGTACTGCAGGCTGGACGCCGACCACTTTCAAGCACGACAATGTTGCGTCTGGAACTTGTGCGACTTGCCATAATGGGACGTCGGCGACGGGCAAGCCGAGCGGGCATGTCTCCACCACGGCGGCATGCGACAGTTGCCACAATAGTACATCCAGCTGGTCGGGAGCGGGTTTCAACCACACTGGGGTTGCATCCGGTTGCGCGAGTTGCCACAACGGCACGACCGCACTGGGCAAGCCGGCTAACCATATCCCCACGACTTCGTGGCCTGCCTGCGAGACTTGCCACAAGTCGACATCGAGTTTTGCCAACGCCCTGCTGCACAGCTCGGTGGTGGTCGCGCCGGGCAGCTGCCTGTCGTGCCACAACGGCACGCTGGCGACGGGCAAGCCGAGCGGGCACGTATCCACCACGGCGGTATGCGACAGCTGCCACAAGAGCACATCCAGCTGGACCGGAGCGGGTTTCAACCACACTGGGGTTGCATCCGGTTGCGCGAGTTGCCACAACGGCACGACCGCACTGGGCAAGCCGGCTAACCATATCCCCACGACTTCGTGGCCTGCCTGCGAGAGCTGCCACAAGTCGACATCGAGTTTTGCCAACGCCATGCTGCACAGCTCGGTGGTGGTCGCGCCGGGCAGCTGCCTGTCGTGCCACAACGGCACGCTGGCGACGGGCAAGCCGAGCGGGCACGTATCCACCACGGCGGTATGCGACAGCTGCCACAA
>JAHFRC010000053.1:0-7554 GCA_023259015.1 Nitrosomonadales bacterium | reverse complement strand
TGCTGCACAGCTCGGTGGTGGTCGCGCCGGGCAGCTGCCTGTCGTGCCACAACGGCACGCTGGCGACGGGCAAGCCGAGCGGGCACGTATCCACCACGGCGGTATGCGACAGCTGCCACAAGAGCACATCTACCTGGTCGGGAGCGAGTTTCAACCATACTGGGGTTGCAGCAGGCACTTGTGTTACTTGCCACAACGGCACGACGGCAAGCGGCAAGCCTGGAAATCATATGCCGACGCTTGCTTCGTGCGATGGTTGCCACAGGTCGACTACTTACTGGACGGGAGCGATTATGAACCACAGTATCGTGGCTCCCGGCACTTGTGCAACCTGCCATAACGGGGTCTATGCGAGGGGTAAACCGAGTGATCATCCGCGTACGACAGCCTCTTGCGACCAGTGCCACAATACACGGTCATTCGGCAATTGATGCAATCACGGATTTAATCTCTTCGAGTTTAATTCCCCGCAGCTTGCTGTGTTGGCTGGCGAAGCCAGCAGCTTGGAGAGCGCTGTTAATACCCCGTAGCTTGCTGCGGGGTGTTTTATCACCTGGCAGAAATTTGATGGCAACTTTTAATATGGGTAATTTTGGAAAAAGTAGTTGGGCGATCATAACTACACTTTGAGGCAAGCTGGTTAAAGTTCTTTCCTCATCCCCAGTCATTTCCCTTTCGGGGCAAGGGCTGGGAATAAGGGCTGCTGGCCGTTGTGAATTTTTGAAAATATGTAATATGGTTCATAGTTAAACTTTTATAGATGCAAATATAGACGCAAAATTTTCCGAATAATTAGGGAGAGGTTGATGAAAACTGAATTTATATCTGGTAATTTCCTGACAACGATGGCTCGGCGGTTTCTGGCGGTAATGCTGCTGGCGCTGTGCATACCAATGAGCGCGTTTGCTCACATCATCGAACGCGTTGATGTGCAGCGTGCCGGCGACGAGACTGAAATCGTTATCCGGTTTGATACGCAGGTTCAGTATTTGCGTCATTCCCCGTTCAATACCGGCAGTAAACTGAATATTTATTTCAATGTAACCGGCGTAGACACTGATCCCACGGGAAATATCGAAGAAATAGTGATACCCGGTGGCGAACTGCTCTCCGGAGCAACTTTTCACTACCCCGAACCGGATTCTTCATTGCTTGTGACGTTCCCGGCATCAACCACCTTTCGCATACGCCAAGGCAGCGATGCCCGCAGCATCAGTATTTTCGTTCCTGTTGCGGCAGTTGCAGGCGTGGTGCCGGCCGATATTGAAAGCAAGGCCAGCGGCTATCTGGCCGATGCCAAGGGTGCGCTGGGGCGCAACGATGCCGTTGCGGCCGTCGACTTACTCAACACCCTGCTTAATCTGCCGCACAATGCCAGTTCGCAGGAAGCTCAAGAATTGATAGGTGTGGCACGTGAACGTAGCGGCGAAGTGGCGAAAGCCCGTGCCGAGTATGATATTTATCTGAAGCTTTATCCGGAGGGGGCGGGCGCGGCGCGGGTGCGCGAGCGCGTGGCCAAGCTCGGCGCCGTACCGGCCGCCGAGGTGGCGGCGGCGCGCCCGGCGCGTCGCATGGAAGACACCGGTTGGAAGATATCCGGCGGATTCTCCTCGTATCGCTCACACGGTAACTCGAGCGAGACGACTGAACCGTTGCGCGTTATTCTTTGTACCACAGCCCAACTTAACGACCCAACACTAGTGCCTGTGGATGCACAGTGCTCCCAGACGGCAACTGCTGAGAGTACTAACCCCCAACTCAAAAATCGGACAGTACAGAATACGCTTATCTCCAGCCTCGACTTCACTACGCGTCGCCGCGCCGAATTTACGGACAGCCGTTTCGTCATTCGCGACGTGGATACGGTTTATTTTCAGAATCCGACAAAGCCGGATACCAATCACCTTAATGCAGCCTATTTCGAACAATCAAATCGTGATGCGGGTTACTTTGCGCGCATTGGCCGGCAGACCGGGAATGGCGGCGGCGTTCTGGGACGCTTCGATGGAGGCTTGCTGGGCTATAACTTCAAGCCGAATTGGAGGCTGAATGGAGTAGCCGGCGACGTGGTTGAATTCAGAAGCCCCTATAAAAAGAATTTCTACGGCGCCAGCATAGACATGCAACCTCTGCCGGGAAGTTGGGGAGGCAACGTCTTTGCCATTGAGCAGCGCGTCGAAGGCAAGACGGATCGGCAAGCCGTAGGACTTGAGGCACGATATTTTGACGCCAGGAAAAACTATTACGCCCTGCTCGATTACGACACATCCTTCAAAGCCCTCAATATCGCCATGCTTCAGGTCAACTGGCAGGCAGAAGCCGGCACCAATTACTACCTGACGGCTGACCGCCGGCGTTCGCCGATATTGATGTTGACGTCTGCCGTGGATACGCAAGCTGGCGCATTAAGTGTCGAGGCAGCCAGCGCTGCAGGACGCGCGGTTCGTGACGATATTGTCCACATCACCCCCATGGCCAACACATTCTCGCTGGGCCTGATGCATCCCTACACCGAAAAATGGCAGTTGGGCGGTGACTTCCAGGTCAGCAACATGAGCTCGACACAGGGATCGCAAAACTTGCCTACGAATGTGCCTGCAACACAAGCCACGGGCAACACCTTATCGTATACCGCGCGCGGTATCGGCAACGGCGTCCTCTTCAAGAATGACATGCTGGTGCTGAGCGTTAATTATATCGATGCACGGCACACCACGGGAGCGATAACCTATAGCGCCCAGTCTTATTCGATCAGCCATGTGGCGCGCCCAAGCGATAAATGGCAAATCGATACGTCGCTACGGTTCTATTCCCAAGATAGTAGCAATGGCGAGAAAATGACGCGTGTCAATCCTGTGATAAAAGGCCTCTACCATTTGAGGAGCAACCTGAGCTTTGAGGCCGAGGCCAACTATGAGCGTCAGGTAAAAACAGGTGGGACGAGTCCGGGCAGATCTCTGGGCCGCTTCTTCTATGCCGGGTTCCGTTGGGATTGGCTGTAAGGATAGTGTGAAGGGTCGACGGCTTCTGGCGCCCCGACCCTTCTTGCAATTGCAGTTGGTTCGCGATTCCTGACGTCTTTCCGCCTAATCTTCTTCCTCGAGGACGGGTATCGCCTCGCTTTTAATATTTTCCACTTCTGCTTCAGAGATATTCAGCAGACGCAGGCAGGCGGCCCCGAGTTTGGGCCATTCCTGTGTGTGGCTGAGCTCCGAATGCTGTTGCACCAGATACTCGGCGAATTGCGCGGCCGCGATCATGTAGCGGCTGCTCAAGGGAGGGTTGGTGGAATTAAGCTCAATGATCGAGACATCGTGATGGTGGCGAATGGCAAGACAGATTTCTTCCGGCAACCACCAGCTTTGCGCCAGCATGCAGCCCACCATGGCATGGTTGGTGGGAACTTGTGTTTCTTCTACTGCGGTAAAACTAAGATTAGTTTCCTCATTGGCTTCGGTTAAAACGTTATCGTAGCCGGGAAAACGGGCGAGCAGAAGGGGGATACCGCAATCGCGGAACAGGCCAAAGGTGTAGGCATCGTCGGACCGCAGTTTGTTTTGGGTGACCCGTTGCGCGAGCCAGCCGGAAAGGCGGGCAATGCGGGCAGAAGCATCCCAGAAACGCTCAAGATGCAGTGAGTCGGGGAATATTTTGCGCAGGATGATACCGGCTATGGCCCGGCTTGCGACGTCGAGGCCGAGTATCATCAATGCCTCCCTGACCGATCTCACCCGGTTGCGGTTGCCGAAGTAAGGCGAATTGGCGGTTTTGATCAGGCTGGCAGAAAGGCTGACATCGGTGCTGATTATGTGGGAGAGGCGGTTGAAATCCGGTTCTTCCTTTTTTATCTCGCTACGGATGCGGTCGAGGATGGCAGGCCGGGGCGGGATGCCAATATCCTGCAACGAACTTTCCAGCATTACCTCGACAGATGGATCGGCGGCGGGGGTTGTCATGGGGTTCTCCTTGTCTGTAACCATTGCAACAGTGTTTCTTCCGGCATGGGGCGGGCATGGAAATACCCCTGGATGGCATCAACGCCAGCTTCGCGCAGTGAATCGAGTTGTTCCTGCTCTTCGATGCCTTCCGCCACAACCGTCATGCCCAGTTCCCGGCCAAGCTGCGCCATCGCCTTGATTACAGAAAAGGCGCGGCGGTCATGCGGCAGCACGATGACAAAGGCACGGTCAAGTTTAAGCTTGGTGGCAGGGAGGTCTTTAAGGTTTGACAGGCAAGAATAGCCGGTGCCGAAATCATCGATGGCGAGCTTCACGCCGGCGTGAAGCGCGGCATGCAGGTTTTTTTGAACGGTATCGGAAACGTCCATGAACAGCGATTCTGTCAGCTCCAGTTCAATCAGTTCCGGCCTTGCGTTGGAGCACAACAGCGCCGCGTAGAGTGCTTGCGAAAATTTTAATGAAGCAAGTTGTGCGCGGGAAACATTGATTGCAACCTTGGTTGGATGCCCTGCTACATCCAGGCTATGGGCGAGGTTTGCCCCGGCGAGCAGGCTCCATTCCCCGAGGCGAATGATCAAGCCGGTTTTTTCGGCGACAGGTATGAATTTGGCCGGCGAGATGATGTTGCCGTCAGCAGTGCAGCGCATCAGCGCCTCGACCGCCTCGATGTGTCCGTCAAAGCCGACGATGGGCTGGTAATGCAGGTTCAGGCCGCCGCTTTCAAGCGCGATGTGCAGCTGGTTTTCTATTTCCAGTTCCTCGCGTGCGAGGAGGATTCCCAGCCGCCCCGCCACCAGTTCGCCGGAGATGGCAATACGTCCGCCACCCTCGTGCTTGGCCGTGCTCATTGCCCGGTCAGCGCGTTCAAGGCAGGAGAAAGGGTCTTCGCTGGTTTCGAGAATGGCAATGCCGATGCTGGCTGAAGGGCGGAGCATCAGATCACCAAAAGGCAAAGGTTCTTCTATTCCCCGCAATAAATCCAAAGCCAGTTGTTGGGCGTGGCCCAGGTTGCAGTCAGGGACAAGGCAGGCGAATTCGTCACCACCCATGCGGCACCATTCGGCACGTCCTGCGGTTCTCTCGCGCAGGCGCCGGGCAATTTGGGCGATGACCATGTCGCCGCCGAGATGCCCGAAAGATTCATTTACCTGTTTGAAGCGGTCTATATCAATCCACAGCAAAGCAAGCGGCCGGTCAAGACTGGCCTGCAATGACATTTTTGTGAGCAAATCAAGGCAGCCGATGCGTTCAAAGAAACCGGTAGTTGGGTCAGTCCGCTTGGCATGCATGTTGGGGTGGGCGTGCGAATGTCTTTTGTTAAGCATAGCCTGCCCGCTCGGCAATAGTCCAGTTTTTTCTGTGTGGAATGTGCGTTGCAACCAGATTGCCGTGTTGCCTTACAAAGGGTTTAGTAGCCGTCACGTGTTTTGTAAAGGCCAATAACTTCAGAAAACTGCCGAATTGGAGCAACATGAAGCAGGCATCGAGGCCGCCAAGCCTCTGCTACAATGGGTAGCCACACAAACCGGGCAATCTGCCTTTAAACAAGCAATGGATTTATTCAATAACGTCAGTATCAAAACTCGGCTCTGGCTGATCATGTTTTTCATGGCGCTGATGATGCTGTTCGGCGGAGGCGTAGGGCTGGCCGGCATCGTGATGGCGGACAAGGCGCTGGATGCCGCCTATAAGGATAGCCTTGAGCCGACCAAGATGGTCAGCCGCATCATGCTGCTGATGGGCGAAAATCGCGCCCAAGTCATGTTGTGGTTGCAACATAACGCGGAAAACCATTCTTCCAAAATGCATGACGACAACCCCTTGGCCACACACATCTCCACCATTGTCAAAAACCGCGATGAGATCACCGCTCTTGTCGCAGAATACAAGAAACGCAACCTGACTGCGGAAGAGCAGGACTTGGCGGAAAAATATGCGGCGGCGCGCGCCCTTTTTGTCAATGAAGGGTTGATGCCGGCTGTTGCGGCACTGCAAGCGGCAGACTACCAAAAAGCCAACGAAGTTCTTTTGTGGAGAATCAACCCGTATTACGAAGCCGCCAATGTTCAAGCGGCTGCTTTGCTGCAAAAAATCCTTGAAACCGCCAAGGCAGATTATGTCAGCGCCGAAAAGCGCTATTCCATGATCCGCAATGCTGTCATTGGCAGCACTTTGCTGGGTATTTTTCTGGTCACCATCGCCGCGACGTTGTTGATCCGCTCAATCGTGCGTCCGCTTAACAGGGCCGTCGGCCATTTCAAGGATATTGCCCAAGGCAACTTGAGTGAAAGCATTGCCGTTTCCGGCAGGGATGAAATTGGCCAGGTGCTGAGCGAGCTGGCTACCATGCAGAGTAAGCTTAAAGCCATCATTGGCGAACTTGATTACCTGGCCAGCACCGACAAGCTTACTGGCTCATGGAACCGGAGAAGGCTCGAGGAAACCGTCAAGAGCGAGATGGATCGCATGAAACGGTATGGGCACCCGCTGTGCGTGATGGTGTTCGACATCGACTTTTTCAAAAAAATAAATGACCGTTACGGTCACGGCACAGGCGATATGGTGCTGGTTGAGCTGGCAGCGCATATCCGGGCATCCCTCCGCACCAGCGATTCCCTTACGCGCTGGGGAGGGGAAGAATTTGTCGTGCTGTGCCCCAATACAACACTCTCAACGGCATCACTGCTTGCCGAGCGGTTGCGCAATAAAATTGCCGAAGCAGATTTTCCGGAGGTGGGTCACGTTACGGTGAGTGTAGGCGTGGCCGAATGCATATCCGGAGAAACATGGGAACAGTGGTTCAAACGTACCGATGAAGCGCTGTACCGGGCCAAGTCGGGCGGACGGAACCAGGTGCAAGTTGCCCCGGAAACGCCCGATCGCACTGGCACCGGTGAAAGCGTGGCCGCAAACTTTGCGCAACTTATCTGGCACAAGACGTTTGAAAGCGGCAATGAGGTGATTGACCGCCAACATCAAGGCTTGTTCAATGATGCCAACGAATTGTTGGCCGCGATACTTTCAGGAAGGACTGTGGATGAGATGGGAGCACTTATGGATACATTGGTTCGCGATGTAGTAAAACATTTTCAGGAAGAGGAGGCGATTCTCGTGGCAGCCGGCTACCCGGGAGCTGCGGGCCATGCCGCCATACACCGCGAACTCATCGATGGTGCAGGCTTGCTGGTGAAGAGGTTGCATGCAGGCAATCTTGGCATCGGCGAAGTATTCAATTTCATGGCTCACGACGTGGTTGCCAAGCACATGCTGGAAGCGGATCGCGAATTTTTCCCTTATCTCAAAGCAAAAAACTAATTCAGGCCACGAATAGCACCGATGGCGAACATGCATGTCTCCAACAAAATGAGAAAGGGGGATTCGTCGGCAGGTAATTCGCAACACAAAGTCAGCAAGCTATCCAATGCAGCCGCCGCATAGTACGGCTGGCAAAGATGCCAGCAAGATATTTCGAGCACGCATGACTCTCCTTGTTTAAGTTTCCTGCTTAAAAAATTACAATATTTCTACGCGGTATTCGACGCTGAGAATATGTTTGGCTCCCGCCGCAACCTTGAAAGCATTGTCAAGCGTATTT
>JAHFRC010000009.1:15718-43005 GCA_023259015.1 Nitrosomonadales bacterium | reverse complement strand
CGATAGCGGATGTCACCAATGCGCAGCCCGAGACCGACGAGACCAACAACACAAGAGCGGTCGCCATCACCGTGACGCGCGACGTGGACCTGGTGATCACCTCGGTGACGCCTTCCTCGCTGACCATACCGTCCGGGGGCAGCTTCACGATCACCGACACCGAGAAAAACAACGGTACGACCGGAATGACGGTGGCGAGCAACACGGTCAAATACTACCTGTCGACGGATGCGACCATCACCACGTCTGACACCCTGCTGGGGACGCGCACGGTGACGGGCGCGCTGGCGGCGGGGGCGAGCAGCACCGGGACGGCGGTAGCGGTCGCGATACCGTTAAGTAAAACACCTGGAACCTATTACATCGGCGCGATAGCGGATGTCACCAATGCGCAGCCCGAGACCGACGAAACCAACAACGCATCGGCAGGCGTGGCGATTACTGTGCAATGATGAGGTATTTGATTAATGTGAAGCTGTAGTTAGCGAGTTGATTTGACCGACTGTTGTTTGAACTCTGCAGCTATTGGCGAATGGCCGCTATAGGGAAACCTTATCAATGGTGGTGGCCGGCAATCATGGCACATGGCGCGGCGCATCACGGCGCAGGGTTCGGGTAAGCCCGATGCACCGCTTCAATCTTTTCCAGTACATCTGCCGATAGCGTGACCTCAGCACTATCCAGATTTCCCCGCAACTGTTGCACACTGGTCGCGCCCAGAATAACGCTGCCGGTGAACCAGCGCGTGCGCGCAAAGGCCAAGGCCATTTGCGCGGGAATGAGTCCCGCCTCATTGGCGATGCGCACATATTCCTTGCTTGCGGCAGGGACGTTGGGTTTGTTGTAGCGCTGGCCGAAGCCGGGAAATGAATTGATACGCCCTTTTGCATTCGGGTCGGCGAGGTATTTGCCGCTGAGGTGGCCGAAGGCGAGCAGGCCGACGTTGGCGTGGTGACAAACTTCCGCGAGGCCGTTCTCGAAGCTGCGGTTCATCAGGTGATAGGCGTTTTGCACGGAGACGATTTTTGGCAGGCCGAGCATTTCTGCGCAACGCACGAACTCGCTCACTCCCCAAGGAGTCTCGTTGGAAAGGCCGATGTGGCACACCTTTCCAGCTTGCACGTAGCGATCCGGCCAATGGAACTGGTAAGGGAGATTTCGCAGCTTCGGGGCAGAGGCGCTTGCTGAGTCGTTGCCTGAGCCTCTAGGTCATGGATAACGCTAAGGGTTCGCCTTATCCCCGTGCATTCGACTGCCCCTCAAACTGCGCCAAATCCACCGCTGGCTGCGCCTCCCATCCCGGCTTGCGATGTTCCGCCACGATATTGGTGAAGATGCCGCCGCGCACATAGAATTTGGCGGTGAGGCGCATGAAGCGCGGCTGGGTGGCGGCGGCCAGATCATCGAGGATGCGGTTTGTCACGTCTTCGTGGAAATGGCCTTCGTTGCGGAACGACCAGATGTAGAGCTTGAGGCTTTTCAGTTCGACGCATTTTTCATCGGCGATGTAGTCGAGGATCAGCGTGGCGAAATCCGGCTGGCCGGTCTTGGGACACAGGCAGGTGAATTCGGGGATTTCCATGTGGATGTGGTAATCGCGTTGCGGCTTGGGGTTGGGAAAAGTTTCCAGGGTTTTACTGGGCTGTGAGCTCATTGTTGAATGCCTTGTTCGGGTTTATATGTCACGGATGATCCATAATCTGCTTATGGGCGGACCGGGACCGAAGGATTATTTTACACGTCGCACGAAATACCCAGGCTCTTTGCCCAGGTGGTTAGCTCGATCAAGCCTTGTTCGTAATTATACTCGCTCACGCAGCGCCCTATCGAAGCCAGGGTTTTCTTCATGGCAGCATCACCGCCAATCATCTTGCGCATCTCGGCCACACTATCTTCGACATCGGAGTTGAATTCCTCGAGTTGCATTCGCGCCTTCCGGACCAGGACAGCCAGTTCTTCAAGGTTGGCCGGAGCGGTGGCGGCGGTTTCAGTGTCTTTTTCAGTATCTTTCTCTGTTCGCGATTGAAGGGCGCGGTCAATGGCGGCTATGAGTGTAGCCAATTCCGAGGCAACTGTTGGAAGCAGTAATTCGACCTGGGTGGCCCCAAATTCCCGGATATAGTTCTCCAATTCCTTCGTTTTGAGTTGCAGCCTTTCGGCGCCTATCGTTCCCGATAATCCTTTCAGCGTATGCGCCAGGCGTTCAGCCTTCGCCCAGTCATCCGCAGCCATGGCCGAACGGATTTCGGTGATGAAATCTTGCTGTCCATTGCGGAATTTTTCCAGGATGGCGCAGTAGCTCGTCACGCTGCCGCCCATGCGGCGGACGCCTTCGGCAACTTTGACCCCCGGCAAATTCGGCAACTCTTCCCGGTTTTGCATCGATTCCGGGCTGGTTGCCGCGGGAAGAATCACCACTCTGGCAGGAGTAATCCATTTCGAGATTATTTCGACCAGATTGCCCGGATCAATGGGTTTTGCAATGTGGTCATTCATTCCGGCGGCCAGGCATTTTTCCTGATCGCTTTCCAGCACATTGGCAGTCATGGCGATGATCGGTAATTCCACAAGCAGCGGGTTTTTCCGTATCTCGCGGGTGGCGGTAATGCCATCCATCACGGGCATATGCATGTCCATCAACACACCATCAAACTCTTCTTCCAGTATCCGCGCGAGCGCCTCTTCCCCATTTTCGGCGATGACTACTGTCACCCCGGCTTTTTCCAGCAATTCCCGCGCGACCTGCTGGTTGATCTCGTTGTCTTCCACCAGCAGCAGATGGGCGCCGCTGATTTTTGCGGCATGGTCGGGATGGAAAAGGGCAGTCGGTGCGCTTCTCTTCACCTTGGCATCATCGCTCCCGAAAATTTCCATGATCGCATTAAACAGGTCGCTCTTGAGAATGGGCTTGGCCAGGATGCCATCGACCAGATGGCTCTCCAGGTGTTTCAACATTTCGCTTAGGCTATGCGCCGAGATGAGCAGTGTCTTTGGCATCTTGCTTAATCCGGCCTGCTTGAGTTCCTTCAGCAGCTCGATGCCATTCATTTTGGGCATCTTCCAGTTGGTCACCAACAGATCGTAAGGCGCCCCTTCCCGGTCGGCTTTTCCGGCTGCCTGCAGCGCCTCAAGGCCGTTGGTGACGGCGGTTACGTTGAAGGTGAAAGACTTCAGCAGGGTTTCCAGCAGGCGGCGCGAATTCAGGCTATTGTCCGCCACCAGCACGTGCAATCCACGCAAGTTGGTTTCCGGCAGGTAATGTTTCTCGGTCTCTTCGGCAGCTTTCTGGAAGCGGGCGGTGAAGATGAATTTCGAGCCTTCGCCGGGCGTGCTTTCCACCCATATTTTGCCGCCCATCAACTCAACCAGACGCTTGCTGATGGATAGCCCCAGGCCAGTGCCGCCAAATTTGCGCGTGGTGGTGGCGTCTGCCTGGGTGAAAGCCTGGAATAATTTATCGACCTGTTCCTGTGTCAGGCCGATACCGGTATCTTTGACCGTAAATCGCAGGACGACATGTTCCGCAGCCTCTTCATCCACTTCGGCCAGCACCCCCACTTCACCCTTCTTGGTGAACTTGATTGCGTTGCCCAGCAGGTTGATCAGCACCTGCCCCAGCCGCAACGGGTCACCAATCAGGTGGTCAGACACACCCGGCGACATTTCTATGTAAGACTCCAAGCCCTTCTCCTGCGCATTGGGGGAAACAATTGTCGCCAGGTTGCCCATTACGCTCTTCAGGTAAAACGGCGCGTGTTCGATCTCCAGTTTGCCGGCCTCTATTTTGGAAAAATCCAGGACATCGTTGATGATTCCGAGCAGCGATTTTGCCGACCCATGAACTTTTTGCAGGTAGTCGAGTTGTTTCGCTGACAGGTCAGTCTGCAAGCACAACTGGCTCAACCCGATGATGGCGTTCATCGGCGTGCGGATTTCGTGGCTCATGTTGGCGAGGAAATCGCTCTTGGCATTGCTGGCGGCAGCGGCAGCGGCTATGGCTTTTTGCAGTTTATCCTCGATTACCTTGCGTTCGGTTATATCCTCGAACATCATGAGCAGGTGTTGTTCGCCATGGCTTACAAAAGTGGTCATGATGGTATCAAGCCAGGCTTTCTTGTTGAAGGTGGAAAACAGGTATATTTCCGCTCGCTGCTCAGACCTGTGGTTCAAGGTTTCTTCGGCCATCTGCAACAAGCCGCTGCCTTTCCAGCTGGCGATGTGGCGGAAATTTTGCTGAAGCAGTTGTTCTTCGGTCGCCCCGATAATCGTCGCGGCAGCCTTGTTGGCCAGGACGCACCGGCCGCTGCCTGCATGGTAAGCAAGGATGCCGACCACCGACGAGGCAATGGTTTTCTGGTTCAGTTCCGTCGCCTCCGCGAACTTATCCAGCAGGGCATTGAAGCCATCGGCCATTTCATTGAAGCTTTCGCCTACCTGGCCGATTTCATCGTGCGTGTCGAGATGGATGCGCTCGCACAAATTGCCACCGGCGAAGGCATGTGCAGAATGGGCAAGCAACTTGATATTGCGGATGGTGGAGTAGTAGATGCCAACCGAGAAATAGACCACCACAAACAGGCACAGGAGGGCGATGCCGATACTCGTGTAGAGCGCGTTTTCTGCCTTGGCGATCCGCGCTTTGATGAGAGATTCCGTTGCCGGCAGCAGTGATTGGTACATTTGCTCATAGCCGTTGTCGATCACCTTGGTGACTGCAATGAAAAAGTCATCCGGGTGCGTGGCGAAATGGCCGGTTAGCATGTCAGATTCCACAAGGCCGATAATGTGCTGCGCCGAACCAGTAATGTTTCTGGACGCCGCCAGGAGTGAACTCCGCATTGCCGGGTTGTAGCGGCTGGTTTTGTCGATGTCAATTTTGAGTAAGTCGAGCGCATTGTCGAGCTCGGTAATCAGGGAGTGCACCTTCATTTTCTGGCGCTCGGTGGCCTGCTTATTGGCCAGGATGCCGGTGCCATACGCACGAACCTGCCCAAGACGCTCGAGTGCATCCGGCAGCTTGTTGAGGATGATATCGATCAGGTAGGACGTGCCGAGATCTGGATCAATGGTGAGCGCGTATTCGTCGGCGGCAGCCACCTCGAAAATCTGCATCTGGCTGATCAGCCGAGTATGCGCGGCATAGTTTTCAGATGTCGTCAGGGTGAGACCTTCTATTTGCAGGCGTTTCCAGCCTATCTGGATATTTTTCCAGTCTTTGCCTGAGGCCAGGTTGGAGGGTAGTTTTTTCTCCAGCAATTTAAGAATAGCGTCAACACCCTTCTCATTTTCGGCAAGTTCGCTGGACATGGCCTTGTTGCCACCCAAAAAACCGGAGGAAAGCCCACGGTGCTTTTGTATTAACTGCATGGTTCGGGAAATCGGCCCGATCAACGTGAAACCTTCTAATTCGCGTTGCGAGGTGCGGGTCGTTTGATTAAGACTGGCAAATAGGTTGTACGTCACCACTGAGATGGCGATCAAGGATAGCAGTCCCAGCAGCGCAAATTTCTTCCTGTAGCCCAGACGATTCATCAGGGCGACGGATGGGGAAAATAGCGGCTGTATTATTTTCTTTATGTTGCTCATGCCTTAGTGTGGCTATTATTTTGTGTTCATTGTTCTCCTTGGAGTTAATATAGTCAATATGGCAACAACGGTTCTTTTAAATATGTCAACTAGATACATCAAAAATATGGTGATGGTCTTGCCTGCGCAAGCACAGGGCAAGTCGCCTCCTTCGGGGCAGTTTTCTAAAGCAGGGATTTCTGGGTTAAAATGCAAAAAATTGCATTGCCAACCCACTATAAGTTTTTAGCCCGGCTCAAATTGCGCCTTTCCCACATCAAACTTGCCGGCTTCAAGTCCTTCGTTGACCCCACGCACATCGCCCTGCCGGGGCAGATCGTCGGCATCGTCGGCCCCAACGGCTGCGGCAAATCGAACGTGATCGACGCGCTGCGCTGGGTGCTGGGCGAGTCGCGCGCCACCGCATTGCGCGGCGAATCCATGCAGGACGTAATTTTCAACGGCTCCGCCAAACGCAAGCCGGTTGGGCGCGCCAGCGTCGAACTGATTTTCGACAACAGCCTGGGCAAGGCCGCCGGACAATGGTCGAGCTACGCCGAGATTGCCATCAAGCGCGTGTTGCAGCGCGACGGCGATTCCACCTACCACATCAACAACCAGCATGTGCGGCGCAAGGATATTACCGATATTTTCCTCGGCACCGGGCTGGGGCCGCGTGCCTACGCCATCATCGAGCAGGGCATGATCTCGCGCATCATCGAAGCAAAACCAGAGGAACTGCGCATATTTCTGGAAGAGGCGGCAGGGGTATCCAAATACCGCGACCGCCGCCGCGAGACCGAACTGCGTTTGGGCGATACGCGCGAAAATTTGCTGCGCGTGGACGACATCCGCTTGGAGTTGGAAAAACAGCTTGCGCACCTGGCCGAACAGGCCGAGGTGGCAAAACAATATCGCGCGCTGGAGGGCCAGCGTGATACCACACAGCATTTGCTGTGGCTGGTGAATAAGCAGGATGCCGAGACGCGCCGCGCGCGTTTTGTGCAGCAGATCGAGAAAGCCAGGAACGAGCTGGAGGCCGAGACCGCGCGCTTACGCGAGGTGGAGAGCCAGCTGGAAGGCGCGCGTAGCGGGCATTACCAGTTGGCCGATGCACTGCACGGCAAGCAGGGCGAGCTGTATGCCGTCAATGCCGAGATCGCGCGGCTGGAGCAGCACATCGCGCACCTGAACGACCGGCGCACGCGCCTGACCCAGCAGCTCGCCAATGGCGAATTGCAGATGGAGCAGCAACGCGGCCAGTTGCAAGGCGTGCAAGGATTGCTGGCGCACTGGCAACAGCAGCAACAGGATGCGGGAGTGCGGGTTGAAGTGTGCGAAAACCGCGCTACCACCGAGGCGCAACACCTGCCGCAGGCGGAAGAGGCGGCGCGTGCCGCACAGGAGCGCTACAACACGGTGCAGCGCGAGCAGTTGATATTGCAGCAGCAACTGCAACTGGCCGAGACGCAGCGCGAGCATATCCAGCGCAACGTGCAGCAACTGGATGCGCGCCGTTCGCGTTTGTTATTGGAACAGGACAACCTGCCGCAGCCCAATACCGAAGCGCTGGTACAGGCGCAACAGCAAGTCACCGAACTGGAAGCCGAGAGCAATGCGCAGCAGCAGCAATTGGCGCAGTTGCAGGAGCAGTTGCCCGCAGCCGATGCAGCGCGGCAAAGCCAGCGCATCGCGGTGCAGGAGTTGGAGCGGCAGCTGGCGCAGGTGGAGGCAAAGCTTACCGCGCTCAAACAGTTGCAGCAGCAGATCGATAACGACAAGAATTTGAAACAATGGCTGGCCGACTACCAGTTGGACAAGCTGCCGCGCCTGTGGCAATCCATCCGTATCGAGGAGGGATGGGAAGACGCGCTGGAAGCCGTACTGCGCGAGCGCATCAACGCCATCGCTTTGCAGGGGCTGGACGAGACAGCGGCCTGGGAGAGCGCTCCGCCGGGCAAGCTGGCGGTGTTTGCACCGGACGGTGCACGCGCCTCCGTGCAGCAAAATAGCGAATTTACCCCGTTGTCGAAATTCGTAACCTGTCAAGATGAACGCGCAGCACCTGTGGTGGCGGATTGGCTTGCCGGTGTGTATGCTGCGGAAACCCTGGCGCAGGCATTAAACCAGCGCGGGCAGTTGCCTGCCGGGGCATGGCTGGTGACGCCGCAGGGGCATCTGGTCGGTGCGCACAGCGTGCTGTTCCATGCGCCGGACAGCCAGGTGCATGGCGTGCTGGCGCGCCAGCGCGAGATCGAACGCTTGCAGCAGGAAGTGCAGCAGCAGGCGGCGGTGCTGGAGCAGGGCAAGCAACTGGCGGTGCAGGCGGAAGAGGCCTATCGCACCATCGAAAGCCGCATCGCGCCGTTGCGCATTTCGGGCAGCGAATTGCAGCAGCGCCAGCACACGCTGCAGATGCAGATATTGAAATTGACCCAGGCCAACGAGCGCAGCCATGAACGCGCCGCGCAGATTGCGCAAGAGTTGCAGGAGTTGTCTGACCAGTCTGCGGGCGAGCAGCGCCAGCGGCAGGAAATCGCCGGGCGCATGGAAATCATGCGCGAAAAAATTTCGGCGCAACAGGCCGAGGCGGAAGGGGTGCGGCAGCAGTCGGTGATGCAGGATGGGCGGCTGCGCGAACAGCGCGAGCGCACGCAAAAGGCGCAGCATGAATTGCAGGAAGCGCGCTTCTTTGCCAAGACCTGCGCGGAAAAAATTGCCGATCTGGAGCACAACCTGAAGCAGACCGGATTGACGCTGGCGCAACTGGAACAGACCCTGGCGCAAAACCGCGACGAGCTGGCACACATCGAGGACGGCAGCAGCAAGCAGCAGTTGCAGGAAGCACTGGAGCAGCGCCAGGTGCGCGAACAGGCACTGGCGGAAGCGCGCAATGCGCTGGAGCACGCCACGCTCAACCTGAACAAGCTGGAGCAGGATCGCCTGTCCTGTGAGCAAAAGTTACAGCCGTTGCGCGAGAAAGCCGGCGATCTGTCGCTCAAGGAACAGGAAGCGCGCCTGCACTACGAACAATGGGCGGAGCAGTTGCAAGGAGTGGATGAGGCGGCGTTGCTGCCCCTGCTGGGGAATGCCAAACCGGGCGCGTTGCAGAACGAGCTGAACCGGCTGAATGAGGCAATTGCGGCGCTGGGTGCGGTGAACCTTGCGGCGCTCGAAGAGCTGCAAACGGCGACCGAGCGCAAGGCGTATCTGGATGCGCAGGCGAAAGATTTGACCGAGGCGATGGCAACGCTGGAAGAGGCGATCCGGCGCATAGACAAGGAATCCCGCGACTTGTTGATGGCAACTTACGACGAGGTGAATCGCCACTTATCCGAGATGTTCCCGGTTTTATTCGATGGCGGAGAAGCGCGCTTGGTGCTGACCGGCGAAGAGATCCTGGACAGCGGCGTGCAGATGATGGCGCAGCCGCCGGGCAAGAAAAATTCTTCCATCCATCTTTTATCCGGCGGCGAAAAAGCGCTCACCGCGATTGCGCTGGTGTTCTCGATGTTCCAGCTCAACCCCGCGCCATTTTGCCTGCTGGACGAGGTGGATGCGCCGTTGGATGACACCAATACCGAGCGGCTGTGCAAACTGATCCGGAAAATGGCGCAGAACACCCAATTCGTGTTTATCAGCCACAACAAGATTACCATGGAACTGGCGCAGCAACTGGTGGGCGTGACCATGCAGGAACGCGGCGTGTCGCACGTGGTGGCGGTGGATATAGAGGAAGCGTTGCGCCTGCGCAGCGACAACGCGATTGCCGCCTGACGAAGCCTGGGTTATAAAACCGGTTTAGAACTTGTCCGTAAATAATCCATCCATGCGTTGCTGGCCAAAAACGGATGAATATAAGGCGCGAGG
Organism: Nitrosomonadales bacterium; assembly: GCA_023259015.1. Lineage (GTDB taxonomy): Bacteria > Pseudomonadota > Gammaproteobacteria > Burkholderiales > Gallionellaceae > CAITJF01. The sequence goes on along the minus strand of JAHFRC010000009.1, from coordinate 33,570 downwards.
TGAAGCCAATGATCGTTCCATTGGCAAGCCGAGTAACGCAGCAGGCGCCGCTTTTAGCCGCAACCCGGAGGGATAGGCCGATTTAAGCGCATTTCTGTGTCGCAAGCCGCTTGTTGTGAATGACACAACCGCGCGTCTTGCTTCGTGGACTGCATCTTAAAGCCGATACTGTCGCATAGTTGGATTATTTACGGACAAGTTCTTAGTCGCAGTAAATGCTGATTTGCTTGCGTGTTTCTTCGATATATTGCAGGCGCGCCGCATCGTCTATGTTGATGCTTTCACCCTTGTCGTTGTAAGCCGTGATTGGCAAGCTGCCTTCGTATGTTTTTAGGTTGGATTTTGCCATCGCACAATTCTTTTGCCTGGCAAGGGCGTTTTCCTGCTGCTGGAAGGCCTTCTGGTCGGCTTCTTCCTTGGCTTTCCGGGCTTTCTTCATTTCCGCTTCACGCTCGACATAGGTTTTTGCTGCGGGCACACCGCTGATTGAGTCGTGCGGGATAGCGAGGGCTTTTGCTTTGATGTTTTCCGGAGGCGGGCCATCGGAATAATGCACGCCGCCATCGGCATCCACCCACTTGGTAAGCGCGCCATGGGCGCTGAAGCTGAACAGCAACAGACAAATCGGCAAGTATCGTTTCATTTCGTTTTTCCCTCCTGAGTGAAAATAATATCATTCCGCTATACAAAACCTTTGGCTGATTGATATCTGCCAGCGGTTGCGTCAGAAAGAAACTTCAGCCCGTGTGCCAATAATCCATACGTTGTCCAAGGCGGGATCCATGTTGGGGTTGATGATATATTGCAGCGTGGGCTGCAGTGCGAACCACGGTTTGATCTGCGTGCGGTAGGTGGCTTCCACCTGGGTCTGGCTGCTTTCGGCATTATTGAGAAGCCGGTACTTGTTGCTGGCATGATTGTAGGTGACCGCAATACCGGCGATGTCGTCATCGCGCCCGTCAAACAGGCCGTGGTAACGTAACCCAAGGCTTCCCGTCCAGCTTGCCTGATGCAGGTCTTTGCTTGCCGCACCAAAGCGGGCGAAGCCGGATAATCCCTGGGATGGATGATTTTTTTCAGCCATCAAAGTGCGCTCGGCCAGAACATAGACTCCCTCGCTTGGGCGGCGCACGCCCACGTCAACCGGGTCATCCATCTGCGTGGAATAGCGCCAGAAACCAATGGCGGTCTTGTTGAAGGACTCGGCCTCTTCCTGTGGCTGTGCTTCGGGTTTGGAGGCGCCCGCAGCCGGTTCGTCTTCCTGGGGCGTATAGCCGAATTCCATAATGGAAAGCGTGCCGTCCCCCTTGTTGAGCTGCACATGCGTGCCGCGCGGGTTGTTGGGGTCGCCCGGCACGCCATCGGCCAAGGCGTATTGCACATAAAAATTCTTGCCGGGTGAAGTGTATTTCATGCGCAGCGCCAGTGCGCCCACCGGATAGATCGGCGGGCCTTTCTGGCCGGATTGCGCCATGTCGTTGGACATGCCGTAGGGCGGCTGTATGAACAGGCCTGATGTGTCAGTCACGTAGAACTCGGAGTCAATCGCATAGAGGCCGGCCAGCACAGACAGGCTATCGCCGAACAGGCCTTTCTGTATCCACGCATTGTTGAATTGGGCAGTGTTTGCAGCTGTTTCGATGTTGTCCACACCAACGAAACTGCCGACATATTTTGTGTTGAATTGCGTGCCAAGCTCGCTGTGGTAATGGATGAAGGCGGTGGTGGAATTCCAGCCCAGCAGTTTTTCCATGTCCATCTTGAGTCCAGCCTCGGTGTACCCCATCCAGTTTGCCCCGCGTTTGATGCCGCCTGAGGTGTTCGCCAGGAAATCGCTCTTGTGGGTGAGGGTCCAGTTTACGCCCTTGTTATAGAGGCTGGTGCGTGTTCCGCCCCAGTCACCTGTCAGGACTGCTGTGTTCCAGTCCGGGTTTTTTTCCTCGGCTGCATTGGCAGTATTGGTGAGGCATGCCGCCACTGCCAGGGCAAGAAAATATCGCGTGGCCATTTCATTTCTCCATCGGGAGTCGTCTTTAATTATTGTTCATTTCAAGAATACCTCAAAAACCGGATGGCAACCTCAAATATTTTTGTGTGGTTTTAGTAGGTTACGGCAGGTAATGGGGTGATTTCCAATGATCCATGGGGTTTCCGGAAGCGCGCAACCCCATTGTTTGGCAAGCCAAAAACCGGGTGCTGAATGAATAACTTGAGCTGCCACTCTATTCGAGGGTAAAATGCTGCACTTTTTTAGTGGAGAGTTTAAAGATTATGGCTATTACGGCGGCGCAAAAAGCGCAAACCATGGCGGAGTACCAGCGCGGCAAGGGAGACACCGGCTCCCCCGAAGTGCAGGTTGCACTAATGACTGCACGCATTAATTACCTGACCAGCCATTTCAAGGATCATACCAAGGACTTTCATTCCCGTCGCGGCCTGCTGCGGCTGGTGAGCCGTCGCCGCAAGTTGCTGGATTACCTCAAGACGAAAAATGAGGACAGTTACCGCACGTTGATTCAACGTCTGGATTTGCGCAAGTAATACTTTTAAATGGGTCGCGGATGCGGCCCACTTTGTTTTTGTGTCATCTTCCAATCCATGGCGCGTGAAAGCGCCATAATTATTATGTACTAGAGAGGCGAATCTTGAGTCACTATAAAAAAACAATAGCGTATGGCAATCACCAGATCACCCTGGAAACGGGTGAGATTGCGCGCCAGGCAAGCGGCGCGGTGATGGTCAGCCTGGATGATACTGTCGTGCTGGTCACCGTGGTCGGCATGAAAAACGCCAAACCGGAGCAGGACTTTTTCCCTTTGACAGTGGATTATCAGGAACGCACTTACGCGGCCGGCAAGATTCCGGGTGGTTTTTTCCGCCGTGAGGGGCGTCCCAGCGAGAAGGAAATCCTGACTTCGCGCCTGATTGACCGCCCGTTGCGCCCGCTGTTTCCGGAGGGTTTTTACAACGAAGTGCAGATCGTCGCCACGGTGCTGTCTTCCGATAACCAGATTGATTCGGATATCCCCGCCGTGATCGGCGCATCCGCCGCGTTGGCGCTGTCGGGCATTCCGTTCGACGGCCCCGTTGGCGCGGCGCGCGTCGGCTATATCAACGGCGAATACGTGCTCAACCCGACTGCCGACCAGCTTCTGGAATCGAAGATGGATCTGGTGGTGGCGGGTACGGCGCAGGCGGTGCTGATGGTGGAATCGGAAGCGCAGGAATTGCCCGAAGATGTAATGTTGGGCGCGGTCATGTTTGGCCACCAGCAGATGCAGGCGGTAATACAGGCGATCAACGAAATGGCGGATGCGGCCGGGCAGGATGCATGGGACTGGACGCCTCCCGCCAAGGATGAGGCGCTCATCGCCAGGCTCGCGGAATTGGCCGAGAACGACCTGCAAGCCGCCTACGCCGTGCGCCAGAAACAGGCGCGCACCACCCAAGTGGATGCGATCCGTGCCCGTGTGGTGGAAACGCTGCTGGCGGCGGATGAAACGCTGCAAAAGAACCATGTCAACGATTTGTTCAGCGCGCTGGAAGCCAAGATCGTGCGCGGCCAGATAGTAAGCGGCGAGCCGCGTATTGACGGGCGCGACACCCGTACCGTGCGTCCGATCACCGTCCGCACCGGCGTGCTGCCGCGCGCGCATGGATCGGCATTGTTTACCCGCGGCGAGACACAGGCGCTGGTGGTGGCCACGTTGGGCACCGCGCGCGATGCGCAGAAAATCGACGCGTTGCAAGGAGAGTACTCGGATCGCTTCATGCTGCATTACAATTTTCCCCCGTATTCCACCGGCGAGACCGGCCGCGTCGGCACACCCAAGCGCCGTGAAATCGGCCATGGCCGCCTGGCCAAGCGCGCCCTGGTCTCGGCGCTGCCGACGGAGGAAGAATTCGGTTACTCCTTCCGCGTGGTTTCGGAAATTACCGAGTCGAACGGTTCCAGTTCGATGGCTACAGTGTGCGGCGGCTGCCTTGCGCTGATGGATGCCGGTGTGCCGTTCAAGACCCACATCGCGGGTATCGCCATGGGGTTGATCAAGGAGGGCAACCGTTTTGCCGTGCTGACCGATATTCTCGGCGACGAGGATCATCTGGGCGACATGGACTTCAAGGTGGCAGGTTCGGAACAAGGCATCACCGCTTTGCAGATGGACATCAAGATCAACGGCATCACCCGCGAAATCATGCAGGCCGCGCTGTCGCAGGCGCGCGAAGGGCGCATGCATATTCTCGGTATCATGAAGCAGGCCATGCCTGCCGTGCGCGCCGAAGTTTCGGCGCATGCGCCGCGCATGATCAAGATCAAGATCAATCCGGAAAAAATCCGCGATGTGATCGGCAAGGGCGGGGCGGTGATCCGCGCCCTGACCGAAGAGACCGGCACCACCATCGATATCGACGACGACGGTAACGTGACCATCGCCAGCGTCAGCGCCGAAGGCAGCTTGCAGGCCAAGAAACGCATCGAAGACATCGTGGCGGAAGTGGAAGTGGGCAAGACTTACGAAGGACCGGTGGTCAAGATGCTGGATTTCGGCGCGATCGTAAACATCATGCCGGGGAAAGACGGCTTGCTGCACATCTCGCAGATTTCCAACGAGCGCATCAATGCCGTGACGGATGTCCTGAAAGAAGGGCAGATCGTAAAAGTCAAGGTGTTGGAGGCTGACGAAAAGGGCCGTCTGCGCTTGAGCATGAAGGCGCTGCTTGCCGCAGAAACCGCACGTATTGCGGAATAATACCTGCACCCGGCTGTATGCCATGAACCCCGTCATCCGTGATGGGGTTTTTTGTTTTTAACCGCCGTTAAAGAAACACAAATTTGGTTCGGCTGGCTCACCACGAATGGAGTAAATTTGCGTTTCCCAGGCGATGGTCACGCTGCACTCCACCCATCCTGCTTTTGGTTCCGGTTTGTTCGGTTTAGGGTTGGAAATTATATAGGCATGCCTATATATATCTAGGCCATCAGATATATATTAAGCATGAGGAAAACTTGGTAATGTAGCGCATCTCCTTAACCGGATTGCGCTCATGAACACTATCGAATTGTGCCAGAAATGCAATTCAATCAATACCGGCGAAACCCCGCCCAGTTCAATCGCCACGGAGTTGCTGAAAATGGTTGGCTACTACTCGTTTTGCTGTAAAAGTTGTGGGCACACCTGGAGCCAATTTCTACCCATGAGCACTCTTTTGAGTTTGATTTACCTGCTTCTGGCCGTGGAAATCAGTTTCTTGTTTGTGAACTATATGCACTGATCCGGGAACGTCTTTGCCCCTGTGATGGCGGTAGGCAGGTACAATAAGGCTTCATTTTTTTGACGAAGCCACCCATGAAATACTTGCATATTTTGCTGTTGTCAGGCATTGCAGGACTAAGCCTGATGGCAGAGCCAGCCCAAGCCGCCGATGAAGATATGTTTCTGGGGCAATTCCGGATTCCGCCGGAGCAAACCATGGGGCAAGGCCAGACGGCGCTCTGGACATTGCCTCTGGTGGCGACCCAATACCAACCGTTGCAACCTGCTCCCAAGATGCAGGAGGCCCTGCGCGCGCAGGATGAGGGCCGCTTTCTCGATGCGCTGATACTGCTCGATGAGGCGGGCAAGAACGGGCCTGCCGGTGCGGATACAATGGCCGAGATGGATTTGTTGCGCGCCAGTTTTTTGCTGCAAGGCAACCAGTCTCAGGAGGTGCTGAAAATACTCGCTCCCTTGCTTGGCAACACACAACATGCCGCAGATGCATATGCGCTCAGCGCCATGGCATACCTGCAACAGGGGCAGATGCAAAAAGCGCTGGAAGCGACCCGGCATGGCCTGGATTCCGGCGGCGGCATGTTGCCGCACCTTACCATGTCCTATGTTTTGCAAGGCGCGGGGCGTTTGGCGGAAGCGCGCGAAATGATGCATGGTTTTAATACCCCGGCACGGCAATCAGCAGTTGCCCTGGCGCGCGAGGCCGAACTCGATCTGACGCTTAACCAGGTACAATCGGCAAAGACGCTGGTGGGGCAAGCGGGAGCAATAGATGCCGCGCAGCCTTATGTCATCGCCGTGGGCGGCTTGGTTCACCTGATAGGTGGGCAAAGTGCGGAAGCCAAGGCTGCGTTTGAAAAGGCCCTGAAGCGTGATCACAAAGACGCTATGGCATTGCTCGGCATGGGGCTGGCTGAAATAAAGCTGGGCAATTTCGAGGCCGGGCAAAAAAATTTGCAAGCGGCGAATGAAGCCGAGCCCGGCAACGCGCTGATACTCACCTATCTAGGTCGCTCACAACAGCAAGCCGGACAAACCACAGAGGCGATGGCAAGCTGGCGCAGCGCCCAGCAAGCCGACCCCAAAGACCCCACGCCATGGCTGTACCAGGCGCAGGCGGAATTGCGGGCTAATCGTTTAATGGAAGCGCGCGAAAGTTTACGCCAGGCGCAAGAGAGAACGGCGTACCGCTCGGTCTATCGTAGCGCAAACCTGCTCAGGGAAGACGAGCAATTATTGCAGGCCAATCTCGCTGAAATTCAGCGCCGCTCGGGGCTGGAGAGCCTCGCGTTGCACACCTTGTCCGATCCGGTCGGCGAAAAAACTGCGGCCAATTTGAAGAATCAGGCCGATCTCCTGCAAGGGCGGCGCTTTGGCGAATCGGCGCGGCGCAGCCTGCTGCTGCAAAGCCTGTTCAACGAGATGCCGGGAAATCTGCCGCCGGTGCTGGACATCTATGGCGACGGCGCGGGGCAAACCGGCGCCGCCACCCCGCAGCATGGCGTGGTCAGCGGGCTCAGCGCGCAGCAGGCAAGCTACAACAATTACGAAGAACTGTTCAGCCAGCCCGTTAAACTGGAAGCCGATGCCGTCAGCGGCAACCAGAATACCCATGGCGAGCAAATCCGTTTCGGCGTGGGCAACGGCACGTTGGGGCTGGGCGTCGCGCAGCGGCAATACAAAACCGATGGCAATGCACCGTTCGAAAATCTGGATAACCGCATAGCGCAGGCCATCGTGCAATGGCGGCCAACCCAATCCACGCAGGCGTTTGTGTCGTACCAGACCTTCGATTCAAAACACGGCGAGACGTTTTTTCCGGCGGATCCGATGATGATGGGGATATATGCCATGATTCAGGATAATAGCCGGGTGACGCGCTTGGGCCTGCGCCATAACTTGACGGACAACAGCGAATTGCGTGGGCTATGGAGCCAGCAGCAGACCGACCAAACGGTCGATCAGGAATTTATTAGTAACACGTTGCCTTTCAGCAACATGCCGCCTTTCTTTGGGCCGACGCTTCCCTTTCCACAATTCTCGCAATCCGGCAGCAGCGAGGCGCACAGTGTGGAGTTGCAATATCGTCGCAGTGGCGCGGGCTATGCCACACAATGGGGCGTGCAGCAGGCGCGTGGGCAAATGATTGTTGCGAGTGCCAATCTCAATATATCGAGTCTTGTGCAGCAACTTTATATGGCTTGGCAACAGGCACTGAACCCGCATTGGCAACTGGATGCAGGGTTGGGCTGGGGCAAGATCGACAGGCAGGATAATATCCATACACCAACGGACAACAGCACTTATCTGCAACGCTGGCTGCCCAAGCTGGGCTTGGTTTACACGCCGGATAGCGCGACGCATGTGCGCCTTGCGGCATGGCAAGGCATGGCGGCTTTCAGCGTGGGCGATGCCGCGCTGGCGCCTGCCTCTCTGGCGGGCATTGTACTAAACCGTTTCGATGATAACGCCCATAACGGCAAACTGGTGCGGGCGGTTGCATTAAATGGGGACAGGCAGTTGAGCCCCGCATGGCTACTGGCTGCACAAGCACAGCGGCGCAAGACTTTTGAACCGACAATAAGCAATAATACTGGGCAGCAAGACTTGACCGAACAGAAGATTGACGAGTCCAGATTGGCGCTGCACTGGCAACCCGAGAGCTATCAATGGGCCGTGAGTTTTTCCTATGACTATGAGCGCATCCAGAATGATCCCTTATATCTCGAACTGGATTCTGTCGTTGGACAAAGCCTGCACTCGCAACAATTGACTATGCGCTGGTTTGCCGCCGCGCAATGCACGGCGAATTTAACCTTGAGCTATAACCGGGTCGCCGGTACGCAAAAATCAACCGACCTCAATACCTTCTTGCCCATATTGCTCGGCTATCAGGACCGCTTCAATCAAGTGGATGCCGACCTGAACTGGCAATTCAACCGGCGCGGCTCACTGACCGCCGGTGTGCGCAACGCTGCCGACAAGCGCTTCCAGTATGCGGATATCGACCCGCTTAACCCGCGCTTCAGCAATGGGCGGCTGGTGTATGCTAAACTCAAGCTGGCTTGGTGAGGTAAGGAGGGCACCCCTGTTGTTGGCGAACAGAACCGCTTTGCGCCGGGCAAACCGTGAAATTTTTTAACCACAAAAGGGAGAGTAACCATGAAAAAAACGCTACTGCTTTTGTTAGCCTTGATCGTTGTGCCTGCCTGGGCCGCAGATACGGCGCCTGCCGAAAAACCGGCCGCATCAGCGGCGGCGCCTGCCGCTGAGTCGGCCAAGGAAGCACCCAAGAAAGCCAAGAAGAAAAAGAAGAAGGCAAAAGCCAAGGCCAAGAGCGCCGCAACTGAAAGTGTCACAACGACTTGTACTACAGGATGCACACTCATGAGTTGTCCGCCGCCCAGCGGGCCTTCAGCGTGCTGCAAAAAAACAGCGCAAGGATATGTTCTTTGCTGAAATAGCGGGCGCATTCCATCGCGTTATTTTGCGTGCTACCTGGCCGTCGGCATAATTTCCAGGTAGCGCAATATTGCATTAGCGCACCTCTTAATCCGGCGCGGGCATGACATGATGCCCGCGCCGTTTCTTTTTCCCGCCAGCTATCCGCTCAACAAAGAATCAACCACTCATTTCACCAAGAGAATACATGCGGCCTTGCAAGCTTTTGCCTTGAGATTGGTGTAATGTTGCACGCTGTTTGGAACTCAAGCGTGCTCAAGACGGGATGTTGGAACAGCAAAAAGTGGGAAGAGGAGAGGTTGCGGCAGTGCTGTAGAATGTATTCATGAATAAAACAATTGGATACAGCGGCCATTCATTCGACAGGCGTGCTTACCTTGTCTGGTCAGCCAATTTTTAGCCGGATGAGCTTATGGCTTATGGCGGCTCTTCGTTTCGCCAACCGCAGCTATATGGGTTTGGCGGCAGCGTTTTTGTTGCTTTTTTATTCTGCAAGCCCCGCCCGCGCCGAGCCGCCCGTTTATATCAAGCCGCTGGTCGTCGCCGTGGTGTTGGGCGAGAACAGCGAGCCTTATCTGGAATTCATCCATGCGCTACGCGACAACATCCTCAAGAGGAATGTCGACCTGGTGGTTGTCGATGATCCGGCCAAGCCGTTGCCGGAAGCCGATCTTGTCATCCCCCTCGGGATGAAAGCCGCTGCAGCCGTGGCAGCCGGGAAAGCACCGGCCGTTCTAAACGTGCTCATCCCGAAAGCCGGGTACGATAAATTGCTGCGCGATTTTCCGGCACGCGCAAATTCAAAAACTTTTTCGGCGATATTTCTGGATCAACCTGTAACGCGCCAGATTCGCTTGATTGCCGCCATATTGCCGGGCAAGCGCCATGTCGGCGTGTTGTTTGATTCCATCCCGAAAGACGAACTTGCCCAGCTCAGGCAGCAGATGTCCAGGTATGGGTTAAACCTGCACGAGCGTGTGATTAGCCCGGCGCTGCCGTTGCATGAGGCACTGCAAGAAATACTGCAAGAAAGCGAAGTGTTGCTGGCGCTGCCGGATTCCACCGTTTATAACAGTTCGACACTGCGCAATATCCTGTTGGCGACTTATCGTAGCGGTGTTCCGCTGATCGGTTTCTCACCTGCCTATGTCAAGGCGGGCGCATTGTGCGCCGTGTTCAGCATGCCAACGCAGGTTGCCGGGCAGGCCGTCTTGTCGATCCAGCAATTCTGGGAAATAGCCACCCTGCCTGCTGCGCAGTATCCCCAGTTGTTTGAGGTGATGGTCAACGACCAAGTAGCGCGGTCTCTCGGTTTGAGCGTCAAGAGCCCGGCTGAATTGCATAATGAAATGAGTGCGCTCATAAGGAGGGCGCCATGAAGCGCTCCGGCATCCAGCAGCAAACATTGCTGGTCGCATTGCTCCCGATCTTGGTGATGACGACGTTGTTCGCGGGTTATTTCATTAACGCGCGCCTGGTTGACATGGATACCGCCCTGTTAGAGCGCTCGCAAATGATGGCGCATCAACTGGCTTCCACCAGCGAATATGCAGTCTTTTCCGGCAACGAGGCATTGTTGAAACAAGGCGCCGAAGCGGTGCTTGCCGGTAGGGACGTGGATGCGGTGGTGCTGCTGGATGCCGCTTCCAAACCGTTGGTGGCGGTAAACAAGCAGAGCCACAAGCATGAAAATCCGGCTGCGAAAGTTAATCCGGATACCCCGGTTTATCAGGATAAAGATACTCTCGTATTGTACGAGCCTATTGTAGCCACCCAAATCAAGCTCGATGAACTGAGCCGCGAGGCCGGCGAAGTGAAGCCTGTTTTGGCCAAGCCGCTCGGCGCGGTCATCGTTGAAATCAGCAAACGCAATCTGGCTGTTCAGAAAAAAGGGATGCTGGCTTACAGCCTGCTATCCATTTTGCTTGCTATAGCGTTGTCCTTGCTGGTGGCGCTATGGGCGGCGCGCCGGATCACTGCTCCTGTCATGAATATAAGATCGGCCATTCGCAGCATCGGGGAAGGGGATTTGAGCGTGCGCGCTTTTCCCCAGCTCAAGGTGGATGAACTGATCGAACTGGCCGACGGCATCAACCAGATGGCGCAGCAATTGTTGCAGGACCGCCGCATGCTGGAATACCGTATTGCGGAAGCGACCCTTGAATTGCGCCAGAAGAAAGATGAAGCGGAGCGCATCAGCCTGGAGAAGGAGCGGCTTAATGAAGCGCTGGCTTCAACCCTTAACGAGCTTAACGCCATCATTGAAGCCAATCCTGACCTGTTCTACGTGTTCGACGCGGATAGCAGGCTGATCAAATGGAACTTGAATCTTGAGAAGTTTGTTGGCCTGGAGCGCGGGCAGTTGATGCATAAACCGGCGCTTGAGCTTGTCTGCAAAGAAGACAGGGCATCGACCGCAGGAGCGATGGCCGAGATTTTTGAGAAGGGCTACTCCCACATTGAGATGCGGCTTGTGAGGCATGACGGCGTGCTGGTTCCGTTTTTCTGCAACGGGGTGGTGCTGAAGGATCCGAACGGAAAGATACAGGGCTTTACCGGGACAGGCAGGGATGTCACCGAGCGCAAACGGCTGGAGAAAGAGCTTTTCGAGGCGCTGGATTTGACCCAGAAAGTAATCGCATCTTCGCAGGTCGGGATTCTTGCCTACCATGGGGATAGCGGCCAGTGCGCAATGGCCAATGAAGCGGCTGCGAGTATCACGGGAGCAACGGTGGAGCAGTTGCTTCAGGATAACTTCCGCAGCATGGATAGTTGGAAAGACAGCGGGCTATTACAAATGGCTGAAGAAGCCTTGGTGGGTAAAGCCGGCAAACGGGTGTCGACACACATGATTGCCGCCTTTGGCAAGGAAATCTGGATTGATGCGGTCGCAACATCTTTTGTAAGCCGCGATGAAACATATTTGCTTTTGATGTTCGAAGACGTTTCCGAGCGCTTGAAGGTGCAGAATGCGCTGTTGAGCGCAAAGCTCCAGGCCGAGCAAGCCAACCGCGCCAAGGATACGTTCATTACCCACATCAGCCACGAAATCCGCACTCCGATGAACAGCATTCTCGGCATGTCGAAGCTGGCATGGAGTAAAGAACACGATCCGGAACAGCGCGATTACCTCAATAAAATCCACCTTTCCGGCGAACACCTTCTCGGCATTATTGACGAGATTCTCGATTTTTCCAAGATTGATGCAGGCAAGATAGAACTGGAAAACATCGAGTTTTACCTCAGCCATGTCAGGCAGAGGGTAATCAACATGGTCGAATGGAAGGCCGCTGATAAAGGCCTCAAACTGATCTTCGCTTTTGACCCCGGCATTCCTGGCTGCTTGTGCGGCGATCCGTTGCGGCTGAGCCAGATACTGATCAACTACATCAACAACGCCATCAAGTTCACCCGGCAAGGTGAGATCATCGTCCGTGCCAGAAAAATTGAAGAGAGGGAAAACAATATCCTGTTGCGCTTTGAAGTGCAGGATTCCGGCATCGGCATCACCGAAGAACAAAAGGCAAAACTGTTCCAGGCCTTTCAACAGGCCGATTCTTCCATCAGCCGCAAATATGGCGGATCCGGGCTTGGGCTGGCCATTTGCCGGCAACTGGCGAGGCTGATGGGGGGCGAGGTGGGTGTGGGAAGCGAACCTGGCAAAGGCAGCACTTTCTGGGCTGACATATGGGTTGGCAAGGGCAGTAAGCCAGAGGAAGAAAAGCGCGACGAGCAAGGGCTGGCAGGCGGGCATCTTAAAGACATGAAGGCGATCAACGGCGCCCGCATTCTCCTGGCGGAAGATAATATATTTAATCAACAGGTGGCCATCGAATTCCTGAAAGAGGCAAGCGCTATCGTCTGCGTCGCCAACAACGGGAAAGAGGCGCTCGATTTGTTGAGCCAGAAGCCTTTCGACTGCGTGTTGATGGATGTGCAGATGCCGGAATTGGATGGCCTGGAGGCGACGCGGCTTATCCGTGACAATAACGCCTTGGCGCAACTACCCGTGATTGCCATGACCGCCAATATCTCGAACGAAGATCGTGAGCGTTGCCTTGCCGCAGGCATGGACGACTTCATTGGCAAGCCGTTCAAACTCGACAAATTTTACGCCACTATTGCCCGATGGCTTACGGCGCTGCCATCACAGGCAGAATTCTCTGTGGCGCCTTTTGCACCCGCTGCCGGGGCAGGGTGGGGAGGTGAGCCGGGCATCATTGATCTCGCGGTGTTAGCAGAGTTGATGGGCAACGAACGGGAAAAGATGCGCGAGTTTGCCCTCCGGTTTGTGGAGTCGGCACAGGGAGATATAGCCAAGATTGAAGCCGTGCTGGAAGAAGGGGATGTCGCCGCATTGAGCGCATTGGGGCATTACATCAAGGCGCCAGCCATAATGGTGGGCGCGATGGGTTTTGCCAATTTGTGCCAGGCATTGGAGCATGGCGAGAGCGTGGAACAGGCAAGGAGCATCGTGAGCCAGTTGCACGCTTTGCTGGAACGCATCAAGGAATATCTGGATAAGAACCTGGCATGAAGCCGGGCAGCTTGATGCCGTATGAAAGCCGTCATGCAGCCGCTACAATATCCTGACCAGGCACCTCACCGGGCATGGCGATGTTCCATGAAGTGTTCGGTGCAATTGCCGGGTGTTTGACGGATTAAAAATGTTGAAATTGGTGTCCGAAACTGCAATCTGTTAGAATATCTTCCGGGGGATAAGTTAAATGCCAATGAATGACGATTGGGAATATCTGCTCGGTTTGAACGGCGTGGAGATGTTTCTTGATGAGTCGTTGCGGTATTGGGTCAAGTTTTCCGTGCATCGTGTACCCGTTATCCCAGAGGCGCCGCATGGGATAACTTATTCGCTGACATTGCATGACAGGAAAGGTACGCGGCTGCTTGGTTTCGACAATGCGCACCGTGTTGGGAAAAGCAAAATGCTGGATCACTGGCACCGCAACCGGTCAGACTCAGGACGGATATATGACTTCTGGTCGCCGGAGCAACTGCTGGCGGATTTCTGGCGCGAAGTGGACAGGATCATGAAGGAGAGCGGTAATGACTAAGCTGAATGTGGGAATTGCCTCCTATGAGGAGATGAAAAGGTGGACAAAGGATGTAGCCTCCGGCAAAGTGAAGCCTGGCAAGGGTGCTCCAAAAATCTGGTTCACCTCGCTCAAGGCGGCGGCTAATCTTTTTACCGACGATAACCGGCAGCTCCTCAAGATTATTGCCGAGCAGCATCCGGCTTCAATCGCTGAATTGGAGCTGCTTTCCAACCGCAAGTCATCCAACCTGTCGCGCACCTTGAAAAAGTTGGAGCAGTATGGCTTGGTGCGGCTGGTGGAAGGCGAGTCACCCAGCATGAGGGGTAGGAAGCCAGTCCGCCCGGAGGTGCTGGTGGATGCGGTGAATGTTTCGTTTACTTTGATATAGTGCGGTAGGGTGCAATAAGCGTAGCGCATTGCACCGGATGTAAGAAACATAACGGCGCAATGCCCGTTGGTTATTGCGCCCTACGCGGGCTGCCAGTTGGTGTTGGAGGAATCCTAAACTTGACATGAAGCTACTACGGGCACATTTAGCAATCCAGGAGTATTCCTAATTGTGATTGGCGTAGCGGGCCTTGTCAGTTGCCGGAAAAAGTAGCCGTAGGCCGGGCTTCGCTTGGCATCAATTAAGTCAGCGGTGGGCATAGCCCGCCCTACGATAATCTTCCCTTGAACTCATCTAATTTCGATTTCAAACAATTCCTCTCCAGCCTGCCGTTGCTGCCGGGTGTATACCGCATGCTGGATGAAAAAGGGCAGGTGCTGTATGTCGGCAAGGCAGCGCAACTGAAAAAGCGTGTCGCGTCCTATTTCCAGAAGACCAATATTTCACCGCGCACCCGGCTGATGGTATCGCACATAGCGAACGTAGAGGTGACGGTGACGCGCACCGAGACCGAGGCGCTGTTGCTGGAAAACAACCTGATCAAGACGCTGAAGCCGCGCTACAACATCCTGTTCCGCGACGACAAGTCTTATCCGTACATCGTGCTGACCGGGCACAAATTTCCGCGCTTGGCTTATTACCGTGGCGCGACGGAGAAGCGGCACCAGTATTTCGGCCCCTATCCGAACGCCAATGCGGCGAAGGAAAGTGTGCAACTGTTGCAGAAGATTTTCTGCATCCGCACCTGCGAGGATAGCGTGTTCAACAACCGCACGCGGCCTTGTTTATTGCATCAAATCCACCGCTGCACCGCGCCTTGTGTCGGGCTGATTTCCGGGGAGGATTACGCCAGCGATATCCGCAATGCCGCGCTGCTGTTGCAGGGCAAGCAGTCTGAGGTGGAAGGCGCGCTGCACCGGGCAATGCAGGATGCGGCAGGGCGGCAGCATTACGAGCAGGCGGCAGTGCTGCGCGACCAGTTGTCGGCCTTGCATACGGTGCAGCAAAAACAATTTGTGGAGAACGCGCGCGCCGCCGATGCGGACATCGTTGCGGTGGCGGAACTGGACGGTATGATGTGCGTGAACCTCGCGATGGTGCGCGGCGGGCGGCATCTGGGCGACAAGAGTTTCTTTCCCAAGAATTTATATGCCGGGAACGTGGAAGGGCAGGCGCGCCACGAGGTGCTGGAGGCATTCCTCGCGCAGCACTATCTCAACCGCAGCGTACCGCCATTGATCGTCACCAGTGAAGAAATCGCCGTCGGGGTGCTGGAGGAATTGTTCAGCGCGCAATCCGGCGGCAAGGTGCGCATTCTCGGCGGCGCTTCGGGCGAGCGCAAGGAATGGCTGGAGATGGCCGCGCAAAACGCCTCGCTCGCGCTGCGCCGCGAGACGGAAAAGAAGATGGGGCAGTACACGCGGCTGGATGCGCTGCGTGAGGCGCTCGACCTGCCGGAACTCGCGCGCATCGAATGCTTCGACATCAGCCATACCATGGGCGAGGCGACGGTGGCTTCGTGCGTGGTCTATGACAACTTCGATATGCGCAATGCAGAATACCGCCGCTACAACATCCCTGTCCTGAGCGCCGTCGAAGGGACGGGCATCACTGCGGGCGACGACTACGCGGCGATGCGCCAGGCGCTGACGCGGCGCTACCAGAAATTGTTGGAGGGAAATGGCAAGCGGCCGGATTTGATTCTGATAGACGGCGGGGCGGGGCAGCTCGGCGTGGCGTGCGAAGTGATGGCGGAACTGGGTCTGGATATTCCCTTGCTTGGCGTGGCTAAAGGATCCGGGCGCAAGCCCGGAATGGAACAATTGCTGCGCCCGCAACAGCAAAAGCCGCTACAATTACCGCCGGACAGCGCCGCGCTGCATTTGATCCAGCAGGTGCGCGATGAGGCGCATCGCTTCGCTATCAGCGGGCACCGCGCCAGGCGCGGCAAGGCGCGCACCGTTTCGCTGCTGGAAGGAATCGAAGGGGTGGGCGGGAAGCGCAGGCGCAATTTGCTGGCGCAATTTGGCGGCATGCAGGGCGTGTTGCAGGCCAGCGTGGATGAGTTGGCGCAGGTGGAAGGTATCAGCCGCGCGCTTGCGGAAAAAATATATCAACAATTGCACTAGAAATACTAGCCCGGATTCATGCCGCTCAATATCCCCAATCTGCTGACATGGTTCAGGATCGTGATGATCCCGGTGTTCATCGCGCTGTTCTATGTATCGGACGAAACGCTCAATCTGCACCACAAGCACCTGTCCAGCGTGGCGCTGTTTGTTCTTGCGGCGATCACCGATTGGCTGGACGGTTACCTTGCGCGTGTCATGAACCAGTCTTCCGCATTTGGCGCTTTTCTCGACCCGGTGGCCGACAAGCTGATGGTGGCCGCCGCGCTGATCATGCTGGTGAAGCTGGGCGATGTGGATGCGACCATCGCCTTCATCATCATAGGGCGCGAGATAGCCATTTCCGCCCTGCGTGAATGGATGGCCCAATTGGGCAAGAGCAAGAGCATTGCCGTGTCCGTGCTGGGCAAGGTGAAAACCACATTCCAGATGATCGCCATCCCGTTTTTGCTGTACCGCGAACCGCTATTCGGTTTGCCTATCTTTCAGCTCGGCACATTGCTGATTTATGTCGCTGCCCTGCTGACCCTGTGGTCGATGATTTATTACCTGATGCTGGCGATGCCGCAAATCACGCAAAAATCGCGCGAGTAAAATTGATTTTTCGCTGCACGCCCTGTATAGTGCCGCGCTCTCGGGGTGTAGCGTAGCCTGGTAGCGCGCCTGCTTTGGGAGCAGGATGTCGGGAGTTCGAATCTCTCCACCCCGACCAGGTTTAATAAGGGTGCCTCTAAAAATACAGAGTTCGCCCAAATGCCCCACAAGGGGACGCCGATCCGCTACGGGCAAAGGCAGCCCGTGCGGAGTCGTCAGCAAGGCGTGGAAAAAATTTCGTAGCGCCGCATATGTGTAATATGTAAGCAAGAAATTTTTTGCGCAACGCAGCAGTTGGGATGAAATGTGGATTTTTAGAGGTGCCCATAATTAATTTGATGCCTGAAGAATTGTGCCCGTAGCTCAACTGGATAGAGCACCAGCCTTCTAAGCTGGGGGTTACAGGTTCGATTCCTGTCGGGCACGCCAGACGTACCGATTTTATGTTTCTATGGTGACTGTAGCTCAGTTGGTAGAGTCCCGGATTGTGATTCCGGCTGTCGTGGGTTCGAGTCCCATCAGTCACCCCAACAGATAAAGCAGTTAAGGAATATTCCTTATCAGGTGCGTTCGCTTGCAGCAAAATAGCAGTTGCCTGCAATGCGCAAGTCCTGCAACAGTCGCCTCAGGAACGATGATTGACTGCCGAAGCAGGGCGGATGACTGCTGATTCATGTGTATTCTCCGCGCCTGATTGGTTGGCCTAGCCGGGTTGCTGGGCGCTGCGTTCCGCAGCCTGCACGGTATTCGCCACCAGCATGGTGATGGTCATCGGGCCGACGCCGCCGGGAACCGGGGTGATCCAGCCCGCCACTTCCTTCGCGCTGTCGAAATCCACGTCGCCCACCAGCTTGCCGCTCGGCAGGCGGTTGATGCCGACATCAATTACCGCCGCGCCGGGCTTGATCATGTTGCCGGTAATCATCTGCGGCTTGCCGGTGGCGACCACCAG
>JAHFRC010000009.1:0-15618 GCA_023259015.1 Nitrosomonadales bacterium | reverse complement strand
TTGCCGTCGATAATTTGTGCTGTCATGGCTTCTCCGTTGTTTTGAATTCGGGTGTTTTGAATTCGGGTGTTTAAAATACGGGTTTTACCGGGGCGTTCTGGTAGTTGGCGACCCCGTTCATGATTTCCGCCCTGGCTTCTTCGATGCCGGACCATCCTTGGATTTTGACCCACTTATTGGGCTCAAGGTCTTTGTAATGTTCGAAGAAATGGGCAATCTGCCTGAGCGTTATTTCCGGCAGTTCCTTGTAGCTTTTCAAGCCACGGTACAGCGTGGAAAGCTTGTCGACCGGCACGGCCAGCACCTTGGCATCCATGCCCGATTCATCTTCCATCTTGAGCACCGCGAGCGGACGGCAGCGCACGACGACGCCGGTGTTCAGCGGCACGGGGGTGATGACCAGCACATCCACGGGGTCGCCGTCGTCGGAAAGCGTGTGCGGGATGTAGCCGTAGTTGCACGGGTAGTGCATCGCGGTGTTCATGAAGCGGTCGACAAACATCGCGCCGGATTCCTTGTCCACTTCATATTTCACCGGCTCGCCATGCATGGGAATTTCGATGATGACGTTGAAATCGTTGGGCAGGTCTTTGCCGGATGGGACCTTGTTCAAACTCATTGTGCGATGTCTTGGGTGTTGTGAAGGGCGCGAATTGTAGCATTGAGTGGGTGCGCAGCGTTTGCCTGATGTAGAAAAAAGAGAGCGTAAAAAAGGGGGTGTCGCGACACCCCCTTCAAACTGCTTGTCTGCTGTCCGATTAGCTATGCATAGCCATTCGACTAGGCTGGCAAAGTACGTCAGCCAAGTCGCTGGTTACAGCAATTAAGATGTTTCGCTGTGTATACAGGGGTTGTATGGGTGCTGGTCATAAAGTTGGTCATACAATTATGGTAGGCAGGTCATGAATATCCTTGACAAACTATATGTCAGTGCAGGGTTGGTGACAGGGGTATAAGCACCCATGATACCCTCGTGAGGGTATTTAAATACTGTCGGCTGAGCAATGCAAAATATATTCAAAATACCTTGCACAGGAAAGGCGAAAGAGTATACTGGATGCAATGTAACGCATTGATTGACAAACGTAATTCTTAGTGCATAAGGCTTGATGGAAGGCTGCTACGGTGAAGCAACTCTGCTGGGAATAGCTGGACTTATAGCGCAGTAACAAAGTGGGTACCTTACCTGCCTCAACCTCTCCTTCAACAACGGTGTCATCACTTGTGTAGACATAATCATCCAACGTGGTGCTGATACGCTTGACCTTGAATGGAGTCAAGAAGCCATCGTTAATGCCTTCCTTGAGGCTGTAAATATAGACTGGCTCACCGAAGTAACGGTATGTGTCTATGTTATTTACACGCTTGGGCGTGGCGGTCAGCCCTATCCTCGATACCACGAGCAACATCCTCGCCAAGGGTGGCAGGATTGAGATACGCGGCTTTGGGAGCTTTAGCCTAAACTACAGACCACCACGCAAAGGGCGTAATCCCAAGACGGGTGTGGCAGTGCTGGTGCCTGCCAAGTACACGCCGCACTTCAAGGTGGGTAAGGAGTTGCGGGAGAGGGTGGACAAGTAAGGAGCAAGGCATAGAATGAACTCTACCATTAGAAACTTGATCTAAGTCAAACTAACTTAAGTGCCAGACAACGACAATCGCCGTCTTTGCTGCTGTAAAGTAGTACCACAGCCTGTCGATAAAGCACTATAGAACGGAGAACATTATGCACACTAACTGCGCCTCCAGCGAGGAAGTACGCTTGATCTGCGAATCGTCAACAGAGACGAGTCAAAGAAGCCTGACCCTCCTTCGGGCAATTGATATGACGATTGATTCTCTCGTCTGGTTGGAAAGCCAAGCAAAAACCACTGTTCATTTTACGGGCAAAGCAATTGCCTCCATAAAGGTGTGCTCGCGCACAAATAAAATTGATCCCACTGAAGTTGTCAGTAGCTCTATTATCACAGCCGAAGAATCCTCTGTTAGCCTATACAACCTTCTTTTGAGCAAGAAAAACTTTGCCATTGCAGCACAAGAACTGGATGGTGATGACAAAGAATCTGTTGTAGAAGCGTATGCCCATGCCATCGCTGCTGTTGCTGATCTTCACAATTCACTTGTTGATTTACGCTGGGCAATAGGGGAACACGATGCAGACTTGGATAAACCCTCCGGCAAACTGCTATCTACTTCAAAGGAAATCGCCGAATACCTTGATGCACTGTAAATGGTTGAAATCCACAAGGTTGATCTTTCACTGCCTAGCTTTGAAAATAGCTACCGCAGACTAACACCCGACATAAAGCAACAAGCAAAAGAGGCTATTAAGAAACTTCTTTCTTGTGGCAAGTCGCCTTTTCCTAAGTCCCTTTGTTTCGAGAAAATGAAGGGATACAAAAATCCTAATATCTACGCTATACATATAACACCCAACAACAGCCACAAGGCGTCATTTGAGATAATCAAAAATGTTGCTGTATTTCGACAAATAGGCACTCACAAAGAACTGGATCGCGCCCCCTGATCCTGCTTCCCCCGCTTGCGCTACTACATCCTTGTAGCGATGCAGCATAGGTGGGTGGTGCACTTTCCACTGCAACCATTCAATACAAGTAGCCACAGCGTGTTTCTGTGGGGTGCAGCAGGTCTTGCAGCTTTCAAGACACGCAAAGCTGTATATGATTTAGGTGTAGATCATGTAGTGCCACTCAAGCGTGGTGGGGCAGATACCTCTCTGTATGTTGACCTTGAACTTGCCGTTCTTTAAAAAGCGTATGTGACGGAGTTTGTCGTGTGCCATGTGACCCCCACGTAATTGACAAATGCAGGTCATATAGTACGCTTGGCTCAGGTCATAGACAAGTCATGACGTTGGTCATGAAATAAGTCATAAATATAACGCAACAATCAAATGATTTTGTAAAGGAGGGTACTGCGGGATGACTGTTTTAAATGGGTGTTGCTATGTTTATTTACTATGTATACCAGTATGTTACATAAAAAAGGGGAGTCTTAAGCAAGACCCCCCATTCGCACTACTTTAAATCACAGCAATTTTACAGCATCGGCACAATCATCAGCGCAACGATGTTGATGATCTTGATCAGCGGGTTGACGGCAGGGCCGGCGGTATCCTTGTAGGGATCGCCGACGGTGTCGCCGGTTACCGCTGCCTTGTGCGCCTCGGAACCCTTGCCGCCGTAGTGTCCATCCTCAATGTACTTCTTGGCGTTGTCCCATGCGCCGCCGCCGGTGGTCATCGAGATCGCCACGAACAGGCCGGTGACAATGGTGCCCATCAGCAATCCGCCGAGCGCTTTTGGTCCGAGCAGGATGCCGACCAGCACCGGCACCAGCACCGGCAACAGCGACGGCACGATCATTTCCTTGATGGCCGCAGTGGTCAGCATGCCGACGGCGCGCGAGTAATCGGGCTTGGCCGTGCCTTCCATGATGCCGGCGATTTCCTTGAACTGGCGGCGAACCTCGACGACCACGGAACCGGCGGCGCGGCCAACCGCTTCCATCGCCATGGCGGCGAACAGATAGGGAATCAGGCCGCCGAGGAACAGGCCGACGATTACCATGTGGTCGGAGAGGTCAAACTGAACCACTTTGCCGGCCGATTCGAGAGCATGCGTGTAATCGGCAAACAGCACCAGCGCCGCCAGACCGGCGGAGCCGATGGCATAACCTTTGGTCACTGCCTTGGTGGTGTTGCCGACGGCGTCGAGCGGGTCGGTGACGTTGCGCACTTCTTTCGGCAGTTCGGACATTTCGGCAATGCCGCCCGCGTTGTCGGTGATCGGGCCGTAAGCGTCGAGCGCGACGATGATGCCGGCCATGGACAGCATCGAAGTGGCGGCGATGGCGATGCCATACAAACCGGCCAGCGAGTAAGCTACCACGATGGAAGCGCACACAGACAGCACCGGCCATGCGGTGGCCTTCATCGAAACACCGATACCGGCGATGATGTTGGTAGCATGGCCGGTCTGCGAAGCGGATGCGACATGTTTTACCGGCGCAAAGTCGGTGCCGGTGTAGTATTCGGTGATCCACACCAGTGCGGCGGTCAGCACCAGGCCGACGATGGCTGAACCATAAATCGCCATGCTGCTGATGACTTTGCCGTCAGCCGCTGTGACGCCACTACCCAGCAGCCAGGTGGTAACCGGATAGAAGGCAACCAGCGACAGCACGGCAGCGACGGCAAGGCCGCGGTACAGCGCATTCATGATCTTGCCGCCCTCGCGAGCCTTGACGAAGAAGCAGCCGATGATCGAGGCGATGATCGAAACGCCACCCATCACCAGCGGATAGATCACCGCATTTTCGCCGATGCTCTTGAACATCAGCGCGCCGAGCAACATGGTGGCGATGATGGTAACCGCATAGGTCTCGAACAAGTCGGCTGCCATGCCGGCGCAGTCGCCCACGTTGTCGCCCACGTTGTCGGCAATCACCGCCGGGTTGCGCGGATCGTCTTCTGGAATGCCTGCCTCAACCTTGCCCACCAGGTCGGCGCCTACGTCCGCGCCCTTGGTGAAAATGCCGCCGCCAAGACGCGCAAAAATGGAGATCAGCGAACCGCCGAACGCGAAGCCGACCAGCGGCTGGATGATGTGGTGAATGTCGGTTTCGCCGCCGGCCATCATTTTCAGCACCGCATAGTAGCCGGCGACACCCAGCAGGCCCAGGCCGACCACCAGCATTCCGGTGATTGCGCCGCCACGGAAGGCCACGTCAAGCGCCGCAGAAATGCCGCTGCGGGCCGCTTCGGCGGTGCGCACGTTGGCGCGCACCGATACGTTCATGCCGATGTAGCCGGCAGCGCCGGAAAGCAGCGCGCCGAGGGCGAATCCGATGGCGGTTTTGATGCCGAGAAAAATGGCGATCAACACCAGCAGCAGCACGCCCACTATGCCGATGGTTTTGTATTGCTTGTTCAGGTAGGCGGAAGCGCCTTCCTGAATTGCCGCAGCAATTTCACGCATGCGGTCATTGCCGCTTGATTTGGCCAGGATCCATTGAATGGAAACCACCCCATATAAAAGCGCCGCAACAGCGCATAATAGCGTCAATACCAAACCACCAGACATAGATACTCCCTTTCTGAAAATAAAAACAAGCCGAAGTTTAAGCCAGTCATGTTCGGGACCGGCAATCCAATTGCAACGAATGCCAAAGCTTTAAATTATACCTTAAATTCGCCCAGTTTCCTGGGTACTGCTGCATTCTTGAGCCGGACATACTTTGGGAGGCCGTCCTTGTAGAAAGGGTAATCTTCGCCCTTGATCAGCGGGGCAAGGTAGGCGCGGCATTTGTCGGTGATGCCAAAACCGTCTTTGCTGATGAAATCGCGCGGCATCATTTTTTCCACATTGGCCACATGCTTGAGTTGCGCGACGCCCACCTTCCACTTGTAGGGCTTGTCGGAGAGGCGCGCGATGATGGGCATGACGGCGTTTTCGCCCTTCAACGCAAGTTCCACGGCGGCCTTGCCGAGCGCATAGGCTTGCTCGACATCGGTCCTGGAAGCGATGTGGCGCGCGGCGCGTTGCAGGTAGTCCGCCACTGCCCAATGGAATTTGTAACCGAGTGCATCCTTGACCATATTGGCCACCACCGGCGCTACACCGCCCAGTTGGGCATGGCCGAAAGCATCGCGCACGCCCTGGTCGGACAGGAATTTGCCGTCTTCGCCCTTGACGCCTTCCGATACCACCACCGAGCAGTAGCCATGCTTCTTCACCGTTGCGTCGACCTGTGCGAGAAATTTTTCCTTGTTGAAAGCGATTTCCGGAAACAGGATGATGATGGGCAGTTCGCAATCCTTATCCGATGCCAACCCGCCCGCTGCAGCGATCCAGCCCGCGTGCCGTCCCATCACTTCCACCACGAACACCTTGGTCGAGGTCTTGGCCATGGAAGCCACGTCGAAGCTGGCTTCGCGCACCGATACGGCGACATATTTCGCCACCGAGCCGAAACCGGGGCAGCAGTCGGTGATGGGCAGGTCGTTGTCCACGGTCTTGGGCACGTGGATGGCCTGGATCGGGTAACCGAGTTTTTCAGAAAGCTGCGAGACTTTCAGGCAGGTGTCGGCGGAATCGCCGCCGCCGTTGTAGAAAAAATAGCCGATGTTGTGCGCCTTGAATACCTCGATCAGGCGCTCGTACTGCAACTTGTTTTCTTCCAGCCCCTTCAGCTTGAAACGGCAGGAGCCGAATGCGCCGGATGGCGTGTAACGCAGCGCGGCAATGGCGGCGGCGCTATCCTTGCCGGTGTCGATCAAGTCCTCGGTCAGTGCGCCGATGATGCCATTGCGTCCGGCATAGACCTTGCCGATTTTATCCTTGTGCTTGCGTGCGGTTTCGATCACCCCGCAGGCAGATGCGTTGATGACTGCCGTCACGCCGCCGGACTGGGCATAGAATGCATTTTTCTTCGCCATGTCTCTCACTCCCTGAAAAGTGGTTGGTATTATTGCCGCAGGTACCTGCGGCTGGGGCGTGCATCTTACGCGATTTTTGCTGTTGAATAAACAAACGTGGATCGGCAACTGCAAAGGAAATCTGCCGAGAATTAAAAGGATGAGCCCATTTCGTTGGTTGCAATCGTTGGCGTGTTGGGGGTATATTGAACAGATAAATCATATCCAGGCGAATGGGCTTGCCATCGGATTTATGCCTTGTGCGCAGAGGAAAAAGTTGCCATGCCGTTTGAAGTGATTGTTCAAGAGTTGATGAAAGACTCGATCCCGACGGTTGTCGTCATCGATGATGAATTTACCAGCAGAGTTATTCTAGAAAAAGTCGTACAGGGCATCCAGAAAAACATAATCGTAAAAACCTTCGCCGACCCCATTGCCGCCATGGCCTGGGTAGAAGCAAACCAACCTGATTTGATCCTGGTTGATTATGTGATGAAAGGCATGACCGGCCTTGAAGTTGTGCAGCATGTGCGGCAAATACCAAGCCTCGAAAGCGTGCCGATTGTAGTCGTCACATCCATCGAAGAGCGCAATGTCAGGTATCAGGCGCTTGAATCCGGCGCGACCGATTTCATCACCAAGCCAATCGACCCGTATGAATGCAGCGTGCGCTGCCGCAACATGCTTTCGCTGCGCATGCACCAGAAAATCATCTGGAACCGGTCATTGTTCCTGGAAAAGGCGATTGCGGATGCGACGGAGCAGATCCGCCAGAGGGAGCTGGAGACCTTGTTAAAGCTGGCGAAAGCCGGGGAACATCGCGACAGGGAAACAGGCAACCATATCATGCGCATGGCAAAGTATTCACGCCTGATAGCGGAAGCACTGGATCTGACAAGGGAAAGGTGCGATTTGCTCGAGGTTGCGGCGCCCATGCATGATATCGGCAAGGTCGGCATCCCCGATCATGTGCTGCTCAAACCGGGCAAGCTGAGCAACGATGAACTCGACATCATGAGAACACATGCCAGGATAGGCTTCCAGATTCTCCAGCACAGCCCGTCGAAATACCTGAGCCTGGGGGCGGAGATCGCATTGGGGCATCATGAAAGATACGATGGCAGCGGTTATCCGGAAGGCTTGAAAGGAAAGGCCATTCCATTGGAATCACGCATCGTCGCCGTCGCCGATGTCTATGATGCCCTTACCTCGCCGCGCCCATATAAAAATGCATGGTCAGGCGAGGAAGGATTGGCGCACCTGATCACAAATAAGGGAACCCATTTCGACCCGGATTGCGTTGACGCATTTGTTTTCCAATACAGCAATGTAATTCTCACACAACAGCTATTCGATTCTCCTGAAACTCGACCGGCGTAGGTGAGGGATGATCAAGAGAATAAGCGACTTTTTCCGGCGAGCCAAAGAGTTTCAGCGAACCGGGGAAATAGATAGCGAGCATGAGCAGGCGCTGCTGCGGGTCGTATTTGCGCTGGTAATTTTCATTTACCTGCTCGTGGCTTCTGACCTGGACAAAACTTCTCCAACCCAAAAAACCGTTCTCATTGTTTCCGGCGTCTTTCTGGTTTATGCGATGTTGCTGGAGAGGGTGATTTCTTTAAACCAGAAACCTTCCAAAACGAGGCAATCGCTGGCGATGGTCGCCGACCTGAGCACGCTTACGTTCGGGATGTTGATGACAAAGGAAATAGGCGCACTCTTCTACGGCATCTATCTTTGGGTTATTGTTGGAAACGGAATCCGCTATGGCACCGGTGCACTGATCAAAGCACAAATATTGAGCATGATCGGATTCTCGCTGGTGATCCTGATGAACGATTATTGGTTAGCCCATAGCATTCTCGCGGTGGGGTTGCTGCTCACCATGGTCCTGATTCCGCTTTACACACTGAAGCTGCTGGAGCGCCTGAACCAGGCAATCACGCATGCCGAGGAAGCCAGCAAGGCCAAGACCAATTTCCTGGCGCACATGAGCCACGAAATGCGCACACCGCTGAACGGCGTTATCGGGGCCAGCGACCTGATCCTGGGAACTCCCTTGAATGCGGAGCAAAAAGATATCGTCCAGACGCTCAGGAACTCAGGGCAGATGCTGCTCAAACTCATCGAAAACGTACTTGATTTTTCCAGGATTGAAAGCGGGAAACTGGCCGTGGAAACGGTGGATTTCGATTTGCACGAATTGATCAACAACATCATGGATATGTTTGCGCCCCAGACAGAGCAAAAGGGACTCCATCTGCATACGCATTTTTCCGCTGAAACATTTTTTTTGCTGCGCGGCGATGCTTTGCATTTGCGGCAGATTGTCATCAACCTGGTGGGCAATGCGATCAAGTTTACCAACAAGGGCATGGTGGAATTGCGGGTGAGCACGTTAAGCCAGGATGAATCAACATCGCGTCTCAGGTTTGAAGTCATCGACACCGGCATCGGCATTGCGAAAGAAGCGCAACAGGCCATTTTCGAGAGTTTCACGCAGGCAGATGCGGCCATTACGAAAAAATATGGCGGCACAGGATTGGGCACTACCATTGCCAAGCAACTTACCCAATTCATGGGCGGGCGGATTGGATTAACCAGCGATGCAGGCGTAGGCAGTGTTTTCTGGTTCGAGCTTCCGTTTGAGAAACAGCCTTTAGACCATGTTGTTGATGCCATGCCGGCATTGAACCGGATTCACGCGCTGGGTGTGGGAATGAATGCCGAGGAGCGAGCGGCTATTGCGAACCACTTGGCTGGGTGGGGCGGGCGGTTTGACCATGCATCCTCTTTTGCCGATTTATTTTCTCTCCTCGCGCGGATAAACCCCAAAGGGCAGCACAGAGTTGTTGTTATTGGGGCGCCACAGGGCATCGGAATGGGCGCAAGGGAATTTGCCGCCCATGTGTGGGCGGAGTTTTCCCGGGATAATATATCGTTGATCCTGCTTGATCCGGATATCCATGGCAACAAAGAGGAGGAGTTGCTTGAAATGGGGTATTCCTGCTTGTTGAAGACCCCAATTGATATATCGCCCTTGTTCAACGCGCTTCATGGAGTGGCAGCAACCCGGCCGGCAGATGAAGCAATTTCATTCATGGAACATTATGGGCGAGATAACCTGAACAAGACGGAACTCGACATTTTGGTTGCTGACGACAATGGCACAAACCGCAAAATCATTTCGAAAATACTGGAGCGCGGCGGGCACCGGGTTGAACTGGTGGAAAACGGTGATGAGGCGCTGGATTTGCTGGAAAACAAACAGTTTGATCTCGCAATCCTGGATATGTATATGCCCATTATGGGCGGCCTGGAAGCAGCAAAAATATACCGTGCCACTGTCGGCCATAAGATCCGGATGCCGATAATTATCCTGACGGCCAACGCAACGACTGAAGCGAGGCGCGAGTGCGAGGAAGCGGGGATTGATGCGTTTCTTACAAAACCCATTGATGCCATCACATTGTTCGATACGGTTACGCGGCTCACGGCAACCCATAAAAAGACCGGGGCCACGGAGCTTGCGCCGGAACCTGCCGAACCGGCAATCAAAGAGAATGAGGCTCTCGCCCTCAATGAAGACACCCTGCGCCGCCTTAACTCGCTGGGGGGGGGCGGAGACTTTGTGGATACGGTGATTCAGGGATTTATTTCAGAGGGCGAACAGTTACTGGAAGCCATGGGGGAAGTGCTGCTTAAACACGAATACAGCGCTTTCAAGGAACTGGCTCACACCCTGAAGGGTAGCGCCGGCAATGTGGGTGCGGATGCCCTGTTCCAGATTTGCCGTGAAATATTGCAGCTCAACCATGCCGACTTGCAGGCTTCGGCAGACAGCCTGCTGGATAAAGCCAGGGGCAGTTTTGGCGCCTCCAAACAGGCGATGATCCAGTATCTTGAAACGGCTTAATAACTTCTTTTCCAAGAGGTCATAAGGCCGGAAAATGCGCGCCTTGCTGGTTCAGGTTGCTCAGCGTTTTGGATGGCCCTCCTTAACTGCATCCAATCCGGAATTGGCATATCCTCTTCCAAGTCGTGGTTCGCCATTGCCATCCAGATAAGATCGACTTCCTCGGGTTGGGTGAGATTGTGGCTCATGATGCGCTTCTTTCCAGTGGTTCAAGTTTTGCCGCGATGGAGCATTGAGCCCGTGCGCTTTCCCTGAAAAGTTTTTGCTGCGAGCGAACGAAACGGTCCATCACCTTGAGATCCCTTGCGTTCAGTTGCAATGCCGTATCAACCCAGATGCCGGTGATATCCATCAACTCCTGATAGGTTACCGGATTGAAACGATGCCGGGCTTTTTGCACCGCAATATACCCATTGGCACGCCGCGATTGTTTTTCAACATAATCATATACAGCGTGCTCTCCCTCGCCCTTTTCCACAAGCACGTCAACCAGCCCAAGCTCATGGAGTTCTTCCGCGCTGTACAGCTTGCCGCTCAGGATTATTTTTTCGGCCTGTGCGGTTCCGATTTTTCTGGCCAGGAAACTGTATGCCCCCATGCCGGGGAAAAGGTTGAACAGGATTTCCGGAAAACCCATGTGGCTGCCGCGCTCCGCGATGATGATGTCGCTGGTTAAAGCCGCTTCGAAACCGCCCCCCAAGGCATCTCCCTGCACCAGCGAAATCGTGACCACAGGCAAATCATAATGCCTTATTCTGGCGGCCATTGCGTCTATGCACATCTTTGCGTAATACGTCAGTGCTTGCCGGTCGCCATTCCTGATCAACTGGCTGAACAGCTCAAGCTCACCGCCCAGGTTGAAAACACCGGGGGTTTCGGAAGCAAAAACCAGATAGCGGATTGGATGCAATGCTCCATCGGCATATACTTCGCCCCTGCAATCCTCAATGGATTGATTGTACTGTTGCAACTCACTCAATATCTTCAGGTTAAAACATGGAACCGCTTCCGGGTTCATCAACACCCAGGATATTCCGTAATCCGCATCAAACCGGGTGGATAATTGCGTGTACCCTGCTTCTTGCGGCTGTTGCAAGCAATTCAAGATTTCCATCTTTCCCATTTTTACCTCCTTGTTTTACACCTGCGCCCTGAGCAAAATGCAATTTATCCAGTGGCGCAAGTATTACTGTTGCGCCATGTTGCTACGGTAACAGCTTGGGCAGGCAGGCAAGCGTGGAATAGAGGCAGGAAATCGGGCCAGTTAAGGTTTCCAGGGCGGGGAGAGAAGAGATGACGCAGGGTTAGATAACGATTTCCTCGCCTTCGCGCGCCAGCCGGATGTCGAGTTTTCCTTCGGCGCCGGGGTGGCGTGCCAGCGCCTCTGCAAATACTTTTTCCAGGGCATCGTCGCTGCGGGTGGGCTCATGATGGGTGCAATACAGGATCTTCGCTCCCGCCGCTTGCGCAAGCTGGATGCAGCTATCGAAGGTGCCGTGCCCCCAGCCTTTTTTTGCCGGATATTCCTCAATGGTGTAGGCGGAGTCGGCGATAAGCACGTCCACCCCTTTGATTGCATTTTCGATGGATTGGCGCTGCACATCGATCAGGGATTGATATTCCGCATAACCGTCTTCGTCCGGGTTATAGATGTTGGTATGCGGTTCGTGGTCGCCGGTGAAAAATACGGATTTGCCGTTGCATTCGATACGGTAGCCGAGATTGATCACCGGATGGTTGAGCAGGACGGGAGTGACGGTGGCCGAGCCCACGGTCACCGCCTCATTGGGCATGACGTTTACATATTCGAAGCGCGATTTCATTTCCACTTCGCGCACCGGAAAGTAGCTGTATTGCAGCTGGATGGCTATGACCCGCTCCACGCCTTCGCCAGAAATCGGGTCGAATGAACCGTGCAGCCTGACCTTGTTTCCCGGTATGAAAATGGGTATGAAAAACGGCAGTCCCTGAATATGGTCCCAATGGCTGTGGGTGTTGAAAATATTGGCGGTAACGGGCAACTCCTTGAGCAGTGTTTGCGACAAGGGGAAGATGCCGGTGCCGCCATCAAGGATGATGAGTTCGTTGTTGCCGGTGCGGATTTCAATGCAGGTGGTGTTGCCGCCGTAGCGCACGGTTTTTGGGCCAGGAGAAGGAATGGACCCGCGCACCCCCCAGAATTTTATTTTCATGCCATTAGCTCCTTGCTGCCCTTGGTGAAGGATTGTGCTTCATTCACCATGCCTGTGAGGTCGCCCAGTTGCGCGATGATATCATCCATGTCGCCGCCGAAGCGGTTGACCAGGGCGGGCGGCAATTCTTCCACCACGAGGTTGCCGCTGTTGCCCATGGATAATTTCTTGCTGATCTGGTCGGCCATAAACAGGCAGCTTTGCAAGGTATTTCCGGGCAGGATGGCGCCATGGTGATGGCGGATGGTCTCGGTGAGCAGTTTTGGAAATTGCCATTTTTCCACCAGCATCGCTCCCACCAGAGAATGGTCTGCGCCGATGACTTTCTGCTCGGCGGCATGCAGCGAAGTGGCTTGCTCCTCGCTCATGGCAAGCGCTTCCTTGAATTCCACCGGCATGAACTGGGCGAATACCACCTTGCCGAAATCATGCAGCAGCCCCGCGATATAGCAGTCAGTGGGGTCGGTGTCGTCCGCGCCGAATTTCTGGCACAGCATGCGGGCGAGGCTGGCGGTGGTGAGGGAGTGCATCAGGTAGCGCTGGATATCAAATCCGGCGGCGTTGGTCGGCGGCAACACCCCAACGGCGGCAAAAGACAGGGCCATGTTTTTTATGGTGTTGATTCCCAGGTAAACCACGGACTGGTTTACCGATGTGATGGGCGTGGGAAAACTGTAGTACGCGGAATTGAGGATGCGCAGCAACTTCATCGTCATCACCGGGTCTTTCTCGATGACCATGACCAATTCCTTGGGCTGGCAATTGATGTCGCGGGTAATTTCCAGGACGCGTTGCACGCTCTTGGGGAAGGCGGGCATCTTCTCCACAGCGGCGGATAGCTTCCTGGCGAGTTCCGTTGAGGTTGCAGTCATGAATTATTATATTACCTTAAGCTGGTCGAACCGGAATCAAAAACGGGAAGCTGTCTTTATGGCAGGCCGGGTTTTAGCCCGGCCTGCGCCATCAGGGTTCAAGCCCCGCTAAAATTGGCGGCTATAAACTCTCACCCTTAATGCGCATATTCTGGCATAAACCCACCTTACGCAAGCCAATATTATGCGGCATAATCTTGACTCATATGCCCACCAGATCAGAAACTTCTTTGTCTGCAAATAGCTGATGACCAACTCCACAGGCCAGTCTAACCCTGCCAAACCGCGCTCCGCGAATATGCAAGGCAGGTTTTACATGCAGGTATTGCCTTGGCTGGTACTTGCCGTTTCCCTGATTGTCTCCTACCAATTGTGGCATGGCGCGCGGCAGAATGCCCGGCAGGTTCTGCAAACCACGTTTGATTACCGGGTGCGTGACATCGGCGCCGATGTCGTGAAGCGCATGAAGACCTATGAGCAAGCGATGCGCGGGGTGGACGGCCTGTTTGCGCACTCCAGCATCGTTGAGCGCAGCGAATTCCATGACTACATTAGCCGGCTTTATCTGAAGCAATATTATCCCGGCATCCAGGCCATACGCTTTGCCCCGCTCGTGCCGCTGGCGGAAAAGGACAGGCACATCGCCGCCATACGCAAGGGCAAGGAAGGGCTTGCCGATTACAACATATTCCCCGAAGGCCGGCGTGATTTTTATGCGCCGGTGGTCTATGCAGAACCATATGATGAGCGCAACGAAACCGTTTTCGGCTATGACATGCTTTCCGACCGCGATTATCCGCGAGCCGGAGAGCCGCCGGGAATGCGCTTCGCTGCCATGCAACAGGCGCGCGACAGCGGACAGATCATTATCTCCGGCAAAGTCCGGCTGCTGTTTGAAAAAAAACAGGATGAACAGGCCGGCTTCCTGATGTTCATGCCGGTGTACCGGCATGATGCCCCGCACAGTACACTCGCCGAGCGCCGCGCCAACCTCATTGGCTGGATCAGTTGCGTATTCCGCATGGGCGACCTGATGGGCGACATCCTTGGCAATCATGCCGCAGAGATCGACGTTGACCTCTACGACGGCGCCGAGGTGTCGGAAAAAAGCCGGATGTTCGACACGGATGACGGCGGCTCAAAAGAAAAAGGTTTTCACGCACGCTTCCACAGCATCCTGCCCATCGAGATAGCCGGCCACAAATGGACGATCTCGATTGATTCCCTGCCCCAATTCGAGGCATTGGAGGATAAGGAAAAGCCGTGGCTCATCGGCATGGGCGGCATCGTTACGAGCCTGATGCTGGCACTGCTCACCTGGCTGTTGGTGATGGGCCGGACGCGCGCCCTGGAGGCGGCTGAAGCGCTGGAGCGCATAAGCCGCAAAAACGAAATGCTGCTGCGCACTGCCAGCGACGGGATTTACATCTTTGATCTCGATGGCAACGTACTGCAGGTGAACGATGCGTTTTGCCGCATGCTTGGCTATACATTTCAGGAATTGCTGAAAATGAATGTGGCGCAGTGGAACGCACAGTGGCCCAAGGAAGAGTTGATGGCGAGAATCAATATGCTGGGGGAGGACAACCCGGTGTTTGAAACCCTGCATCGCCGTCGCAATGGCAGCATCATCAATGTCGAGATCAGCGCCACACGGGTGGAGATTGACGGCAAGCCGTCGATATACAACTCGGCGCGGGACATTACCGAACGCAAAAAAACAGAGGAATCGCTGCGCGAAAGCGAGGAGCGCTGGGGGTTCGCACTGGAAGGCTCCGGTGACGGGGTATGGGATTGGGACTTGCAGACCGGCAAGATCGTGTTTTCCCGGCGCTACAAGGAAATATTGGGTTTTCCCGGGGATGCCAACTGGAATTGCATTGATGATTGGAAAGACCGCGTCAACCCAGAAGACATGACGCGTGCGATGGTGGATCTGGAAGCGTACCTGGATGGCAAGCTGCCTGCCTATACCGTCGAATACCGCATGTTATGCAGGGATGGCAGCTGGAAATGGATGTTGGCCAGAGGCATGGTGGTTGCCCACGCCAAAGACGGCAGGCCGATGCGCATGATCGGCACGCATACCGACATTACCGGGAACAAGCAGGCGGCGGAGGCGATACGCCAGAGCGAAGAACAGCTTCGCCTGCTGCTAAATTCCGCCGCCGAAGCGATATACGGGATTGACATGAACGG
>JAHFRC010000052.1 GCA_023259015.1 Nitrosomonadales bacterium | reverse complement strand
TAGTCTCCACCGCAATTTGGTGTTGCTTACAGCAACACCAAATTGTCCCGGTGTATCAATTCCAGTTCATCCACATAACCGAGAATGGTTTCGATTTCGTGGCTGGGATGGCGGGCGATGCGGCGCGCTTCCGTGGCGCTGTAGTTGATCAGGCCGCGCGCGATGTCCTGGCCGTCTTCGCTCAGGATGGCTACCACCGCACCGCGCTCAAAGTCGCCGCTGACTTCTTTGACCCCGATCGGCAGCAGGCTCTTGCCCTCTTTGCACAGGGCGCGAACTGCGCCTGCATCCAGCACCAATTTGCCGCTGACTTGCAGGTGGTCGGCCAGCCATTGCTTGCGTGCGGCCAATGGCATCGGCGGAGCGATGATCAGGGTGCCGATATTTTCGCCGCGCAACAGGCGCGGCAGCACGTCGTGTTCGTGGCCGGAGGCGATGACGGTGTGCGCGCCGCTACGCGCCGCGCGTTTGGCGGCCAGCACCTTGGTGATCATGCCGCCGCGTCCGATGTGGCTACCCGCGCCGCCAGCCATGCTTTCCAGCGCCGGGTCAATCGCTTGTATGGAATTGACCAGAGTGGCGCCGGCATCCTTGCGCGGGTCTGCGGTGTAAAGGCCGGCCTGATCGGTGAGGATGATTAGCGCATCGGCTTCGATTAAATTGGCGACCAGCGCGCCGAGCGTATCGTTATCGCCGAACTTGATTTCGTCGGTAACTACCGTGTCATTCTCATTGATGATGGGGACGACACTCAGGTGCAGCAGCGTGCGCAGGGTGGAGCGGGCGTTGAGGTAGCGCTCACGGTCGGCCAGGTCGGCGTGGGTGAGCAGCACTTGGGCGGATTGCAGTCCATGTTCGCGGAAACAACTTTCATATACTTGCACCAGCCCCATTTGCCCCACTGCGGCGGCAGCCTGCAACTCATGCACGGCGCTGGGGCGCTGTTTCCATCCCAGCCGTTGCATGCCTTCCGCAACCGCTCCGGAAGTAACCAATATCACCTCGAGCCCAGTCTCGCGCAATGCAGTAATTTGCTGCGCCCAGTTACCTATGGCACTGGCATCCAGCCCCTCACCCTGATTGGTGACCAGGCTGCTGCCGACTTTGACAACGATGCGTTTGCACTGGGTCAGAATGGTTTTCATGGTGTATTAGAATGTAGGGATATCGCATTCTTGCGGGTTTTCGGCTCTGGCCTCTTGTTCCAGTCTGGCCGCCTGCTCCAGGTGTTCCATGATAGCGTAAACAAGCTCCTTGCAACCATCGCCGTTAATCGCGGAGATGGCAAAATGACGCGCATGGTCGCCGAATTCGCGCAGGAATGCGGCAACTTTCTCATCCCTGTCTTGCAGCAAGTCCAGCTTGTTCAGTACCAGCCAACGCGGTTTGTTGTACAGGGCTTCATCGTATTTTTTTAGTTCATTCAATATGGCATGCGCTTCATGCACCGGGTCAATGCCCTCATGCATGGGAGCGATGTCCACCAGATGCAGCAACAGGCGGGTGCGCGCCAAGTGGCGCAGAAACTGGTGTCCAAGACCTGCGCCTTCCGCCGCACCTTCGATCAGGCCGGGAATGTCGGCGATCACGAAGCTTTTCTCGTTCGATACGCGCACCACGCCCAGGTTGGGATGCAAGGTGGTAAAAGGATAATCGGCCACCTTGGGACGCGCGGCGGACACCGCGCGGATGAAAGTGGATTTGCCCGCGTTGGGCATGCCCAGCAGGCCAACGTCGGCCAATACCTTCAGTTCCAGTTGCAGTTCGCGCCGTTCGCCTTCTTCGCCCGGCGTGCATTGACGTGGTGTGCGGTTGGTGCTGGATTTGAAATGCAGGTTGCCCAGCCCGCCCTTGCCGCCTTGTGCGAGCAGCGCCTTCTGCCCGTCATGTGCGAGATCGGCAATCAGCTCACCGCTGTTGATGTCGGTGATGACGGTGCCGACCGGCATGCGCAAAATGACATCGTCCGCCCCCTTGCCGTAACAGTCCGCGCCGCGCCCGGATTCGCCGTTCCTGGCTCGGTGATGGCGCGCAAAGCGGTAATCCACCAGCGTGTTGATGTTGCGGTCGGCAAGCGCATACACGCTGCCGCCGCGCCCGCCATCACCGCCGTCGGGACCGCCCTTGGCAATATATTTTTCGCGGCGGAAGCTGGCCGCGCCGTTGCCGCCGTTACCCGCGATGACCTCAATTTTCGATTCGTCTATGAATTTCATGATGGATCAGAGGTAGTTAGGGCGTTTTAATAATTCAGAGTTCGCCCAAATGCAAGGCGCGAAAAAAATTTCGCCGCGTCGCATATGGAGGTATATGTAAGCAAGAAATTTTTTGAGCAACACGGCAGTTGGGATGAAATCTGGATTATTGGAATGCCCTAAACAAAAAAGCCCTACCTTGCGATAGGGCTCATTGTATTTGGTTATGCGCGCTTACGCTGCAACTACGCTGACTGTTTTGCGCTTCATCGCGCCTTTGACCGCGAATACCACTTTGCCGGTAATCTTGGCAAACAGGGTGTGATCCTTGCCCATGCCGACGTTGTCGCCGGCATGGATTCTGGTGCCGCGCTGACGCACGATGATACTGCCCGCGTTGATGAGTTCGCCGCCGTAGCTCTTTACGCCCAGCCGTTTCGAGTGCGAGTCGCGGCCGTTACTGGTACTGCCACCGCCTTTTTTCGATGCCATGTTGCTGCTCCTTCAGAATTAAGCCGTAATGCCGTCGATGCGGATTTCGGTGTAGTTTTGACGATGACCCTGATGTTTCTGGTAATGCTTGCGGCGGCGCATCTTGAATATCTTGACCTTGTCGTGACGGCCATTGGCCACGATGGTCGCGGTGACGGCAGCGCCGGACAATAGCGGCTTGCCGACAGACAGCTTGTCGCCGTCTGCAACCATCAACACCTTGTCCAGCACGATTGCGCTGCCGACTTCACCGGCAACGGTTTCAATTTTCAGGGTCTCGCCCTGGCTGACACGATATTGCTTACCACCTGTCTTGATTACTGCGTACATGACAACCTCGCTTGAATGCGGTTTTACAGAGCCGCGCATTATACACAAACGGCCAAAGCCGTCAAAATGGTTTTTATCTGCGCATGGAATCGAAGAAGTCGGCGTTGTTCTTTGTCGCCTTGATCTTGTCCAGCAGGAATTCCATCGCTTCCAGTTCGTCCATCGGGTAGAGCAATTTGCGCAACACCCAGATTTTCTGCAGCACGTCGGCCTTGATCAACAATTCCTCCTTGCGCGTGCCGGAGCGGTTGACATTGATCGCCGGGTAGATGCGCTTCTCGGCCATGCGCCGGTCGAGGTGGATTTCCATGTTGCCGGTGCCCTTGAATTCTTCATAGATCACATCGTCCATGCGCGAGCCGGTATCCACCAGCGCGGTGGCGATGATGGTGAGCGAGCCGCCTTCCTCGATGTTGCGCGCCGCGCCGAAGAAACGCTTGGGGCGTTGCAATGCGTTGGCGTCCACGCCGCCGGTCAGCACCTTGCCGGAGGACGGCACCACGGTGTTATAAGCACGCGCCAGGCGGGTGATGGAGTCGAGCAGGATCACCACGTCCTTCTTGTGCTCGACCAGGCGCTTGGCTTTTTCCAGCACCATCTCGGCGACCTGCACGTGGCGCGTGGCCGGCTCGTCGAAGGTGGAGGCGACCACTTCGCCGCGCACGGAACGGCTCATTTCCGTAACCTCCTCCGGGCGCTCGTCAATCAACAGCACGATCAGGTGGGCATCCGGGCTGTTGGATGCGATGGAATGGGCGATGTGCTGCAGCATCACGGTCTTGCCGGACTTCGGCGACGCCACCAGCAAGCCGCGCTGCCCCAATCCGATGGGGGCGACGATGTCGATGATGCGGCCGGTGATGTTTTCCTCGGCACGGATGTCGCGCTCCAGGATCATTTGCTTGGTGGGGAACAGCGGCGTCAGGTTTTCGAACAGGATTTTGTTCTTTGCGTTTTCCGGCGCCTCGTCATTGACCTTGTCCACCTTCACCAGCGCAACGTAACGCTCGCCTTCCTTGGGGGTGCGTATCTCGCCTTCGATCGAATCGCCGGTATGCAGGTTGAAGCGGCGGATCTGGCTCGGGCTGACGTAGATATCATCAGGTCCAGCAAGGTATGAAGTGTCAGGTGAACGCAGGAAACCAAAGCCGTCCGGCAGCACTTCCAGCGTGCCCTCCCCGAAAATGCTTTCGCCTTTTTTCGCCTGGTTTTTCAACAGGGCGAAAATCAGGTCCTGCTTGCGCATGCGGTTTGCGTTATCTATCTGGTTGGTTGTTGCCATGTCCACCAGTTCGGTGATGTGTTTTATTTTTAGGTCGGATAAGTGCATAGGGATGGGATATGGTTAGTACGAAGTTAAGGAAAACTGGCTGCGCTAAGGAAGCCTGGCTGGGAAGTGTTACGGGTTACGCGGGAATGCCGCGCGCACTGAACTGCCTTGAGTGTCTTTGTTAGTTATAGGTTAATGCTGTGAGGACGAGACAGAACAGTTGCGGACATGATACTAAATGGTTTAAATGTGGCTGTCAATAAATGCTGTAAGTTGCGATTTTGACACCGCACCAACCTTGGTCGCCTCGACATTGCCATTCTTGAACAACATCAGCGTAGGTATGCCGCGGATACCGTATTTTTGAGGAGTCTGCTGGTTTTCATCCACATTCAACTTGGCTACAACCAGGCGCCCGGCGTATTCCCTGGCGACCTCCTCCAGCACCGGAGCAATCATGCGGCACGGGCCGCACCATTCCGCCCAGTAATCCACCAGCACAGGCAATGAAGATTGCAGTGTCTCGGCGGCAAAATTTGAATCGGTGACATAACGGATGTGTTCGCTCATGTTGGGCCTCGCTAAAATTAGTGATGACTAAAGAATCTGGTTGCTATAGTAAATGCAATGCGGGGTGAATTTAGGGTGAACCTTTGAATTATGGCTTACATCCTAACGAAAAAACGGACGGCTGTGAAGTGCAATAAATTGCTTGACTTCATTCTTGTGGCTTCATTCGGCTTGTTTTGTGAGCAATTCGACCCGTGTTGCGGAGGGCAAACAAAATGGCTTGCTTTTCCCATTGGCCCACCGCCCAAACATTTCAAAACAAGCGTCCTCCAAATCCTTGGCCAACCCACGTGCATCGCACAGCGGGCTGTGGGCCATCCTGTCGCGCTGGATGGGGCGTAGTGCCTTGCGCTGATCCACATCCCGCGCAAGAGCGACAACCTTTTCAATATACTCATCTTCAGAGCGGGCCACCCATTCCGGGTAGCCAATGGCGTTCAGCATCGCAGACGACGCCCGCGATGTTACACGGTCTCCCTGCATGGATATAATGGGTACCCCCATCCACAGCGCATCGCAGGTGGTAGTGACCCCTCCCATGGCGCCAACCGGGTCGAGCGCAATATCCAGCCGGTTGTAATAGGCCATGTGCGCAGGCCAATCAGGTGTGATGCTGCCGTCCTGTAGTTCGATGCGGTTCATGGGAATACCATGGCTGGCCATGGCATCCAGAATGCCTTGGCGGATACCGGCATCGGCCAGCTCTTGGGTCTTCAGCAGCAACCTGCCTTCCGGCAGGGCATGAAGCACCCGCGCCCAAAGGGCAATGGTTGCAGGCGTCAGTTTGCCCAATTGGTTAAAGCTCCCTACCCACACAATGTTATCGGGAGCCGGTTGCCAGCATGGCAACGGCGCATCTTTGCCGTTATAGCTCCATGAGATACGCGGCAGACGCCATACTTGTTCGCTGAAATGGCAGTCCGTCTCGGAGGGAGTCAGGATTTCGTCACCAATCAGGTAATCCATTTCTGTCAGCCCCGTGCTGGCAAAATAGCCCAGATAATAAGCTTGCACAGGCGCGGCGCGGCGCGCGAAAACACCCAAGCGGTTGAATGCCGTATGGCCGGACAGGTCGATGAGCACATCAATGCCCTCCGCTTCTATTCGATCCCGTACTGTGGCATCGTGAATCCCCGCCACAGGAACCCAGTGCTCAACCAAAGCCTGCAACCGCTCAGTCACTGCGTCACGTTTACTGCTATTCGAGTAGGCAAACAGTTCTATCCGCGTCCGGTCATGGTGGATAAAAAGCTGTTCCACGAAGTAGCTTACCGCATGCCGGCGAAAATCCCCCGATACATAGCCCACCTTCAGCCGCTTGCCGGGCAGCAAACGCTCAAAAGTCCTGGCGTGAGCCGCCTGCCGCTCCTGCGCAGTCAGACAAGCCTGCTCCCATCCCTTAGCCCGGAAAAGATATTCCTGATGATCAAGCAAGGCATGGTAGGCATAGAGAAACAGCAGATTACTGTAAACATCGGCAAAATCCGGTCTGAGCAAGAGTGCCTGTTGGTAGCTCGCAATCGCTTCATTCAACCGGCCTTGCTCCTTGAGCGCATTTCCCAGATTGTTATGTACTCCGGCGTAATCCGGCTTGATCGAAAGCGCTTGCCGATAACAGGAGATCGCCTCGTCTAGCCGGCCTTGATCCTTGAGCGCATTTCCCAGATTGCTATATACCTCGGCGTAACCCGGCTTGATCGAAAGCGCCTGCCGGTAACAGGAGATCGCCTCGTCCATGCGGCCTTGATCATGGAGCACACTCCCAAGATTGTTGTACGCGTCAGCATAGTCCGGGTCGGCAGAAATTGATTTTCTGTAGCATTCTTCCGCATGCCCGGAATCGCCTTGAGCCAGAAACAGATTGCCCTGCTTCTTGTATATCTCGGCTTGGGTTAGAGGTGAATCGACTTGCTGATCGGCTGGTTCGGCAACAGAGTGTGCCGCATCGGATAAATTGGCAGTTTTGCCGCCGCAAAAAAGCCTGATGATCGACAAAAACATATCGCCTGTAATGCTGGTCAATACGCGCAGGGTATTCGCGCTGGTTTAAAGTTGGCTATCTATACATAGCGACAAAAATAATGTCGCACAATAAATCGTTCGCCCTGAGCTTGTCGAAGGGCTGGTGGCCTTACTGGAAGCCGTTCATGGTTCGACAAGCTCACCACGAACGGCCTCAAAAAATGTCGGTTCATTTTTGACGCCATGCATATAAAAAAGGGAGACAAGTTTTTTGGGTGACACACCACCTTGCGGAATAGCTTACATTAAGCGTGCAGCTGACGAACATCATTCAATGGTAATTCAGTTGAAAAAACGATTGGTGATGAACGACGTCAAGACTTGCCCCGTTTTATTGGCAGGCTAACACCAACGGAAAAGTCTGCGTTCCCTAAGGCAATATCTGATTCAACTGCTGCTCCGCGAATTTCGCTACTTCCACGGACAATTCTCCGGTATCGATCGCCCTCTGGTAGGCTTCGGCGGCATCGTTCAATTTGTTTTCTGCCTGTAGCGATATTCCCACTCCAATGAGCCAGTTGGGCATGGAAGGGTTGCTGCGCAGTGCAATGATGTAATGTTGAATCGCCTCGGCATTTCGCCCCTTGTCTTGCAAAAGGGCGGCATAATAGGCGTGATAATCGGCATCGTTGCCTGCGGAATTCATGCCTTGCTCCAGGGTTGAAATAGCTTCATCCTTGGCGCCAGCCGCAACTTGCAAACGCGCCAGTGCCAGCGAAAAGCCGCTATGGCCGGGAGAAATATCCAGTCCTTCCCGCAACAGGTCTGCAGCCTCTGCATTGCGGTCGGCGCCGACCAGCAATTCCGCCAGCAATTGCCGCGCATTATAGTTGGCCGGACTGGCGTCAATCGCACTTCTCAATGCATCCTGCGCTTCCTTGGCCCGCGACTGCTGAATCAGGGAAATGGCCTGCTTGAAAAAATTATCCGATTTCTGTTGCGGCCTCACAATCTTGAAGGAAGGCGCCTGATCGGCAGTTGCCTTGGGCGCGGGCTTATCCCGCTTAAGTTCCTCTGTAGAATCTTTAGGCGCTTTTTCGTCCGCCATCGCGATCTTGGCCGGCTTTGCCTGCTCCTCCATCACTTTCACTTTGGCCTCGGAAGTTGATGTTGCAACTGAAGCTGCCGGAGCAGCAGGAGCGCTGGCCTGATCTTTTGGGGCAGCAACCGCTTCCGGTTTGGCGGGAGCCTGGTCAGCTTTCGGGGCATTCACGGCAGCCACCTGCAAAGCCGGTGGATGTGCGTCGGGTTTCTTTTGACTGGACCAGACCAATGCACCCACT
This sequence comes from Nitrosomonadales bacterium, assembly GCA_023259015.1. Lineage (GTDB taxonomy): Bacteria > Pseudomonadota > Gammaproteobacteria > Burkholderiales > Gallionellaceae > CAITJF01. The sequence continues at coordinate 4,573 of JAHFRC010000052.1, read as the reverse complement.
GCCACCACCGCGCCAACAAGCACCCATAGCAACACCGGGCCCTTTTTCGCGGAAGACGAATGAAGAACATCTTTGGGCAAGGCTTGTCCTGCCTCGGTAGTTGTCTGGCGTTTTTCGAGGTCATTCAGCATTTGGTTAAGCAAACTCATTTTAGGTACACCCATCCTATGCTACAGCCAACAATTATGAATAAAAGAAAACCAAGCTTGCCTGCCATGCCCGGCTTGCGCAAGGAGGCGGTATCGTTTGCGGCGGCCAGCACATCAAACATGCCGACGGTTCTCTTCCCTTTTCCCAAGGCAGACAGCATCGCCTTGTGCGAGATGATATTCACGAGGCGCGGTATGCGTTTTGTCTTGCGTTGCATCATCCACAGGGCCAGCGGCGAAAACAGCCTGCCGCCCTGGTAACCCGCCACCCCCAGCCGGTGGTGCACATAATAATCAAGCTCGTCGCGCGACAGCGGGTTCAGGTGATAATCAAATGTTATGCGCTGTTTGAGCTGGCGGATCGAAGGATGGTTAAGCTTCTCATCCAACTCCGGCTGCCCGAAAATAATCACCTGCAGCAACTTGCGTTTTTCGGTTTCCAGGTTGGTCAACAGCCGCAATGCCTCGAGGGTTTCAATCGGCATCGCCTGCGCCTCGTCCAGACATATCGCCACACGCTTGCCCTCGCGGATAATTTCCAGCAGCCTCAGGGTCAGCGCCTTCAGCAACTGGTGCTGGTTCGGCTTAGCCCTCGGGGCGATCTTTACCTCAAGTTCCGATGCCAGCTCCATAAACAGCGCAAGCGGCTCAAGGTACGGGTTGGGAATATAGGCCACCTTGAAATCCTGCTCCAGGTTTGCCATCAGCTTGCGGCACAACAATGTCTTGCCCGTACCCACCTCGCCGGTGATCTTGATGAACCCCTCGCCCGTGCGCGCCGCAATCAGCAGCGTATTCAGCGCTTCCTTCGCTCCCCCGGAAGAAAAGAAAAAGCTCGTATCCGGCGTAATGCTGAACGGGAATTCGCTGACGCCGAAATGTTTTAGATACAGATCCTTTACGCCGAAATCCTGGGGTTGCATTTACATCACTGATTCTTTATCTGGGTGCTCAAATTTTCGATCCTGCCATCTGTCGCAGTGATGTCATTGGACCAAGCGCTATCGTCCCTCACCACGGTCGGTTTCAGCAGGATGACCAGTTCGCGCTTGATCTTGTTTTGCCCCCCTTGGCGAAACATGGCACCCGCAATGGGCGCATCGCCGAACCCCGGCACCTTGGATCGGTCATCTGCAGAAGACTCCGTCATCAGGCCGCCGATCACGATCACTTGGCCGTCAGTGGTCTTGACCACGCTATCCGTCTCGTTGATGCTGTTCACGGCGAAAGACAAGGATCTATCCTGTATGCTGGAAGGTCCGATGATCGCCAGCTTGTCTTTTACGGAAATGCTGTTGACCATCGAATGCACATGCAGCGTAATATTGCCCTTGTCATCAATCTGTGGCGTCACGTCCAGCGAAATCCCCGAAAAGAAGGGTTGATATGTAATGGTGGGGTTGGTGACAGTAGGTTGGCTGCCACCTGAGCCGGGAGTGACTGAACCCCCTGATGCATTGGTGGCAAAAGGCTCTTCACTGCCCACTTTGATGACGGCCTTCTGGTTATTCAGCGTGGCAATGCGCGGGCTGGATAGCACATGCACCGAGCCCTGGGTTTGCAGGAAATTGATCAAAGCCGAAAAATTGCGGGTCTGCACGGCCAAGCCCATTCCGGACGCAAAAGCACTGCCGGGGGCGCCCATACCGATACCCAGCAAGTCACCCAAGGTCGTTCCCGTGGCCAAGGCGCCTCCATTTTCACCAGCGGCTGTGCCTGTTGCCGCGCCTATATTCGCCGTGTTGGCGCCCATCGAGACATGGTGCTGGCCATGCCTGCTACCTGACCAGTTGATGCCCTGCTGTGATTCGGAATTCAGCTCGACATCGATAATCTTGGCCTCGATGATGACCTGGCGCTCGATGTTCAACTGCATGGCGCGCAGCATTTTTGCGATCATGCGGTGCTCATTCGGCATGCCGCGCACCAGGATCGTGCCGCTCATCTGGTTGATGTTCATGGCACGGCCATCGGTGCAGCCATCCACGCCGCGCTGGCGCTCGCCCGATTGCATGTCGCCCTTAAAGGACACATCCGCCCTGCTGGCGCCGGCAGTAGTGCCGGTGGTGCTGGTGCTTGAGCTCCCCGAAGAGGCGCCGCTGGCACTCATTGTGTTTTTCGGAATCTGGCAGCCCAGTGTGGTGCGCAAAGTATCTTCCACTTCGCCCCAAAGGTCGGCTTTGGAAAAGTTGCTCAACCCGCTGGCCTGGATTGAGGAGAAGCTTCCACCCGTACCCGTGCCTGTTGTGCCTGTTGTGCCTGATGTGCCTGATGTGCCGGAGGAGCTTGAACTGGCTCCGCCGATCACCTGAATATCGCTCACGCCACGGCGCTGGCCGATGATATAATTCACTTGGTAAAGCTGGGTCTGCAACTCCGGTTGCTGCACGTAAATCCGGTTGCCCTCAACCGTATAATCGTAACCGTAAACATCACGGATTGCGTCAAGGGCTTCGAACATCGTGACATCCTTGAGATTGACCGTCACCCTTTCCGTCAGGCCTGCTGTGGCCACTGGTTTTGCGGCAGCGCTATCTGCAGCCGCTGGCGTGGTAAAGATTGCGCTTTTCGGCTTGATCATGATGCTGTAGGGTGTGTCAGTAACGATGCCCATCAGCACCTGATCCACCGGCGCGTCCTTCACCACGAGATCAAAGCGTTGCTCGAGCTGCCGGCTCGATGCCTTGTGCATGGATCTCTTGACCGGCGGCAACAGCAAGCTGCTGACAGCCTCGGGCAACTTCGACTCGGCAGCCTTCTCCTTGGGAGCCGTTGCCTGTTTGAGCTGCTGGTTGATCTTGTCAAGGGTGGATGTGTCGCGCGGCGGATAGGCAGACGAACAAGCGGCGAGGCTCGCAGCCACCAGGGAAATGAAAATTTCAAGTTTCATTTTTGCGTTCATTTCTAGTTTCATCGATTACCCCCATTCACATTCTTCCGTTTTTTACCCTTCGATGCCGCACTCCCTGTTTTTCCCAGCGGAGCCGGCGTGAGCACCTTTTTTTCGACATCCGGAGTCAGCTTCAGCGACTTCGACGCATCTTGCACCACCACTTCACCCGGCTTGATGGCCAGCACTTTTGACCCGTTATAAATATCTCCCGGCTTGACTACCTGCCCATTGACCAGGGCAAGTTTCCTCGTTTTCCCGACCAATATCAACTGCACCCCGGATGAGCCACCCTGACCCACCTTGGCGGCAACGCCCTGTATATCAGGCTGCATTGCAGCCAGCCAGGCAGCCGGCGGGCGCGTCGGGTCTGACAGGGTACCACCCCACGCCATGTTGAACCAGCCCAAAGCAAGCAAGAGCGGCATCCACCGCCTCAATCCGCTCAAGACACGAAACCCGTGCACCCGGCTGAAGAATGAAGCATAAAAACACTTTAGCATTTTCCGGAAATTCGCCATGGCAGTATCAACGTAACGCAGGACTGGCCTGGTCGCTCAAAGAATAAATCACCAGCTTGAGCATTGCTTCCGGATAGGCGGCAACATCCAGCTTGGCTTCGGCCCAAAACAGGCGCCTCGGGTATTTCTGCAAGCTCTCCATATAAGCCAAAAGAGCCATGTAATCGCCTTTGATACTGACCGCGACGCCATTCTTGTAAATGGCCATCGCCTTTTCACCTCCGCCCGCCTTGTTCTCGCGCATATAAAACGGCGTTGTCGGCAGGGTACTGAGCGATACCAGTTTCAAATTGGGGCTGGCATTCAGCAATTCTTTCACCAATTCACCCAACTGCGAAGTGGCGGCATCGGCCTTGGCAAAAAACGCTTCGGCATCCGCAATTTGCTTGTTTAACTCGTCGAGGGTAGCGCGATCCTTGCCCTGTTGATCGGTAACAATTGACATATCCTTTCCGATCTCGGTCAATGCCTTGTTGACCGAGGCTAATTCCGCCTTATGGGCTATATCCAACTGCTGCAATTTCGCGATCTTTTTTTGCTGCGGTATCAGCAAGGTAATATCCACGATAAAATACAGCAAAGCCGCTAACGCCGCCAGCACCAACAGACGTTCGCGCAGTTGCAGTTTGGCAAACTTGTTTAACATCAAAGTGAGCTGATTCATCGCTTTTGTGCCTGTCAATGCAGCCTGAACGCTACATCAGTTATCTGTGATTTCGGATCAGCCGGATTGCCGATAGCCCCATTGGTTAATTCCAGCGCAGAGAATTGGACACCGTAATCGGCAAAGATGGCATTCAGCCGTTGGGTGTAACGCATCACTGATTCATCGCGCAGGGCATGGCCATTGATAATGACAGACTTGCCTCCCTTGTCTATTGACACATTGGTCAGCCACATCCCATCTTCGGCAATGGCAGCCAGTGCGGAAAAATACTTGGCATATCCTTCCGGTTTTCCCAACTCCCCCGCCTGGGCCAGGATTTTCTGTGCCGCCTCTGCCTGCGGCCTGA
>JAHFRC010000008.1 GCA_023259015.1 Nitrosomonadales bacterium | reverse complement strand
CCATCTTCTTCACGCCACCTCTTTGACTTCATGAACCGCGCCAGCCGTTCATCATATTTTCTGCTGTCTGATGCTATCTTGGTGCCTGTCAAATCGTCACAACAAATGGTGCCAATGGACATAGGCTCCCAATTGGGGTGTTGAACGAAGAATACGTAGCGAATTTCCGTACCGCAGCGGTCACATGCGCCATAAAGGCCACCTAAATCATCCTGCCCAACGCACTCCCATCCTGTTGCTGGGCGGATTTCTCCATGCTCTTCCGCGTGGCATCTCTTACACAGGGTTTCACAGAGTTCAAATGGATACTCCCATAGAGCTTTCCCCGACAGGTACTTCTTGTGATGCACCTGTAGAACTGCGCCAGCGTTCCGAGTCTTTTCGCACCTAACGCATCTTCCATCATCTAACTCGATCAATTCTTCTCGGAATGTGATCCAACGATTGCTTCGGTATGGATTCTTCATCTGCGTGGTGCCGATGTCAGAAGCCTAACGTAACTTCGGCGTCCCGCACTGCACATCCGCATTCTGCCCCCGATGCCGCAGCGCATGGTCGATCAGCACCAGCGCGAGCATGGCTTCGGCAATCGGCGTGGCGCGGATGCCTACGCACGGGTCGTGGCGGCCTTCGGTGGAGACTTCCACGGGTTCGCCTGCCTTATTGATCGAGCGGCGCGGGATGCGGATGCTGGAGGTGGGCTTGATGGCGATGTGCGCCACGATGTGCTGCCCGGTCGAGATGCCGCCGAGTATGCCGCCCGCGTTATTCGATGAAAAACCTTGCGGTGTCATTTCATCGCCATGCTCGCTGCCGTGTTGCGTGACTGCGGCGAAACCCGCGCCGATTTCCACGCCTTTCACCGCATTGATGCCCATCAGCGCGTAGGCGATATCGGCATCGAGACGGTCATACACCGGCTCGCCCCAGCCCACCGGCACATTTTCCGCCACCACGGTGAGCTTCGCGCCGATGGAATCGCCGGACTTGCGCAGTGCATCCATGTAATCTTCCAGTTGTGCAATATAGCTGGCATCGGCGATGAAAAAGCTGTTACCTTCTTCGGTCACATCTCCCCAACTCTTGAAAGGAATTTTGATCTCGCCGAGTTGCGCCAGATAGCCGCGCACGATGACGCCGTATTTTTCATGCAGCCATTTTTTTGCGATCGCCCCCGCGGCGACGCGCACCGCCGTTTCGCGCGCCGACGCGCGCCCGCCGCCGCGATGGTCGCGGATGCCATATTTCTGCCAGTAGGTGTAGTCGGCATGGCCCGGGCGGAAGGTTTCGGCGATGTCGCCGTAGTCCTTGCTGCGCTGGTCTTCGTTGCGGATCAGCAATGCGATGGGCGTGCCGGTGGTCTTGCCCTCGAACACGCCGGAGAGGATTTCCACCGTGTCCGGTTCGCGCCGCTGCGTGACATGGCGCGAAGTGCCGGGCCTGCGCCGGTCGAGTTCGCGCTGGATGTACTGCGCCGAAATCTCCATCCCCGGCGGACAGCCATCCACCACGCAGCCGATGGCCGCACCGTGCGACTCGCCGAACGAGGTTACCGTGAACAAAGTGCCGAGTGTGTTTCCAGACATGACCGCATCCTTCAAAAACGCCAATTTGATGCGGCAAGTTTAACATAGCCATCACGCCCCGGCTGATAGTAGCCCGCCACCGTGTAGCCCGCCACCGCTGGAGCGAATCTGATCGATGCCATGTTGCGCGAAGCCTGCTGCAAAAACTAATTGCCGGCTCTCCTGCCCTTGCCTGTAAAAAACGCCATGGCCGGCTTTTCTATCTTGATGTAGCTAAGGCTTGCCAGGGTGACTATAACTCCCGACACCAGGATGACGATTGGAAAATATAAAAACAGGTCAATTTGATTGAGGTCCAGCATGGTGCGGAGGTTTGCCAACGTAACCCATAGCACCATTCCATGGATGAGATAGATGCCATAGCTGACATCGCCGAGCCAAATCGCCGCTCTGGATTTGAGAATGCCGAATACGGACGCTCCGCCCACAATGGCGGCGAACAGGGTAATCGTGCTCAAGATTGCGGCAACATTGAAGGCGTACTGCATGAAAAGCAGGGAACAGGCGGCAATGGCCGCAAGGTACTTGAATTGAGTCTTTTGCATGAGTTCCCTAATCCCGGGAATTGTAAAGGCATACGCCGTCAGTATCCCTCCAAGAAAATGAATTATGCTTACGCCAACCCCAGTGTCATACCACCCAAGCGCCAACGAAACAAAAACCATCCCGGACGTTACAAGGAATGCGGCGTGGACAGAGATAAGCCTCGAAACCAGATGCAGCAGCGGCACCCCAAAAAGATAAAACAGGGCTTCATACGCCAGGCTCCAATTAACACCGGCAATCAATGTCCAACTCTTCGGATATGCGTTAATGTTTGGCCTGGCGAAGCAAAGCCAGAGTCCGAATTCTCTTGCAATATCCCGGGCGGATTCCCTGATAACGCCGCCTGACAGAATGAATATGGCGAGAAACACAATGCACACGATTATTATGTACAAGGGGAACAATCGTGCGATGCGGGATGTGTAAAGCGCCTTCCAGTCTACCTTTGGCGACATTGCCTTTATGGTAAAGAGAAAGCCCGAGATCATGAAGAATAGAGCCACTGTTGTCTGGCCCAATTGATTGAATACTGCGCTCGAACTCCACGCCCAGCGGCCATGCGCAAAGTATCCATAGGCCGTGAAACTATGGTGCACAAATACACCGACGGCAAGAATCCCGCGCAAGCCATCAATGGAGCCATAGCGGCTTGGCGACAGGGTGAGCGCTTCTTTGAATGAGCCCAACCGCAGGAGGATCGCCGCAAAAACAAGCGTAACCGCGTATAACGATACTGCATAGGCGACCGCGAGGAATGGAAAGAATTCGAGTTGTGATGGTGACATGGGGTTGCTCTGTGCCGGCCCAACTTTTAAGCCGGGTATATGCCCGCAGTTGGACTGTTCATCCCGAATGCCGCATCAGGCAGCGATTCCGGAGTGTTCAACGATATTTGCTGACGGTGAAACGGGTAGCCCATTTTCAATAAACCCCTGGTGTCGTGAATCAGAGATAACGGGACAAAGGAAATAGATGGATTTTTTTGCCAGCAAGTGGTAGGCCGTGGTTGTAAAGCCGCTAAAGCGGCAACAACCACGCTCTGCCAGGCAAGGCGTAGACCCGCAGCCGTATGGGGTATACGGCAAGGGGGTACAACGCAGCATGGTGAAAAAAGACACTGTTTCATGTTTCGTTATCTCTGATTAACGACACTAGATGCGAAATTTCATTTGCCTGCCCCACGCAGCTGATGGCCGCGCCGTTTGTGCTTCCAGGCATGGCCGATCCCCTCGAAACACAACCCCCTCAGAAAGGTGCGCAAATATGGCGCACAGTTTAACATAGCGACCCGCGCGGCATGCCATGCCAAACCCTGCATGAACCAGGATGAATATGCAGAAACTGACACCCGGACAAATTGAGGGCTGAAGGATCCGCACTGTTTTGTCAGGATTCTGTTTGCCCAGCGTAAGGATGGCATCCATTAATCTGAATGCAGCAATTGGAAAGCTAGCGCTAATAATTATGGCAGGTTACGCACAGCGCGCTGCCGGCATTGTCAACACGCAGGTAGCGGTTGTGGGCTGCCTCGGCAGGAGGCGGTGCATTTCCATGTTCCCTGTGGCATGAAGCGCACTCGACTGTAGCAACGCCGCTTGCGCCGAACAACTGAATTTCATCGCTGTCGGGCTGGCCGTTGCCGTTGCTGTCAAAGAAAGCAATCCCGGCGCTTTGGCCGTTCGGCTGGTTGAAATTTGGTTTGGCATTTAAGCCGGCAGGATACTGAATGCCGACCGGGTGGTGGGAGGATGGGTTGCCGTAGATATGGCTGAAGTCCCTTGCGCCCGCCGCTCCGCTGACTACATGGCAGGAACGGCAATCAATATTCTGCGCATATCCCCAGGTCGGTGCGACAAACAACTCAATCGCGCTTAACACAAGCAACAGGTTTTTCAGTCTCTGCATGATTTCCTCCGGCCCGCTTCCAAAACTGGTTGCTCTCAACTCTCCTCCGGTAGGACATTAACCTTCCAGCGGGGTTTCTTTTTACACCCAATCTTTCGGCACCAGGAATTCTTCATGTAGTTTCGCCTCCGGCGTGCCTTTCTCCGGATGCCAATCATAGCGCCATTTCACCAGCGGCGGCATGGAAAGCAGGATGGATTCGGTGCGGCCGTTCGATTGCAGTCCGAAGATGGTGCCGCGATCGATCACCAGGTTGAACTCGACATAACGCCCACGGCGATACAACTGGAAATCGCGTTCGCGCTCGCCATAGGGCGTGTCCTTGCGGCGTTCCAGAATGGGCAGGTAAGCCGGAATGAAATGGTTGGCCACGCTTTGCTGAATGGCGAAGCAGGTGTCGAAATCCGGTTCACTCAAGTCATCGAAGAAGATGCCGCCCACACCGCGCGGCTCGTTGCGGTGCTTGAGGAAAAAATAGTCGTCGCACCATTTCTTGAATTTGGGGTGGAGGTGCGCACCGAACGGATCGAGCGCATTCTTGCAGGTCTGGTGAAAATGCACCGCATCCTCCGCGAAGCCGTAGTAAGGCGTAAGGTCCGTGCCGCCGCCGAACCAGAACACGGTTTCACCATCGGGTTTTTTCGCCATGAACATGCGCACATTCATGTGCGTGGCGGGCGCATACGGGTTGCGCGGATGCAGCACCAGCGACACGCCCATCGCCTCCCAACTGCAACCCGCCAGTTCCGGGCGGTGTGCCGTGGCAGAAACCGGCATTTTATCTCCCATCACATGGGAAAACGCCACCCCACCGCGTTCCAGCACCTTGCCCTCTTCCAGGATGAAGCAGCATCCGCCACCGCCATTCTGCCGCTCCCAACTGTCGCGGCGGAATTTTTCCTCGTCCACTTGCTCAAGGCGGGCGACGATCGCATCCTGTAGTCCGAGTAGAAATTTTTTGACTGCTGCACTGTCCATTTTTTCTCCGGTTGTTGATTGTCGTCATTCCGGCGGTGCCAATTCCACATCCGCTTTAGCGGATAGTGGATTGCCTACCTTTGGTGCAGGCCGGAATCCAGTCTATTAACGAACCCCCGTAGGGGCAACACCTGTTTTTGGCTGCTATGCAGGAATTATCATTTTGCTGGATTCCGGCCTGCGCCGGAATGACGGATTTGCGTTACTCGCGGATGATTTTACCACCCGCCCACGCGCGTATCGTGGACGGCTTCTTACGTTTTCCCACCCTGCCGGGCAACACCCACACTTTATCTCTGAACAGTTTTTTGCATTGCGCATAAGTGCGCGCAGGCTTGCCGCCGCTGAAATTGGCGCTGGTGGAAACTAGGGCCATGTGCAACGCATTGCACAATGCTGCCGCCTGACGATGTGCAGTGATGCGCACCGCAAGCGTGTCGTGTGCGCCGCGCAGCCAGCGCGGGCAGTTTGGCTTGGCGGGCATCAGGTAAGTGATCGCCCGTGCGCCATCATCACGTAATTTTTCCTGCGCATCCAGAGAAAGCGGTTTCAGGTAAGGCGCAAGCTGCGCATAGTTACCTGCAATCAGAATCAGCCCCTTACTTTGCGGGCGTTGCTTGAGTTTCAATAGCCGCTGCACCGCCTTGCGGTTGCGCGGGTCGCAGCCCAGACCATAGCAGGATTCGGTGGGATAGGCGATCAAGCCGCCGCGCTTGAGGTGTGCGGCAAGGGCGCGGATTGCAACATGTAGCCTTGCCGTCACGCCTTGCCCTTCCGGCCTTTGGATAGGGCTTTTCTGGCGGGGCCACTGGTGATAATTGCTTTTCCTGCCGTACCCAGATAGTTCGTTTTATTTACGACTGGCTTTCCTGTTTTTGACTCCAATTCATTGCGGGCATTACCTGCCACGGCGCCGCCTTCCTTGGCCGCTTTGCGGTTATCGTTAAAGCCCTGCGCATCCTTGCGCCGCGCGATTTCCGTGGTGCTGGCTTCGCCCAGCATGGTGAAGATCAACTCCAGATCGGTCATGTGATCGCGCAGATTGTTGCCGGTCTTTACATTGCCCAACCCTTTGAGCTTGCTATGCGCCCCCGGTGTAATGCCAAAGGTGGCGCGGGCGATTTCGGCGGTGAGGATGGAATACTCCTTGCCCTCCTGCACGCCGCGCTCTTTCCATTCGTCCGTCAGTTCGCCGCGAATAGCAATCGAGCGCAAGCGCTTCTCGATCCACGCCTGCGGATAACCCTTGGCCTGATACAACTCGCGGGTGCGGACGCTCGCCAGTTCCGGGTTCTCGATCTCCTTCACCCGCTCATAACCCACCTGCGCCAGCCAGCGCTTGAACGGCTCTGCCTTGGGCGAGGGGATGGACTGGATGATGCGGAACAAGCCTTCGGTGTTGGCGCAGTTCACACGCTGCACCCCACCCCCGGTTTCAATCCGAAGGGGGGTGGCAATTTGCCCCCACCCTTTGGCTAATTCCTTGTCTCTGCGCCGTAAATCCTTGACGTATCCCTCTGGCTGAACCGAATCGGTGAGAACGGCCACCACATCCACAATAGCAAACCACCACTCCTCGTTATGCCAGGTACGGCGGATGGCTTTTTCCTGAAACACCACCAGATGGTTTTCGGGTTCTTCGGGTAACGCGCGCTTCTTGCTCATGGAGTTTTCCCCTGAAATCTTGTTGGCCGAGACGACGTCAGTTGCGGTTGCATGGGTCGCAACCCAAGCTATAGCAGGATTCCGTGGAGTAGGCGATCAGGCCGCCGCGCTTCAGGTAGACGGCGAGAGCGCGGGATGACAGCATGTTTCCTCTGTTCATGCACCGCAAGCCTGATCAATCTGCGCTTCCATATTCATCCCGTTGTCATCAAGATAAATAAAACGGAATACGCACTTGCCGTTACTGTTCTTCGCCCACAGTTCGCCGACCTGTCTCTTCTCGATTTCATGCGGATCGTTGCGCAGGTGCGCGCCCTTGTACTCGATCACTGCGATGCGGCCATCGTTCAGCTCGGCTACAAAATCCGGGAAGAAGCGGCCTCTTGAAACCGGCAACCAGAATCCCGGATCGCGGTCGAGATTGCGCACCCACTGCTTCACCTTGGGATGACGGTCGATCAAACGCGCGCACTCGAACTCCTCGCCCTTGTCTTTCAAATCGGCCAGCACCGGGTAATAATGTTTCTGGAATTCCCAGCGCCCGTTATAGCGGCTGCCCGCAGGTGCGGGGTAGCACCCAGTCTCGAAAACGAATGGATGCTTCCAGTCCGGCTCCACTTGCCAGCCGCCATCCAGCACCAGTTGGCGGAACTGCGCCTTGGCTGCCGCCTCGCGCATGTCGCCGATCTGCGCATCGATGCGGCGCGCAAGGATGAAGCGCATACGCGCCAGCGTGTTGAGTGCAACGCGCTGTTCATTGGTCAGGTAGTTCACCATCGCGCGCAGATAAGCCAGCAGATGTGATTGCACGATATCCGGCTGGCGCACTTCGCGGTTCAGCCAGCGCACCAGATCGTCCGCCGTGATGTTCACGTTCACGCTGTCGAGCGTAAGCTGATGCGCATCCGCCGCCTTCATCTTCACCTTGTTCTGCTCGTCGAGATAAATCTCGAACGCATTGTCCTGCTCCACCACCTGAAAGCCCGGCAATGAAACCGGTTGCGCCAGCAAATTCAAATCCACGCTCTCCAGCACCGCCTCGCGCTCCAGCGGAAATAAATTCGCCTGCACATCGCTGCGATAACCTAATGGTGGAACCGGTACGAACGGCACACCGCGCATCGCGGGCGCAGTCTCCGCCGCCACCACCGCATTGTGCTGAGTGATCTTGTCGCGCATGGCATCGCGCTTCTTCTCGCTGCGCTCGGCGGCCAGCAACACCTTCTCCACCGCCTCGTCCACATGCCCCGTCACGGTGACATGCACGCCACGGCCAGAGGGTGCAGGCGCAACGGAAACGCCCGCCAGATGCTGCAAGCCGTTATCGCTCGACACTTCCAGCAAGGTCGTCACCGGCGGCAATGCCGTTGCGGGTTGCGGCACGCCATCGAACAGCGGCATCTGCGGCGCGATCATCGAAGCCACATCCAGCGCCTCGAATCCCATGTTGGACACCAGCCTGTCCACCAGCGCGCCCGCCGCCTGCGCGAACGTACTCTCGCACACATGCGCATAGGCGCGGTTGAGAGCGTCGCGGTTGCGCTTGCTCGCGTAAGGCATACGCAACACGCGCCCGAGCAACTGCTCGATCGCGGTCGCGGATGAAAGCGGCTGCAACGAACACAGGATGTAGGCGAACGGGCAGTCCCAGCCCTCGCGCAGCGCCTGTACCGTAATGATGTAGCGTAGCGGGCAATCGGGCGAAGCGATGTCCACGCCTTCGATGTCTCGCTGGCTGCCCGTGGCAATTGCAATCTGCTCCTCGGGGATGTGCAATTCGCTGATGAGATGCTGGCGCACCGTTTCCGGCGGCAACTTGTCGTTCACGTTCTGCGCCTGGAACAGCACGATGGGTCGTACATAGGCATCGCCCGCAGCCTGCGCCTGCTGCGCCTCGGTTTCCAGCCATTGCCGCGTCTGCACCGCGCCGAATATCGCGGCCTGCGCGCCCTCGGGATGCTCGCGCAAAGTGATAGGCAGCTTGATCATCTGTTCCGCCTGCAACTCCTGCGCCGAAACGTGATACAGCACATTGCTCTTGTGCGGCAACGGTGTCGCGGTCAATTCCAGAATCGCCGATGGGTTCAGCCGCATCAGCGCGGCGAAGCTCCTGTCCGTCTTCGCGTTGTGCGCCTCGTCCACAATGATGAGCGGATTCTGCAACGCCAGCCAATTAGCGAGTGAAAAGCGCGGCTGGCCGACGTAGGCCTTGAGCATCGCATTGGCCGCCGCGTCCGCTTCCGTCACATGCGCATCCGGCACAACGGAGAGCGTTGCCAGTTTCTCCGCCGACAGCGATTTGAAATGCCGCTCGAACGCTTCCGAGAACGCATACACATTGCGCGTATCGGTCTGCTCCACGCGGAAACTCTGTATCGTCGCCACCACAACAATCGCCTGCCGCCCCCAATCAGTCGGCGCGAGCGTGCTTACGCGGTCGAGGTCGCACACCTGCACGCGCTGGCCGTAGGCTTCTTCCAGTGCCACGCGATACGGATGCCCCGGTGTCTGTAATGCGCCCAGCGTCTGCGAACGAATCGCATCCGAAGGCACCAGCCACACCGCCACCGGCGCGTCCGAAGATTGCCACTCGCGCGCCATGCGCACGATAGCGTGAGAAGCCATCAGCGTCTTGCCGCCGCCAGTGGGAATGCGCAGACACACGCACGGCACTGCGCCGAACGGCTCGGCTTGATAAGCACGCTCCACTTGCTGCTGGAACGCGCTGGCCGCGCCCACCTGGGTTGAGGCGTGCAAAAAATCCGACAGTGCCGACAGCGCGGCGGACTGGTAATTCTTGAGCTTCAGGTCAGCCATTATTTACCACCCAACTTTCAAATACCGTCATTCCCGCGCAGGCGGGAATCCAGCAAGACAAAAATGCATTTTGTTTTACCCCACTGGATTCCCGCCTGCGCGGGAATGACGATGGGGCTGTAATTTTTATCATCGCGCCTTCACATCGTAAGGAATATGTTTGAAGGTAATGCCTTCCGCCGCCAGCCGCTTCTCGCCCAGACGGCACGCCTCGCCGTAAATCAGCTTCTCGCCCTCGTGCGGGCAGATGCGGTGGATCGCGGCCAGCACCTCCTGCGTCAACACGTTGCCGGACTGCGGGCGCTTGTCGCCGAGGATGCCGTTGAACAGCAGATAAATCGCGCGGCCTTCATGCACGCCCAGCAACGGCGTGTTGCCCTTTGCGTCATTCCGGCGCAGGCCGGAATCCAGTAATTCACCGGCCCCGCGCAGCGGGACAACATCTTGTCCGCTATGCGGGATTTTTGTCCGACTGGGTTCCGGCCTACGCCGGAACGACGAATTACCCAGAGGCAACCCCGTCTCCTGCATCCACACAAAACCCGCCAGCGTGGCGAAGCGCACCGCCGGATGAATGCTGCCGTCCGCTTCGAACATCGGTTCGCCCAGCCGCATGAAACGAAAGCCGCCGCCGCCCTGCCAGTTCACCGCCTGCGAAATGCCGCCCTGTTCGCCTTCGATCACTTTTTGCATGCGCGGGATGCAATGCGTCTCGGCATGGCCGCCCATCTCGATGCCGATCCAGCGCCGCCCCATCTTGTGCGCGACGGCGGCAGTGGTGCCGGAGCCTAAGAAGCTGTCGAGGATGAGGTCGCCGGGGTTGGTGGCGATGTGAAGGATACGTTGGATTAAACGCTCTGGTTTAGGTGTATCAAATATTTCAGACGAATTTAGCACTGTGATTTCTTTTTTTGCCTCTTGGTTATCACCCACATCTTCGCGTAACCAAATCGTCAATGGAACCATTCCAGCCTGAACTTCAGACAGGTACTGTTTTATGGATGGCCTGTTTGTACCTGATAGGCCAAACCATATTTTTCCTTCAGCCATCCATCTATCAAAAGTATCTTGTGAAGGAGCCCATTGCCTGCCTGGAGAAGGGTAGTGAACTTGACCATCTGGCCCCGTGATAGGGTAAGAGTGACCCTTCGCCTTAGTCTTTGAAGTCAGATCACCGTTTTTCCAAACACCCTTAGGATCATTATCAGGGTTTGCATAGCGCGCATTCATTGCTTCAGTACGCGGAAGCAAATTAATTGCAAAACTATTTCTGTTTTTTGAATAGATGTGTACGTGATCGTGCGCCAGAGTAATGCCTTTATCGTCGTTCTGTGGTGAATATTTTTTCTGCCAAATCACATTCGCCACAAAATTCTGCCGCCCAAATACCTCATCCATCAGCACCTTGAGGTAGTGCCCTTCGTTGTCGTCTATGGTCACCCAGATGCTGCCGTCCTCGGCCAGCAGTTCGCGCAGCAGCACCAGACGCGGCTGCATCATCGAAAGCCACTGGCTATGTTCGAGGTTGTCATCGTAGTGCTCGAATGCGCTTTTGGTGTTGTACGGCGGGTCGATGAAGATGCACTTCACCCGACCGCGATAGAACGGCAGCAGCGCCTTGAGCGCATCGAGGTTGTCGCCGTGGATGAGGAGGTTGTCGTGGATGCTTTCCCCCGGCGCCGCTCCCGCCCCTTCTCCTTCGACAGGCTCAGGACGAACGGACGGGGGCGGTGCGGTGTATTCCGCCACCGGCAGCAGCACGCGGTACGGCACCTTGTCCGCTGCGGTAAGCGCCTCGGCGCGGTTGAGCCAGTCTAGCGTGGGCATGGATTAACGGCTCCCTGTTGCGGTATTGTTCTTCTTTCGGCTGTCCATGAGTCAAGTATAAGTCAAGTTTTGCGTCAGGTTGACTTGCGTCAAGAAAAACGGGGGAGCGTTGCATTTTCCCGTTCTGTTTATTGTCCCGGCACTTGTAAAGTATGAAACCGTTCGTGGTGAGCTTGTCGAACCATGAATGGCTACAAGCCTTCGACAAGCTCAGGCCGAACGGAGTTACTGCTCTATTCGTGCCGAATCAATAGTGTCGGTGGGAACGAATCACTTGCGCCCGATGGCGCGATAGCCAATGTCGCGCCGCATCTGGCAGCCCTCGAAATGGATGGTGTCGGCGATTTCGTAGGCGCGCTGCTGCGCCCGCTTCACCATGGTGCCGAGCGCAGTAACGCATAGCACGCGTCCCCCGCTGGTGACAACCTTGCCGTCCTGCATCGTGGTTCCGGCATGAAATACGTGCGCGTCTTCAAGTTTTTTTGCCCCATGAGCATTGGGAAGCCCGGTGATGACATCGCCCTTGCGCGGCGTATCGGGGTAGTTTGCCGCCGCCATCACCACGCCCAGCGCAGTGCGTGTATCCCACTCCGCTTCCACCTGGTTCAATGTTCCGGCAATAGCGTGTTCGACGATCACCGCGAAGTCGCTCTTCAGGCGCAACATGATGGGCTGGGTCTCCGGATCGCCCAT
The DNA here is from genome assembly GCA_023259015.1 of Nitrosomonadales bacterium. Taxonomy (GTDB): domain Bacteria; phylum Pseudomonadota; class Gammaproteobacteria; order Burkholderiales; family Gallionellaceae; genus CAITJF01. The sequence goes on along the minus strand of JAHFRC010000008.1, from coordinate 31,683 downwards.
GCGGCAGTTGAATTCCAGCACTTTGATGTTGCCTTGCGCATCTATCATCAGACCGGCATAGAGGAAGCCGGTGTAAGTGACACCCTCGCTTTCCATGCCGCGCACCACGGGCTGTATCACTTCACGCAGCACGCGCGCATGCAGTTGCGGCGTAACTACCGGTGCAGGCGAATACGCGCCCATGCCGCCGGTATTGGGGCCATTATCGCCATCCAGTAACCGCTTGTGATCCTGGCTGGTGGCCAGCGGCAGAACATTTTTGCCATCCACCATGACGATGAAGCTGGCTTCTTCGCCCGCGAGGAATTCCTCGATCACCACGCGCGCGCCAGCATCGCCCAGCTTGTTATCGGACAGCATCATATCTATCGCGGCGAAGGCTTCTTCCTTGCTCATCGCCACAACCACGCCTTTGCCCGCCGCCAGCCCATCGGCCTTGATGACGATGGGCGCGCCGTGCTCCTCGATAAAGGCACGTGCTGCATTAGCATCGCTGAAGGTTTCGAAGAAGGCGGTGGGGATGTTGTGGCGCACCATGAAGCGCTTGGCGAAATCCTTGGAGGATTCCAGTTGCGCGGCGGCCTTGGTCGGCCCGAATATTTTCAGTCCTGCGGCGCGGAACGCATCCACCACGCCCGCCGCCAGCGGCGCTTCCGGCCCGACGACGGTCATGTAGATGTCTTCGCGTTTGGCGAATGCGATGAGGTCTGGGATGGCGCTGAGGGCGACATTCTCCACGCCGTCTTCCAGCGCGGTGCCCGCGTTGCCCGGCGCGACATACACTTTCTGCACCTTGGCGCCTTGCGCCAGGCGCCAAGCCAGCGCATGTTCGCGACCGCCGGAACCTATCACCAGAATCTTCAATCTCAACCCCTTTTTGCCACAGAGGACACAGAGATCACAGAGAAAACCTGCTTACCTCTCTGTGTACTCTGTGATCTCTGTGGCTAGATGTATTAGTGTCTAAAGTGACGGAAACCAGTAAACACCATCGCCAAACCGTGTTCGTCGGCGGCAGCAATCACCTCCTCATCGCGCATCGAACCGCCGGGCTGGATCACCGCTTTCGCGCCCGCCTGCGCCAGCACGTCTATGCCGTCGCGGAACGGGAAAAACGCATCGGATGACACCACGGAATCCGTCAAGCTCAAGGCCGCGTTTTGCGCCTTGATCGAAGCGATGCGCGTACTGTCCACGCGGCTCATTTGCCCCGCGCCCACACCCAGCGTCTGGCCGTTTTTGCAGAACACGATGGCATTTGACTTCACATATTTCGCCACGCGCCAGGCAAACAGCAAGTCTTGCAGTTGTCCGGTGCTGGGTTGCGCCTTGCTTACCACTTTGAGCTGCGCTGCCTGCACATTGAGCGCATCCGGCGATTGCACCAGCAGGCCGCCGCTGACGCGCTTCATGTCCCACTGGTTGTGCGCATTGGAAAGAGGCACGGTGAGCACACGTACATTCTGTTTTGCCGCCGTGATTTTGAGCGCCTCCGGGGAGGCGCTGGGTGCAATGATGAGTTCGACGAACTGGTTGGTGGTGATCTGCGCCGCGCTTGCGGCATCCAGTTCGCGGTTGAAGGCGATGATGCCACCGAACGCGGAAGTGGTGTCGGTGGCATAGGCCAGATTGTAGGCGTTGAGCGCGCTATCGGCAATCGCCACGCCGCACGGGTTGGCGTGCTTCACGATGACGCAAGCCGGTTGCTCGAAGGTCTTGACCAGTTCCCACGCCGCGTCGGCGTCGCCGATGTTGTTGTAGGAAAGCTCTTTGCCTTGCAACTGGGTGTAATCGGCGATGCCGCCCGGCACCGGGTTGAGGTCGCGGTAGAACGCCGCGCTCTGGTGCGGATTTTCGCCGTAGCGCAGGTCCTGTACCTTGGCGAAGTTGAAATTGATCTGCGCCGGGAACGCGTTTTTCGCGCCATCCGCATTGATCGCGGTCAGGTAGTTGCTGATCGCTGAGTCGTAAGCGGCGGTGTGCGAAAAGGCTTTTTTTGCCAGGTCGAAACGCGTCGCGTCGCTCACCGCACCGCTGTTGGTTTGCATCTCGGCCAGCACGTCCGGGTAGTCCGCCGGGTCGGTGACGATGGCGACATGCGCATGGTTCTTCGCCGCTGCGCGCACCATGGTCGGCCCACCGATGTCTATATTCTCGATGGCATCTTCCAGTGAGCAACTGGGCCTAGCTACGGTGGCGCTGAACGGATACAGGTTGACCACCACCAGGTCTATCGTCGGAATGCCGTGCTTCTCCAGTGTGGCGACATGCTCCGGCAAGTCGCGCCGCGCCAGGATGCCGGCATGGACTTTCGGTTGCAGTGTTTTTACCCTGCCGTCCAGCATTTCCGGGAAACCGGTGTAGTCTGCCACTTCGGTGACCGCAATGCCTTTATCGGCAAGCATTTTGGCGGTGCCGCCGGTGGAGAGGATTCTTACGCCGAGCTGTTGCAAACCTTGTGCAAATTCCAGTATGCCTGCCTTGTCCGATACGCTGATGAGCGCCTGTTTGATGATTGCCATATCCAGTTCCGTTTCCCGCCGGTTAATTCTTGATGCCGTGCGCAAGGATTTTCTTGCGCAGGGTGTTGCGGTTCAGCCCGAGCAATTCCGCCGCCCGCGTCTGGTTGCCTTCCGCGTGGTGCAGCACGGTTTCGATCAGCGGCTTTTCGACGCAATTGATCACCATGTCATACACTGCACAGGATGGGTCTTCGCCATCGAGATCCTTGAAATATTCATCCATTGCCTTGCGCACATAACGCGCAACCTCATTCTCATTCAACACGCAACGCTCCCTTTTTTTCATGCAGCCACCTCATTACATTCCACTCTAGTCCTTGTCTGCATCACCTCGGCGGCGGCGGCAACCCTCGCAAGGAGGAGGCCGGTGTGTGCCCCGTTGCTTCGCAACGACCCTTCCGCACTCGCGGACGCTCACATCCCCGCTTTGCGGGGCCCCTGCTTACTGCTTATGCTGCCAGTTCCTCGGCATAGTGCAGGCGCTCCCCGCACTGCAATTGCCTCTCAAAAAAATCGTTTATTGCCCTTAATTGTTCCGGGATGCTTTCCAACCGGTTCATGTAGTGGCGGAATTGCGCCGAACCGGCCATGCCCCTGGTGTACCAGGAGATATGCTTGCGCGCCACGCGCAAGCCGGTGTGCTCGCCGTAAAAACTGTACAGGTCGTGCAGGTGATCGAACAGCACGCGCCGGATTTCATCCACCCGCGGTGCGGGCAAATGCTCGCCGCTATCGAGAAAATGCGCGATTTCGCGGAACAGCCATGGGCGGCCCTGCGCGGCGCGGCCTATCATCACCGCATCCGCGCCGGTGTGCTGCAAGACATGACGGGCTTTTTCCGGGGTGGTGATGTCGCCGTTGGCGATAACGGGAATGCTCACGCCGGCTTTCACTTCCGCGATGGTGTCGTATTCCGCCTCGCCGGTGTAGGCGCAGGCGCGCGTGCGCCCGTGGATGGCCAGCGCCTGAATGCCGCTTGTTTCGGCAATCTGCGCGATGCGCACCGCATTGCGGTTTTGTTTGTCCCAGCCGGTGCGTATCTTCAGCGTCACCGGCACGGCCACCGCAGCCACCACCGCTTCAAGTATCCGCCCCACCAAAGGCTCATTCTGCAACAGCGCTGAACCGGCCATCACGTTGCAGATTTTTTTTGCCGGACAGCCCATGTTGATGTCTATGATCTGCGCGCCCGCATCCACGTTGTGGCGTGCTGCCTGCGCCAGCATCCCGGGGTCGGCTCCTACAATCTGCACCGAAATCGGGCCGGGTTCGCCCTGGTGATTGGCGCGCCGTTTGGTTTTTTCCGAACCGTACAGCAACGAGTTGGAAGCCACCATTTCGCTTACAGCCATGCCCGCGCCCATGCTCCTGCACAACATGCGGAAAGGCCGGTCGGTCACGCCGGCCATGGGAGCGACGATCAAGTTGTTTTTAAGCTGGTGGGAGCCGATGCGCATGAATCACTTTCCGTGAAGGACCGTGATTATAAAGCAATGGGCGAGGGAGTGGAACAATGCCTGTATGTTATGATTCGACCCATTGATAAACTACGCAGGATTCCATCATGTTCAGATCGTTTATATTGTTGCTTGCCGCATTCGCTTGTTCCCATGCTTATACCGCCGAAATCAGTGCTCCGGCGAAAGGGGCGCAGGTTTCTAACGGCGATTCTCCAGCAATCAAGGAGTTGCTGCAGAAAAATCATCCACAGCTAGGCAAAATCGACAAGGTCAACAAGGCAAACTTTCTCGGTTTGTATGAAGTGGTGACGAGCGACCACCTGCTCTACACCGACGAGAAAGCGCAATACCTCATCGATGGCAATGTTTACGATCTGAAGACCATGCGCAATCTCACCGAGGAACGCGCACGCCAGTTATTTGCAGTTGACTTCAATAGCCTGCCCTTCGAAATCGCAATGAAAAAGGTAAAGGGCAACGGCCAGCGTAAGATGGCTTATTTCACCGATCCGAATTGCGGCTACTGTAAAAAATTGGAGCTGGAACTGAAAAAAATAGATAACGTTACCCTCTACCTGTTCTTATATCCGATATTTCAGGGTTCCGACGAGAAAGTGAAAGCGGTATGGTGCAGCAAGGATCAAGTCAAGGCATGGGACAATCTGATGTTGAACAACGTGCCTCCGCCTGCCGGCGCATGCGATACACCATCGGCAAAAGTCTTGGAATTGGGAAAGAAACTCAATGTAAACGGCACCCCGGCGCTGATCTTTGCTGATGGTGTGCTGAATCCAGGTTTTTTGCCCGCACCAGAATTGGAGAAGGCATTGAATGGAACAGCGGGTCGCTGATAGCATCACCGCCAACTTGTTAACCGCATTGAAATCAAGGGGACCGTACTACCGGAATAGCGCTTCAAACTAAATTTTTTTCTTTTTTAATAAAAATGAAAAATCCTCCGGCGCCCGCCGATATTTACAACCTCTTCACCAACAGCAATCCGGATGAAGTTTGGCCAAAAATAACCGATATTGTCAGGTGCATTAACGCTGCCTATGATTTCACCCCCGCTAAAACCACCTTCGATGACGTAGTGCGTTTGTTCCGTGGCGAATATCCCGGCTACTGCCCCATCAAAACGCCATACCACGACCTGCCCCACACGCTGGATGTCCTCTTGTGTGCAGTGCGGCTCATGCACGGTGTGCATATTTCAGGCACCCGGCTGGCTGACAGTGAGATGACGATGATCATGATGGCCACCCTGATGCACGATGTTGGCTACGGGCAAGTGCCCGGTGAAGAAACCGGCACCGGCGCACAGCATACGCGGGAACATGTTGACCGGGGCATTGAATTCATGCAGCGTTATATCGTTGCCCAAAATTTCCCGCCCGACTGGGTGATATCTCTGGAATTTATAATCCAGGGCACCAACCATCTGCTGCCATTCCAGAGAATCAACTTCCCCGACGCACGCATACTCCTGATCGGACAAATCGTTGCGACCGCAGATATGGTCGGGCAGATGTCTGACCGCGCTTATCTGGAAAAACTATTGCTTCTGTATCTGGAGTTCAAGGAAGCACAATTGGGAGATTACCAGAGCATCCACGACATGCTGAACAAGACCCATGAATTCTACGAGACCACCCGGCGTAAACTTGATAGCGAGCTTGGCGGCACCTATACCAAGCTATCTTTCCATTTCAATGAGCTGTTCGGGGTCGAGAACAATTATTACCTGGAATCGATCGAAAAAAATATCGCTTACTTATCCAGGGTGGTATCGCTCGACGAGGAAAAGCGTTTTTCCATGCTGAAGCGCGGTGGAATTGTGGGGCGGTTTTGACGCTGCCCGTTGGGTTGAATCATGTGCGGGTAAATACGGGCATTCCTGAGGCTCAGATTTCAATCCGCGTCCCCATTTCAATGACGCGGTTGGCAGGTATCTTGAAAAAATCCGCCACGTTCATGGCGTTTCTGGACAACGCTATAAACAATTGCTCCCGCCATCTGGCCATGCCGGGATTGGGGCTGGAAACGATCAGGGCGCGGGAAATGAAAAACGAGGTGGACATCATGTCGAAGGTCAACCCGTGTGTTGCGCACAACTCCAGCGCAGCCGGGATGTCGGGTGTTTCCATGAAGCCGTAAAAAACCCGCACCCAGTAAAAATTCTTGCCCAAATCCTTGATCAGGAGCCTGTTGCCTCTGGTGACATGAGGCTTGTCCTCGACCACTACGGTCAGCAGTATGTTGCGTCCGTGCAGCACATGGTTGTGCTTGATGTTATGCAGCATGGCCGACGGCGCGCCGTCGCTCGTGGGAATCAGGAATACCGCAGTACCTTCCACTCTCGGTATGCCATCTACACCGTCAATAATTGCCTGCATGGGAACCGACTGCCGCGCAATTTCGGCGAACAGCAATCCCCTTCCGCGTTTCCATGTCGTCAGCACGGCAAAGGACAAGGCGGCAATGCCAATAGGAAACCAACCGCCTTGCGGAATCTTGATTGCATTGGCAGAAAAATAAGCCATATCCACCGCCAGAAATGTGGTGATTAACAGGATGGTAAGAGGAGCAGGCCAGCGCCATGCCAGCACGATCACAAAGGCAATCAGCATGGTGTCTATCATCATGGTGCCGGTGACGGCGATGCCATAAGCTGCTGCCAGGTTGCTGGAGCTCTGGAAGGCAAATACAAGAAAGACCACCGCCAGATACAGCGTCCAATTGGTGAACGGAACATAAATCTGTCCTTGCGCCTTGCCCGATGTATGGCGGATTTCCATGCGCGGCAATAGGCTCATCTGCACGGATTGATTGGCTACCGAAAATGCACCCGATATGACGGCTTGCGAAGCGATGACCGTCGCCGTAGTAGCCAGCACCACCATCGGCATCAGCGCCCAGGCGGGGGCAAGCAGGTAAAACGGATTTTCGATGGCTTGCGGATTGTGCAGCAGCAATGCGCCCTGCCCGAAGTAATTCAACACCAGAGCGGGCAATACGAAAGTGAACCATCCGAAACGGATCGGGAATTTACCGAAATGCCCCATGTCGGTATATAACGCTTCGCCGCCAGTCACGGCAAGAACGATGGCGCCAAGCGCCAGGAAAGCCACTTTTGGGTCAGCCGTTAAAAAGTGGAACGCATGGGCGGGATTCAGCGCCCACAAGACATGGGGGCTTTGCGCGACGGAGATGGTGCCCAACACAGCCAGGCAACAAAACCAGAACACCATGATCGGGCCGAATGCCGCGCCCACCATGCCGGTGCCACGCTTCTGGATGAAAAACAACCCGGTCAGGACGATGAGGGTGATGGGTAGAATGTAGCCGTTGAACCGGTGCGAGACCACATCCAGCCCCTCGACTGCCGACAACACCGAGATCGCCGGAGTAATCATGCTGTCACCATAAAACAGCGCGGCGGCAAACACGCCGAGCATGGTGACAAGCCATTTGATTTTTGGACGCTGCGCCGTCAACTCATTCACCAGCGCCAGCAGGGATAGCGAACCGCCCTCGCCATGGTTGTCTGCACGCATGATGATGGCGACATACTTGAGCGACACCAGCAGCATGATGGTCCAGAACATCACGGACAGCACGCCGAGGATATTGGCTTCCACGACGGGCAGCGGATGGTGCCCGGCAAAAGTTTCTTTCAGGGCATACAGCGGGCTGGTGCCGATGTCGCCGTAAACCACGCCAATTGCGCCCAGCATGAGGGCGGGTAAATTCTTCTTCTTTTCTGCACTGCTCATACCGCTTCCTCTATCACCATGGAAGAATGGGGCGGCACTCTACGCCTGAGTCATGGCGAATGCAAATTCAGAATTCGGGCGGGCAAAGAAAGTTTTGCATTGCCGGCGTTTGCAATTACCCGGCTCAAATCATCGCCAACGCTTGCTCCAGCGCGAGTGCCGGGTAGCCCAGATCTTCTGCGAGGCTGCCGTGGGTGATGCGTCCGGCGCACAGGTTGAGGCCGCTCCTGAGTCCCGCATCTTCCAGCATGGCGCGCGCCACGCCTTTGTTGGCGAGAGCCAGCGCGTAGGGCATGGTGACATGGGTGAGCGCTTCGGTGGAGGTGAGCGACGTGGCGGCGGGGAGGTTGGCAACGCAGTAGTGCACCACGCCTTCTTCGATATAGATCGGCTGGCTGTGGGTGGTGGGACGCGAGGTTTCGGCACAACCGCCCTGGTCTATGGAAATGTCCACGATCACCGAGCCGGGGCGCATGGCCTTGACCAGATTGCGGCTGATGAGGCGAGGTGCGTGCTTGCCCGGCACCAGCACCGCGCCGATGACGAGGTCGGCCTCGCGCACACATTGTTCGACTGCGTCGGAATCGGAATGGCGCGTCTTCAAACTCGCGCCGAACATCTCGGCGAGAAGGCGCAGGCGCACCAGCTTTTGCTCCAGCAGCGTGACATCCGCCCCCATACCGATTGCGATACGCGCGGCATGGGTGCCCACCACGCCCCCGCCGAGTATGGCCACCTTGCCGGGCGCAACGCCCGGCATGCCGGAGAGCAGCACGCCGCGCCCGCCGTTAATCATGGTCAGCCCCCATGCCCCCATCTGCACCGACAAGCACCCTGCCACAGCAGACATCGGCGTGAGCAGCGGCAGGCCACCCTGCGCATCGAGCACTGTCTCATAGGCGATGGCAATGACCTTGCTGCGCATGAGCTGTTCTGCGAGTTCAGGCGCGGCGGCCAGATGCAGAAAGCAGAACAGCACCAAGCCTTCGCGGATAAGCGGAACTTCCGGGGGCTGCGGCTCCTTGACTTTGATCACCATGTCGCAGGCATAGACCTGTTGCGGTGATGTTGCAATGACAGCGCCCGCTTCCGCATACAGCGCATCGGAAAACCCGATGGCGGCCCCTGCACGCGTCCCGACAATTACCTCGTGCCCGGCGGCACGCAGCGTACGCACGCCCTGCGGAGTGACGCCAACGCGGAATTCGTGATCCTTGATTTCCTTGGGGACGCCGATGCGCATCGCTATTCCTTGATAGCCTCGACAGGAATGGTCAGGGTCACTTCGTCGCTAACGCCGGGAGCAAATTTGCCGGCGTTGAATTCAGAGCGCTTGATCTGGGTGGTTGCATTGGCGCCGCAGGCATCTTTCTTGAGCATGGGGTGGGGCTTGCACTGGAAGGATGTCACGGTGAGCATCACCGGCTTGGTCACGCCCTTGATGGTTAGCTCGCCCTCCACGCCGGTTAATTTGTCACCGTCGAATTTCATGTTTTTGGATTTGAAGGTGATGGTGGGATATTTCGCGGTGTCGAAGAAATCTTCACCCTGGATGTGCTCGTTGAAGAGCGGAATGCCGGTATTCACGGATTTCGCGTCAATTGTCACATCAACAGAGCCTGTCCTGGCGACACGGTCTATGATGATGGTGCCGCTGGTCTTGTCAAACCTGCTGATCTGGGTGGAAAAACCCAAGTGGTTGTACTCGAAACGCGGAAGGGTATGTTTGTTGTCGATGACATATGTCTCCGATGCCGCGAAGGCGGCGGCGGACAGGGAGGCAGCAACAGCGAGGGCGACAAATTCTTTCATGAGTTTTCTCCTTGATAGTTGGTGGGATGGTTATTTTGCAGCATTGGCTACGATGTGAAACTTGACCTGTACTTCATTGGCAACGGCGCTTACATCCGTCCATTCGCCTTCTCCGATAGCATAATCCAGCCGCTTCAGGGTGAAAGCACCGTCAAAGATGCCAAGGACGCCTTCCGGCTTGAAGGTGAAAATGACTGGCACATCCTGTGTCTTACCCTTGATGGTAAGTTTGCCGGACGCCTCGTAGCGGTTGCCGCCCAGGGCCTTGACACCGGTGGCGACAAATTGCGCGCTGGGATACGCCTTGATATTGAACCACAGCTTGCCGAGCACTTCGGCATCGGCATCGCTGAGGCCGGTGTCGATGTCGGCGGGATTGATCTCGATCTGCGCCTGGGCTGCGCTGAGTTTGTTTGGGTCGAAAGCGATATGGGCCGCAAACTTGCGGAACTTGCCTTCCATCGGCACGCCCATCTGTCTGTATGCAAATGTCAGCGCACTTTTGTCAGGCTGCACCCGGTTGAATTCGGCAGCATGCGTGCCGCTCATTGCACCGGCAAGCAGTAGCGGCGGAAGGAAATAACGGAGTAAATTTTTCATGGTTTGGGTTCTTTGATGAAAGGCAGCATGCGGCGCAGCGTGGCGTCATGCTCGATAAAGTGGTGCTTGAGGGCTGCGGCTACATGCATGACAACCAGCAGCAGCAGCCCGAAAACCAGCACCTCATGAGATTCCTCCAGCAGGTCGCCCAACGCCTTGTCTTTAGCCACCAGGTCGGGCAATTGCACCAGTCCCAGATAGACCACGGGAACGCCCTTGGCCGAACTCATCAGCCAGCCCGAGATGGGAATAACCAGCAGCAACACGTAAAGCAGGAGATGCAGGCCATCGGCGGCGCGTTGCTGCCACAGGGGGATGGTTTCCGGCAGCGGCGGCGGAGTATGCGTCGTCCGCCAGACCAGGCGCACCACGGTCAGCAGGAAAATCGTGACGCCTATCCATTTGTGGTAGCTGACCAGCTTCAGCTTGAACGGCGAAAACGCCAATCCATGCATATAAACCCCGAGCGGAAAGGTGGCGAAGACAAGCAGCGCCGCCAGCCAGTGCAGGGCAATCGCCATTTTGGTGTAACGGGTAGCAGCGGTCATGGCGCCCTTCTTCACGTGCCGCGCGCGGCGGCAAAGTTGACACGAATAATCTGCCGTTGCTGGAAGACGCGGATTACTTATGGTGAATCCGAAAATTTTAATACGCTAGAACATCGAGACCCGCAACTGCCGGCCAGCGTTTCGAACCTGCAATTATGGTTTGCCTGAACACCCTATGGCGCGAAGCGAAAATTCAAGGAAAAATACTGCGCCAATAACCGCCAGTCCAGACGCCACATTATGAATTGGCTTCGGCTCCCCACAGTTTGCTCATTTCGATCCGCATGGTCAGCTTCTTCTCGTGAAGCACCTCTCGGATGGCATAAATATCTTTTCCCGTATCCCGCATGATTTCTTTTTTCGGCAACTCACCTCCGGCCCCGACAATGATATGCACTGCCGGTGTCGTGGGAGTGTCTCCTTTCTGCGTCACAACCCCGATCTCCATGTTCTGCAGGCGCACTAAGGTGCCCGGGGGATAAAGGCCCAGTTCCTTGATGAAATAAGCGGCAAGCATGGAATCGATGCTCTTGCTCTGATCGATAAAAATATCGCGCAACGCAGTATTGGGCAACAACGACTTGCGGTAGCTCCTGGCTGAAACGCGCGCACAGTAGCGATCCGCCAGCGAAATGATCTTGGCATTTTGAGGAATATCCTTGCCGGACAATCCATCCGGATAGCCGCTTCCATCCTCATTTTCATGATGGTGTTTAACGTACGATAACCAGTTGGCGTCCCTGATTCCGGCCCGTTGCAACGCATCCACCCCTGTCTGGGGATGTTGGCGCAGGAGCATGCGTTCTTTCATGGTGAGCGCGACTTCCTTATGTTGCAGCTTGTCTTGATAGTTCAGCATGCCGATGTTCATGGTCAATGCGGCAGCGGCGATCGACATCACTTCTTCGATGGGCTTTTCCATGGTTTGCGCCACCAGGATGGAAACGATAGCCGTGTCCGTGCAATGCCGCACCGCATACATTTCGGATGACTGGTTGAGCATGAGGCAGGCGAGCGCGATATCGGAATTCCGCTCAACAGCAGAAATGACAGTTTTCGCAATATCCAAAATCTTGGACTCCGCATTGATCTGGCTCGGCAGATTGAGCAGAATGCGCTGCAGCCTGTCATTGGCCATGTTGATCATTTGCAGGACAGATAGTCTTTTGGGCGAAGTTTGCATGGAAGAAAGCGCATGCACCCTGTCCGGCCTGGAAGAATCAGCATACAGCCCACGCTTCATCAGGACTTCCGTTTGCCGGAGATCGGTCACCACATAACCCTTGTGCAGCAATAAATTGCCAAGTGAATCGAACACGTCATAGGGTAATGGATCACCCAATGTGATTTCAGAAATGCCGATCTTGCGGTAGGACATGCAGGTTGCCTTTTTGATTTTATCCGAGAGCATATTACATCTGAAAATTAAATCACTTTATGATTTTAGCGTCAACAGCCAACCCGAAGGAGTGGTGTACATGGGTTGTCTTGTTGAATGCGCTCCGCTACGCATGCACCCTAACATTCTGATGCAATATGCCAATCTTGGTTATTGCACAGCCTCAAGGCCACCTTCGATTACCAGTTTGTGATGCAAACAATTCAAGATCAGGATTGCATGGTTCGAGAAGCCTACCACGTTTTCTGAACCCGGAAGTGGAACATGCCGCCAAATATATCCGCATTTTCGTCTTCAAAGATCCGCCACTGACCAAGTGCCGGTGTCCATTTTTTCAGCTTACCTCACTACTGAATGCTACAATTAAACCAGTGACGAAACCCAGACATCGCAAACACTATAAGCCACATCCCGCATCAAACAACAACCCAATCCTAAATCCATGCGCAAAAAATGAACATTGATCTTGTCGTGGCTGTGAGCTCCAATGATGCGGATTTTGTGCATTCACTCTCCAGTTTGTTCAGTCAGGATGCGCATGGCACCCTGACCATCAGCAGCAGCATCCATGATCTGTTGCCCATCGCCGCACGCGCCGATACCGCGTTGATTGCCGTGGATATCGATAGCGAAAAAAACCAGCTATGGGCCGAACAACTGGATCAAATTTTCCAGCAGGTTTCAAACCCCTGCATCCAGTTGCTGGCACGGTTCATCTGCCCGCCCAGCCAGCAAGCCATGGAACGGCTGGCAGACAAGCCCGGTGTGCGGGTTTTGCTGCAACCTTCCACAGATGCCTCGGTTCAGGCCGTTCGCGATGGCATTCACACCAGCCGTTTGCTTTCCATCCAGCACATTGCCCTGAAGGGCGCGGCAGCCATCAATGAATGTCAAACCATCCCCAGCCTTGGGTTGCAAGCCCTTGCAACTCTGGATCAGATGGGTATCGCATCGGAGGGAGGGATTTTTGCGGTTTCCCATTCAGTCGATGCGAGCGCAGGGCAATATATTCTGGTTGTCAGCGGCTCTGGCCAGTTCGCCCCAATGGCCGGGAAAACGCTCGACCACATCCGCGATGAGAGGATTCAATCCGCGTTGACCGGTTCTGGCGTTTCGCAAAACGGCTATGATCTTGTCTTGCGCAGGCAATCCCAGGCCAACGATTCCATTGTATTTTACCTGCCGCGCCGCGAACCTCTCGGCCTGATAGAGCAGGCTTCCCTCCAGGCTTTTATTCAGGCGGCTTCACTTAAATTCGACCAGCTCTACAATCAGGAGCTCGTGCGCCGCCTCCAGCGCGCAACTGTCGTATCCATGGGCTACCTGGCTGAGTACAAGGATACCGACACCGGCGACCATGTGCTCCGTGTGGCGCGCCTCACCGATGAAATAGCCTGGACTCTCCACGAGCGGGGGCATGCCGATAATTCGGGCGACATCCCCTTTGACCAGATAGGGATTGCCAGCATCCTGCACGACGTGGGCAAAGTCGCCGTTTCAGAGCGCATTCTTCTCAAGCCTGGCACACTCGACACCAATGAGCGAAGCGCTGTCGAAACCCACACCGTGGTTGGAAGCGAAATCCTGTCCAGGGCGGCGCAGATGGCCGAAGACAACAACTACCTAAGGCTGGGTTATCAGGTCGCCCGCTGGCACCACGAGTGGTACAACGGCAAGGGCTATCCCGACAAGCTGTCAGGCGACCAGATTCCGCTGGCCGCCCGTATCGTGGCTATCGTGGACGTCTTCGACGCCCTCACCCACAGGCGCCCCTACAAGGAGCCGTGGCCGTTGCAGGAAGCCATCGACTTCATAAGCGAACGCGCGGGAAGCCAGTTCGACCCCAAAATTGTAGACGCCTTTCTCTTGATCATGAAGAAACGCACCTTCGTCGGACTGATCGAATGGACCCCCGACATGAGCGTGGGCAATGACGCCATCGACCGTGACCACCAAGGCATGGTCGCCCTGTTCAACCAGCTCTACCTTTCGCAAATCGTGGGGAACCGGCATGTCATAAGCTGGGTGCTGGATGAAATGGTAAATTACACCTTGAGCCACTTCCGGCGCGAAGAAGAGCTGCTGGAAAAATACAACTACCCCGGCCTGGAAAGCCATCGCCAGATCCATAACAAAGCAATGACCAAGATCAAGGAAATCCGCCAGCAATACAACCTCGGTCTGCGCGACCATATCGAAACCGAACTTATTGCATTCCTGTCCAATTGGCTGGGCGGGCACATCCTGGGCGAAGACCGGAAATATATTTCCGCCATCCACCCCCGGTAATTTGGTAGATGGATTCCTTCTGCCCTCACCTGATCAACCCAACACCTTCAACAGCATCTTCGTCGCCAGTAACAGCAGCAATACGGCAAAGCCGCGCCGCAACAGCTTGAGCGGCAGGCGGTGCGTGGCTTTCGCGCCAAGTGGCGCGGTAATGATGCTGGCGATTGCAACCCAGAACAAAGCGGGCAGATAAACAAATCCCAGGGTATTGGGCGGCAAGGCATCCACTGTCAAACCCGTCACGATGTAGCCGATTGTGCCTCCGATGGCGATGGGCAGGCCGAGTGCGGCCGAGGTGCCGATGGCTTGTTTGAGGGGTATGTCATGCAGCAGCATGAAGGGAACGCTGAGGGTTCCGCCGCCGATGGAAACCAGGCTGCTGATGGTGCCGATAACGGCGCCGGCCAGCGTCATGCCTAATCGCCCGGGCAACTGCCACGCAGCCTTGGGTTTGAGGTTGAGCAACATTTGCAGTGCGGCAAAATACACGAACAACGCAAAGAATGCTATCAGGTAAACCGGTGCTGCATGGCTGGCGAGCAAGGTGCCAAGCGCGGTGCCGAGCAGCAAGCCGGGCGTAATGGCGCGCACAATAATGATGTTGACTGCGCCATGGCCATGGTGTGTATAGGCGCTGGATACGGCGCTGAGAATAATGGCGGCCATCGAGGTGCCAAGGGCGAGAAGGTGCAGATTGCTTTGGGTAGCGAGGTTTTGCGCCTCAAACAATATGCTCAATACGGGTACGAGCACGAGGCCGCCGCCGATGCCGAACAGCCCCGCGAAGAAGCCGACAAAGGCACCCAGCGCGAGATATGCCGCATACCATTCCATCAATCGCGCACCAGATTTTTCAGGATGAAATTCCACTCCGCCGGATCAAGCGGGGTGATGGAAAGGCGGTTGCCGCGCTGCAGGGCGCGCATTCTTTCCAGTTCCGGATGCCGGCGCAATTCCCGGATCGGGATAAGCGGAATTTTACGCACCAATTGCACATCCACATTGAACCAGCGCGGGGTCTCCGGCGTAGCCTTGGGATCGTAGTATTTGCTGTTGCGCTCAAACTGCGTGGCATCCGGATAAACCGTGCTGGCAACGCGCGCGATACCGGCAATGCCCGGTGTGGCACAATTGGAATGGTAGAATAGCGCACCATCTCCTGCGCGCATCTGGTCACGCATGAAGTTGCGCGCCTGATAGTTGCGAACCCCATACCATGCCACGGTTTGGCCGGGCATGGCAGCGAGGTCGTCAATGCTGCAATCGGATGGCTCGGTTTTCATCAGCCAGTAACGCATACTTGATCCGTAAAGGTTAATTTTTGCAAAATCCAAGAATAACCGAACATTCTTGCCTCTTGTAGCGTTATTATTCATCATCAAACAAGTT
Source organism: Nitrosomonadales bacterium (assembly GCA_023259015.1). Lineage (GTDB taxonomy): Bacteria > Pseudomonadota > Gammaproteobacteria > Burkholderiales > Gallionellaceae > CAITJF01. Next base: position 15,888 of record JAHFRC010000008.1, on the reverse strand, counting down.
GCCCAAAACAATTGCAAACCCAACCACAGCAATTCCAGATCATCGTTGATTAAGTGAAGAAGGATTTCGTGAAACAGTTGATGTTTTTCTTTGGCGCATTTCTGCCGCTTCAGGCTCTGGCCAACCCGCCTTCCCCGGTCGTCGCATTGAACCAATACCAGGCGGCAATTGGGTATTTCAGGAATGGCGAACAGTCGGGGTGCGGATTAAGAATAACCGGGGAAACGAAGGATAATTTATGGATTAATGCATTGGTCATGGTGTCGATGAAAGATTCCGGGATGCTGTTTGGGATGTTCAAGGTGGACGCCAAGAGAATAATCATGCGGGATGGCAAACCCCTGATACAGGACGGCAAGCTCAGGTATACAAGCGCCGGAAAAATCCGCAAGGGCTGGATAAAAACCGACTCCGGGGTTCAATTCCTGGCCAATGAAAACGGGGGCAGCCCGCATAACGAGGGGTATATGGCGCCCATGGAATGGGATACCGCGATAAATTTACTGATTGCGATACCGCTGGCAAATTTCAGGATTGGGTTCACCAAAAATGAGGATGAGACGGAGGATGTGTACGAATTCAATGAGCGCATCACGCAGAATGAGGCCGACAGGCTTTCATCCTGCATGAAAAATCTGATGGATGCGAGGGAAAGGAGAGGCTTATGACAGCTTATAGCTCCTTGGCATGTTCAGCCAGGTACTTCGCCACACCCTCGGTAGAGGCGCCCATGCCCGCCTTGCCCTTATGCCAGCCGGCGGGGCAGACTTCGCCATGCTCTTCGTGGAATTGCAGCGCGTCCACCATGCGCAGCATTTCGTCGATGTTGCGTCCCAGCGGCAGGTCATTCACCACCTGATGGCGCACCACGCCGACGCGGTCAATCAGGAATGAGCCGCGGTAAGCCACGCCGCCACCTGCTTCCACATCGTATGCCTTGCAGATTTCGTGCTTGATATCCGCCACCAGCGGGTAGCGCACATGGCCGATGCCGCCATTATTGATGGGCGTATTTTTCCATGCCAGATGGGTGAATTGCGAGTCAATTGAAACGCCGATCACCTCCACATTACGCTCCTTGAACTCGTCCAGGCGATGATCGAAAGCGATCAGCTCGGAAGGACAGACGAAAGTGAAATCCAGCGGATAGAAAAATAGTACGGCATATTTTCCTTCTATGTGTTTCGTCAAATTAAAGCTTGCGTTGAATTCGTTGTTGCCCGTCACGGCAACGGCGCTGAAATCAGGGGCGGGTTTACCAACAAGAACGGACATGGTTATCTCCTTTGATTGGCTGAGTTGCCGGGATATGGAATTTAATGGCTGCAGGAGTGGCTGTCAACTTTTAGCACCCACAAAAGAGGCCAAGCCGCGCACGAAAAAGATTGCCAGAACAAATATCGGAAACAAACGGGACGGTATCGTCCTTATGCATAAATATGCCGTCCAGCATGGGTTTTATTCCAATTCTATTTCGAAGGTCAAACAAGGCGGCGACGAGCGAACGACGAAGACAGTGCAGGTAGCACGGCTATAACCAGCGACTTGCCCGCTTGCGGGCTTAGTCGAATGGCTAGTAGTTCCATCAGGAGTGAGCGAGGAAGCCAACATAGTTTCACCGATGAAATGGAATTGGAATTAGCAGTGCTGGCCGCAGCGGTTCTGTAGCTGCGGTTGCTACCATGCCGAGTATGGATACCTCAAAGGCGCGCCAGTAGGGTTTGACGTAACCGAGCAGGCAGAGGTTAAAGCTGGGAGCTGGTCATATTCATAGCGCGCACTTTTACCAGAAAACGCATTAATACAGACAGGCAGCAAGCATTATAAGGGCGGCGGTTTCCACCAATTCCACCAGCGCTCCCGCCGTATCGCCTGTCATGCCGCTGATGCGCGCCAGCATCATCTGGCGCAGTGCAATAAAAACCAATAGGCCGATCGCTGCCAGCTTTATCCCTGATGGCGCGGCCAGCACCACCAACAACAGGCTTAGCGCTACCACCAGCCATGCGGCGCGGCGTGGCAGATGGATAGCCAGGCTGGCCGCCATACCGTCCGGGCGCGCGCATGGCGTGGTCAAGAACAGCAACGGCAACAGGGCACGCCCGAGCATTGGCACGAGCAATAACTCGCGCCAATGCTGCGTACCAGCAATGGCCGTCAGCGCGGAAAATTTCAACAACAGCACTAACGCAACAGCGACGATGGCTGCCGATCCACTGCGAGAGTCGTGCATGATCGCCAGCGTGCGCTCGCGGTCGCCAAAGCCGCCCAGCCAGCCGTCTGCGCTGTCTGCCAGCCCGTCCAGATGCAACGCGCCGGTGAGCGCCACCCACAACGCAAGCAGCAGCGCGGCCAGCAGCAATGGCGGAAAATAGGGCGCGAGCAGCCTGTCCGCAGCAGCGAGTATTGCTCCGATCAACAAGCCCACCAGCGGATAGCACAGCAGCGACCTTCCCGCCGCCACTGCATCCGCTGCGCCGCTTTGCGGCGCAGGCAAACGGGTAAGCAATTGCATGGCGACCCACAGCGGGCGCAAAAAACTCATGGGGTTTTCTCCGTCCCGTTCGGGCAACTCATGTGCAGCGAACCATGCGCCACTTCCAGCGACAGCAATTCGCCGAGCGGCAAGCCGCGCACGTGGCAGAGGATGCGCCGGATCACCCCGCCATGCGTCACCACCAGCACGCGCTGCCCGGCGCATTGTTGCTGGATGTCGCTCCACGCTTGCAGTACGCGTGCGCTGAACTTTTCCATGTGCTCCCCTTCCGGAGGCGGGTAACGTTCCGGGTCTTGCCAGAAATTTTGCAGCGCTTCGGCGTCACTCTGCATCAATTCCGCCGCTGTCTTGCCTTCCCATGCGCCGAAGTGCATTTCCGCCAGCCGCTCGTCCAGATGCAGCGGCAGTCCGTAGCGTGCCGCCAGCATTTGCGCAAAGGCCGCGCAACGCAGGCGCGGCGAACTGATCACCATATCCCATTCCTTGCCTGTGATTGCCTGTTCCATTTGCCGCCAGCCCAGCGGTGCAAGTTCATCATCCAGCGCGCCGCGAAAACCGGAAAGGCCGGTATCACCGTGGCGCAGCAAACCAATGGCAAGCGGCATCAATGCATTCCTTGGCTACAGTTTTCCGGAGACCGCCGCCTCGGCAAAAGTCGCCATGCCGTTATGCAGCGCGCAGGCCAAGCGCAGCAAGGGCAGGGCGGTGGCCGCGCCGCTGCCCTCGCCCAGGCGCATACCGAGCTGCAACAGTGGTTGCGCATCGAGTGCGGTGAGTACGCGCTGGTGTCCCGGTTCGGCTGAGGCGTGCCCGAAAAACATCCAGTTGCGCACTTCCGGATTAAAGCGTACGGCAGCCAGCGCCGCAACCGAGCTGATGAAGCCGTCCACCAGAACCGGCACGCCATTTTGCGCGGTAGCCAGATACGCGCCTGCCAGCGCCGCAACTTCAAAGCCACCCACATGGCGCAGCACATCCAGCGGCTGCGCTAAATTGGCACGGTGCAAATCCAGCGCACGCTGGATTACTGCTGCCTTGTGCGCCACGCCTTTGTTGTCCAGTCCGGTGCCCGGGCCCGCCAGCAGTTGCGGCGATTCCCGCAGCAGCGCGCAGGCAACGGCGCTCGCCGATGTGGTGTTGGCGATGCCCATCTCACCGCCAATAAAAATCTGCGCACCACGATCACGCGCGCGCAGTACGCTGTCGCGCCCCGCCTGTAGCGCCTGCGCAAGCTGCGCCCCGGTCATCGCCGGGGCTGCGGCGAAATTTGCGGTGGCGGGTGCAATGATTGCGCGCACCACACCCGGCAATTCGCCCGGATCATTCACCGTGCCGAGATTCACCACTTCCAGCCGCACACCAAGTGTCTTTGCCAGCACGCTGATCGCTGCACCGCCGCGCGCAAAGTTTTTCACCATCTCGCCGGTAACCGCCTGCGGGAAGGCGGATACATTTTCTGCCGCAATGCCATGGTCAGCGGCAAATATGATGATGGCGGCTTGATCTACCGCCGGCCGTTCCATGCCCTGCATCGTGGCCAGTTGCACCGCCAGCGCCTCCAGTTGCCCCAGCGAGCCGGGCGGTTTGGTCAATTGTGCCTGGCGCGCGAGCGCCGCTGTTCCTGTTTTGAGGTCGAGTGGTTTAACGGGAAGATTGATCCAATCCGGCATTTTCATGTTCCTTTCAGGGTGAGTGGGATTCCGGCAACGGTGAGCAGCACGCGCTCGCACCTTGTCGCCAATTCCTGGTGCAGCCAGCCCGCTTCGTCGCAGTAGCGGCGCGTAATTTCGCCCAGCGGCACGATACCCAAACCGGTTTCGTTGCTGACCAGAATGATCTGGCCTGGCAACTCTGGCAGAATATCAAGCAATGCCGCGCGTTCGCGTTCGAACATGGCGGTATCGGGGTGCAGCAGCAGGTTAGTCAACCACAGCGTCAGGCAATCCACCAGCACGCAGTGATTTTCTGCGGCGTGGCGTTGCAGTGCGGCAGCCAGCGCCAGCGGCTCTTCAATGCTCGCCCAGTGCGCCGGGCGGTGCGCGCGGTGCGCGGCAATGCGTTGCGCCATTTCCGCATCCTGTGGCTGCGCCGTGGCGATATAGGTGACGGCGAGTTGGCTTTCCTGCGCCATGCGCTCTGCCAGCCGGCTTTTGCCGGAGCGCGCGCCGCCGAGGATCAGGGTGCGCACAACACCTCCTCATCGCAGGATAAACCGAGCAGTTGGCGCAAGCGCGAAGTATCGAGATGCTGTTCTACCATATCTGCCAAGCGCTCCAGCGTGGCCTCGCGTAGCGCGGTGTAATTGAGGGCGTCCGCATCGTGCAATCCGGCCCAGCTCAATAGCGATGCACATACCGCCGGAGTATCGAACAGGCCGTGCAGATAAGTGCCGAGTATTTGCCGGTCTTCACTCATGGCGCCATCCGCACCATGCTCCAGCCACAGCGCAGGGCGTGCCAGCGCCGCACCGCTGCTGATGCCGGCATGTATCTCGTAGCCCTTTACTTGCGCATTACCGAATGCCAGTTTTCCGCTGCAATTGCGCAACTGCTTGTCGCGCTGCAATGTGGTTTCCATATCCAGCCAGCCCAGCCCCGCGCTGCTGCCCGCCGCTCCTTCCACGCCGTGCGGGTCGTGCAGCCACCGGCCCAGCATTTGAAAGCCGCCGCAGATGCCGATGAGCTTGCCGCTGTAGCGCAGATGACGTTGTAAGTAATTTTCCCAGCCCTGTGCGCGTAAAAAATCCAGATCGGCGCGCACGTTTTTCGAGCCGGGCAGGATCACCAGGTCGGCAGCCGGCGGTTTCTCGCCCGGCGCAATAAAATGCAAATCGACTTGCAGATGCGCGCGCAGTGCATCGAAATCGGTGTGGTTGCTGATGCGCGGCAATGCCGGCACGATCACGCGCAACTTGTTGCCATCATGCGGTTGAGCGCGAGCATGGGAAACAGGTAATGCATCCTCAGCATCCAGATGCAGTCCGTGCAGACAGGGCAGGACGCCCAGCACCGATTTGCCGGTCTCGCGCTCCAGCCAATCCAGCCCCGGTTGCAGCAGGCTCAAATCACCGCGAAAACGGTTGATGACGAAACCCGCCACACGTTCCCGTTCGCTGGCGGACAACAGCGCCAGTGTGCCCACCAGATGGGCAAACACACCGCCCCGGTCGATGTCGGCGATCAGGATCACCTTGCAATCCACCGCCTCGGCGAACCCCATGTTGGCGATGTCGTTTGCGCGCAGGTTGATCTCGGCGGGCGATCCCGCGCCTTCGGCGACGATAACCTGATAGTGCGCCGCAAGCCGCGCATGCGATTGCAGTACTGCCGCGCGTGCCACACGTTTATAGTCGTGATAAGCGCGCGCATCCTGATTGCCGATGGCGCGTCCGTGGATGATGACCTGCGCACCGGTGTCGCTGTTGGGTTTAAGCAGCACCGGATTCATGTCGGTGTGTGGTGCGATACGACAGGCAGTAGCCTGCACTGCCTGTGCGCGCCCGATTTCGCCGTCATCCTCCGTTACTGCGCTGTTCAGCGCCATATTCTGCGGCTTGAATGGCGCGACGCTGATGCCTTGCCGCACCAGCCAGCGACACAGTGCCGTGGCCAACAGGCTCTTGCCTGCATCGGAAGTCGTGCCCTGGATCATCAAGGTGGTGGCGGCCATCACAGAATCTCGCCCAGAGTTGCGCGCAATCTGCCCCAATCAGCCTCACTGCCGGGCAAGCCAAAACGCAGACTGCCTGGCTCGGCAAAGTAGCGCGTGAGTATGCCGCGCTGCGCCAACTGCCGATGAATGGTTTCTGCCTGTTTGGTTGGCACCCACTGGAACAGCTCGCAACCCCCGGCAGGCGGCAACCCCGCCGCGTGCAGCAATTGCGCCAGGCGCACGCCATCTTGCAGCAGGCGTTCGCGTGTTGCCGCCTGCCACGCACGGTTGCGCAGTGCGGCTTGCGCCACGAAACGCGATGGGCCGGATAAAGCCCATGGACCAAGCGCTTCACGCAATGCGTTGCGCAATGCCGTTCGCGCCAGCACGAAGCCGACACGCGCACCAGCCAAGCCGAAGAATTTTCCCATTGAACGCAGCACGATCAATCCTTGCGGCATCTGCGCTTGCGCCATGCTACTCATCTTTGTGGCCTCGATGAACGCCTCGTCAACGATCAACCAGCCATCGTGTTCTGCCAGCCGCCCATGCCATTCGCGCAATTGTTCGAGCGCAAATGCGGCGCCAGTCGGATTGTTTGGATTCATCAATACCAGCACGGATATCTCTTCCAGATGGGTATTGATTTCATCTGCATTTATATTCACTACCTCGTGCCCCGCGTTGCGCCAGGCTTGCGCATGCTCGATGTAACCTGGCGCCAATACGCCAGCGCGTATGCAGTCGCGCAAGCGCGGCAACGCCTGGATTGCCGCCTGCGAGCCGGCCACAGGCAGCACATCGAGTGTGCCGTAATACGCCGCCGCAGCCTCCTCCAGACCATCCTGCTCCTGCGGCAGGCGCCCCCATGCATCCGGCGGAACCGGCGGCGGCTCGAAGGGTATCGGGTTTATGCCGGTGGAAAGATCCAGCCAATTCCCCAGCGCAATGCCGTAGCGTGCAGCCGCAGCGCGAGTTTGTCCGCCGTGTTCAAGCATGCAGCAACACTCCAATCAGCAAGAGCAGCAACACCCATAGCCACGCACCGCGCCGCACCAGCGCCGTGGCGCGCGCGATGTCCGCAGCATCCGGCGCATGGCCTGCGCCCAGTGCCGGGCGCTCTTCGCATACGCCATGGTAATTTGCCGCACCGCCGAGTTGCACGATCAAACTGCCCGCACCGCTCGCCATCACCGGCCCGGCATTCGGGCTGTCCCATGCGCGCGCCTGTTGCCGCCAGCAGTGCAAGGCAATACGCGTGTTGCCGAGCAGCGCATAGGTCAGCGCGGTGAGCCGCGCCGGAATGAAATTCAGCACATCATCCAGCCGCGCCGCCGCCCAGCCGAAGTAGCGGTAATGCGGTGTACGATAGCCCCACATCGCATCCAAGGTGTTCGCCAGACGATACAGCAGCACGCCGGGCGCACCCGCCAGCGCAAACCAGAACAGCGCGCCGAACACCGCATCGCTGCCGTTTTCCAGCACCGATTCGACTCCGGCGCGAGCGACATCCTGTTTCTGCATCGCAGTGGTATCGCGGCTGACGATCTCGCCCACACGCAGCCGCGCAAGCGCCAGATCATCGGCCTGCAAGGCTTGCTGGACGCGTCCGGCGTGCTCGTTCAGGCTCTGCATGCCGAGCGCAAAATACAAAACCAATACTCCGGCGAGCAGCTGCAACAGAGGCTGCCGCCACAACAGCCAGACAAGCACCAACCACGGTGCGATGACCAGCCCCCATGCCAGCACGCCGTGAACACGCAGCCGCAATGCGGAATGCGCGCCGCCATTCATGTGCTGCTCCATCCATACCGCAAGGTTGCCGAAGCCCACCAGCGGATGCCAGCGGCGCGGCTCGCCCAGCAGACGGTCGAGCAACAGCGCGCATACCATCATGATTGCGGTATTCAACACACGCTTTCCTTGCACATCAGCACAGGAAATTCAGCGGGGGTGATTGTCATGGCTATCGCAGGGTGGTGTAGCGATCAGAGTTCCACGCCTGGCTGCGCCTTGATGCCTGCGTGGTAGGCATGTTTGACGAGGTGCATTTCAGTGACAGTATCGGCAAATTCGATCAGCGCATCGGGTGCGCCGCGCCCGGTAATCACGACATGTTGCGCGGCAGGGCGTTTGCGCAAGGCGGCGAGCACATCCTTCACTTGCACGTACTGCAGCTTGAGTGCGATATTGAGTTCATCCAGCAGCACCACCGCATAGCGCGCATCGCTCAGCAACTCGCATGCCTTGTTCCAGGCTGCCTGCGCGGCAGCGATATCGCGCTCCCTGTCCTGCGTTTCCCAGGTAAAGCCTTCGCCCATGACGTGGTAACTCACCTCGGGAAAGCGCCGGAAAAATTCTTCCTCGCCGGTGGAGGACGCACCCTTGATGAATTGCACCACACCGACGCGCATGCCGTGGCCGAGCGCACGCGCCAGCATGCCGAAACCCGCCGTACTTTTGCCTTTGCCGTTGCCGGTGTTGATGATGACCACACCGCGTTCGATGCTGGCTTCGGCAACATGCTGGTCAATCACCGCTTTTTTGCGCGCCATGCGCGCGCGGTGCTGCGCCGGGCTATCTGCCATACCTAAATGCGTTCTGAGAAATGCGCGGTATTTTTACCTGTATTGCCCAGCAGCACGTGCAGTATTGCGGCGCATGCGAGATACAACAGGGTGCAAGACAGGTACGGTGGATAATATTTTGCAACGCTCCCGGCATATTGCAGCATGCTCATGTCTGCGAAGCGGGCAGAAAGCAGGTAATAACTGAGATTGGAAATCAGGAATGCTACCGATGTCGCACCCCATGCCACGGCGACCAGCAATCCAAAACTTGCCCAGGTTTTGTGCAGGCGCGGGGCAACCCAGCGGCCGGCATACCACAGGCAGGCATAGGTGGGAATCAAGAACCAATAAGCGGGCGAAAAACATTCATCGCTTACGCCACGAAAGGCAATCGCGTAATAATCAACAGAACCAGCCTCCAGCAGCAGGAATACAAAAGCCGCTACGGCAGGCCAGGAAAGACGCGCCAAATAAAAACCGGCCAGAAAAAACACCGGCCAACTGGCATCCGGCAAAGACACCGCAGAGCCCAAATGGCTGTAGATGCGCGTAGCCGCCATCAGAAGCACCAGCGCGGCAAATATTCCAGCTTGTCTATTTTGTAATTGCATTTGTATTTCTCCTTTTCAATTTAAACCACCTGAACAGGTAGCAACTCTAGCAGAAAAACAGGGGGCGTCGAAGCACGCATCCTGTCGCCTCAAAACTTACTGCTGATAACTCAGTCCGACAAACAAGGTGCGCCCCAAGGGGTTGTAGCCATATGCATTGCTGTCATTTTGGTTGGCCAGGTTGTCCGCACGCAACGATAGCCTGGTGCCCTTGTTGATAGCATAACCGGCGGTCAGGTTGAACACGTTATAGCTGGCCAGTGTCTTACGTGTCGTTACAAAGGTATTGGGATCGGTGAAATTATCTTCCCGGGTACCGCTATACAGCCATTCGCCGCCAACCTGCCATGCGCCGAATTGCTGGGTGATGCCGAGGTTGCCATGCAGCTTGGCGCGCCTGTCCAGTTGCACACCTGTGGCGGCGTCGCGCGGGGCTTGCGAAGTCAGTGCGGCCTTCACGTTGGTATTCCCGAACCACCCGGCATAACTGAGCTCGACCCCGTCAATGCGCGCCTTATTAACATTGACCGGTGGCCAGCCGGAAATTAAGTTGTGGATGCGATTGTCGAAATACACTAAATCAAGCTGTTGACCGCCTGCCACAAAATAACGCAACGCGGCTTCCATATTGCGCGAATGCTCCGGCTCTAGCGCCGGGTTTCCGCCGCCCCAACCAGTGTCCGGATAGTACAACTCGTTGAAGGTGGGTGCCCGGAAAGCCGTACTGTAGCTGGCGGTGGCGCGCCATGCATTGGTGAGCGCATAACCATAGCCAAGCAGGCCGGTGGTTTCGCCGCCGTATTGCGAGTTGCTGTCGTGGCGCAGGTTGAACTGCGCCTGATGCGCCCCATAGCGCCCGGTATAGCCGGCGAATACACTATTTATCTTGCGTGAGTTCTGCACATAGCCCGGATTGAGATCGCTGGACACATACTGCCGCAATGTTTCGGCGCCGAGCAAAAGCCGCTTATCTTCGTCCAGGTGGAAAGAGTTCTGCCAGATCAAATGATTGTTTGAAGTCTGGTACAGCGAGCCGCCCGCAACGGGCGCACCTTTCAAATAATCCCGGTATTGGTCCACACCATTTGCCAGTTGTACTTTGCTGTGCCAGGCATCAGTGATCTGGTCATCCGAGGCCAGCGAGAGTTTCCATATCTGCGCTCGATTTGTATTTATGTCTGTCGGCAGCCCGAATGCATTGTCGTACTGGTTATTGCCGTTGCTGCCGAACAGCGTTGCCGTAACGCGGTGATCGGCGTTGAACGCATGGCCCACATTGGCGGACAGGCTGTTGTTGCGATAGCCGTCGCGATCCGGGTTGGCGGTGAGCACCAGCGCCGGATTGAGCGCCGACACACCGCCGGTTCTGAACGTGGAGAGCTGGACGCTGAAATCCGTACCGTCAGCGGCGCCGCCAATCCCGGCAGACAGTCGCCGCGTACCCTGATTGCCAAGGCCAGCACTTATGTTTGCGGCAGGCGCACCGCGTCCATGCCTGGTAAAAATCTGCACCACCCCGCCGATGGCCTCCGACCCATAGAGACTGCTGACATTGCCGCGCACCACCTCAATACGCTCGATCTGATCCAGCATCAGCTGGTCTACTGCGGTTGTACCGAAAGTGGCGGAACTGACGCGCACGCCATCCACCAGCACCAATACATGCGTACTATCCGTGCCGCGCAGGAACAGGCTGGAAGCTTTGCCTGTTCCGCCACTCTGGGAGAATTCCACTCCCGCTACATTGCGCAGGATGGTCAGCACGTCCGGCGCCTGCGAATTGCGGATGTCTTCCTGGGTAATCACAGTGGTGCTGCTTAAGGACTGCTTCAATGGTTGCGCGATGCGTGTAGCCGTCACCACGATTTCATCCAGTGTATCGTCAGCTGCGTAAGACAAGGGAGTAACCGCGCACAAAATGGCGGCGAAAAGTTTCTGCTGTTTCATTGATATTTTCCTGAGCAAGTTCCATAGCGACCCCGCTGGAACGTTCAATAACAGGAGATGCAGCAGATATAACAGGAAGGAAGTATGGATTAACCGGTATGGCATGGCCATTCTGCCGTCCATGCGCCGCCCGCTGCATTTCCCGACCTGTGGAATCCATGCGGATTCCTGCATTCAGGGCCGATATACGGGCTCGCAAGACAAAACGCATCGCCTTCCCATGATTGCTCACAGTGGCATTCTGACACGTCCACACTTGCTTACCGTTGCGGGGGCAGCACAGGTATTTCACCTGTTTCCCGTTTAACCGGATGGCGTAAACCATCCGGCACCTTGAATACGGAAGTTATTTTAGCAAACATTTTAGAAATGCGGAGCAGGATTTTTTCCTGCCCATGCTCTACGCTGTTTCAAAGCGCAACGGTTATTGGCTGGATGCCGGCTCAGGTATCATGCGCGAGTTGCGGCAACGCCGCGCCCTGCGTTTAGTAGCCCCATGTCCTGGTTTGTCACCAACCTGATCAGCGCATTCCTGCTCCCGCCGTTCAATCTGCTGCTTGCCGCGCTGGCTGGGTTATTGATTGCCCGCCCTTACCCGCGCCTCGGGCGCGCGCTGCTCATCGGTTCGTTTGCTCTGCTGTGGCTGTGCGCCACCCCTTATTTCGCCAAGGGCGCGTTGCATCTTCTGGAAGGACCACCCAGCACAGTTGATACGCGGGCGCAGCCCGCCGATGCCATCGTGGTGTTGGGCGGCGGCACTTATTTTCATGCGCCGGAATATGCGGCAGACACCGTGGGCGAAGCCACATTGGCGCGTCTGCGTTACGCCGCGAAACTACAGCGCGAAACCGGCAAGCCGGTATTGGTCACCGGCGGCAAGCCGCTCGGCAACAATCTCTCCGAGGCGCGGCAAATGCAGGCCGCCCTGGAGCAGGAATTCAAGGTTCCGGTGCGCTGGGTCGAAGATGCCTCCTGCAACACACTGGAAAATGCGCGCTACAGCTACCATATCCTGCAACAGGCCGGCATCAGACGCGTCTATCTGGTAACCCACGCCTGGCACATGCCGCGTTCAATCCTGGCATTCCGCTCAGCCGGATTCGAGGCCGTGCCTGCACCCACCGCCTTCACCACCCGTTACCGCACCGACCTGCTCAGTTTCGTGCCGCGCGCCGAAGCCCTGCGTGACAGCAGGATTTTCATGCACGAAATTATCGGCCTGTTGTGGTATCGGTTAAAATCCTGACATCAAAAAACAGCGGGGCACATCATGAAAGCACGCATCAAGTGGGTGGAACAAGTATCCTTTCTGGGCGAAACCGAAAGCGGCCATGCCGTCCTGATGGATGGCCCGCCGGACGGCGGAGGACGCAATCTCGGGCCGCGCCCGATGGAAATGGTGCTGCTAGGCACCGGCGGGTGCACCACTTACGATGTCATCCACATCCTGAAAAAAAGCCGCCAGCAAATCACCGACTGCGTGGTGGAAATTCAGGCGGAGCGCGCCACGGAAGATCCCAAGGTGTTCACCCGCATACACTTTCACTTCATCGTGAGCGGCAAGGATTTAAAGCCGGAACAGGTGGAACGCGCAATCAGGCTTTCTGCGGAAAAATATTGCTCCGCTTCCATCATGCTGGGCAAGACAGCGGATATCACGCATGATTTTGAAGTGGTGCAGGAATAATACGGCCTCACCATTTCCGCGAAGACGGCATGTTTAAAAATTGACGCGCTGTATATGTCGCCCAATGTCACGGTGCCGGCACAAATGCCTTGGCGTCCATGCATGTAACGCCTTGTGCACAAACTGGTGGCGCGCATAGTGGTAGCTCGGATCGAAGCCGTAAAAGTTGCGCCGCATCTCGGCCAGTTCGGCTTCGCGATAAAGCAAAAGCGGCTTGATTGATTCTTCGCGCTGGCGCATTTCCGCCTTGGCGGCCAGATGCTCGCCGTGATCCGGCATGAGGGATAATTCCATGGCGCGTTTCTTCACCTCCATGCGGAAAGATGCCATATCCCCTTCGATACAGGCGTCTGCAATGCCCATGCGCAACGCCTGCGCAGCACCGAGCGGCAGGCGGTTGTGCATGATGCTCTCTGCTCGCGTAGCGCCCACGCGTTTCGGCAGCGTGTAAGTCCACAACTCCGAGCCGTAAAGATTTCCCATGTTCTTGTAATGCGGGTTTAGCACGACGCCCTGCCTCGCCCACACCCTGTCTGTCGCCAGTGCCAGAAACACGCCGCCCGCACCGGCGTTGCCCCCGAGTGCAGCGATGGTCAGGTGGCTGGTCGTCCTGATGATGGCCTCGGCCATGTCATCCATGGCCTGGATGTTTTCCCATGATTCATCCGCCGGGCTGCTGGCCGCTTCTATCAGGTTGAGGTGAATCCCGTTCGACCAGAAATCCTCACCGCCCATCAACACGATGATTCGCGTCTGGCGTGCGCAGGCCTTGCGGTAAGCCGCTAGCAGTTGGCGGCATTGCGCGGTGGACATGGCGCCGTTGTAGAAATCAAAATACAGGTAGCCGACGCCATCCGCCTCCTCGTAGCGGATGCCATCCGCGCCGGCATCATCCAATAATGGAAGACTCTCCAATGCGGAAGCAAAAGCAATTGATGCCGGCAGTTTGAAAGCGTGTTCGCCATCAATCCTGCGCACCTGCCCGATGCGCACCGCGCCGTCGCGCGTGGCCCTAACCACGCCGTGGCCGCGCCAGCCCAGCAATGCGCCTGCGCTGCCTGCCCTATCCGGTTCTGCGCGCGCATCGAAAAGAAAACAGGGCGAACCGAAAAGTTCATCGCGCACGCCGGGAAAACCATCCGCCGCATGAATCTTGCGCAGTACCGTGTGCGTGTCGTCTGCTTCCCAATTTATTTTCCGGTCTGCCTGGCGCATGAGAGGCCGTTCCTCTCCGCGCGCATTTGGCCATTGCTCCAATGGGCAAGGCTGGAACCCGCCATCGAGATAGCGCACAACGGCAGACCTGACGGCCTTGCTGGCCGCTTCCGTGACCTGGTTGCGGTACAGGCTGCTCTTCTTTTCCACGCCCATCGAAAAAGTTTCCGTAGCCCAGACATTGCCCGCGTCCATCACCGCATCCGCCTGCAGCACGGTCACCCCCCATTCGCTCTCTCCACGCTGGATAGCCCAGTCCAGCGCGGAAGGGCCACGGTCTCCGACAATGCCGGGATGAACCACCATGCAAACATGATTGCGCCACACCGTATCTGGAATCGCGCGCTTGAGAAAGGGCGCCAGGACAATGTCCGGCTGATAAAGCGCGGCGGCCTCCTCGGTCACTGAATCGGCTATATCGAACTCGATGGATACCTCATGCCCATCCTGCGTCAAGTCAACGAACAGGCGCTGGGTGAGGCTGTTGAAGCTATGGGTCAGGAACAGGATACGCATGTTGGCAAACCAGGGCTGATAGATATGCAATAGTTTAACTGTGGCCTGGCTGTATCAGCATGCCTATTTTCCGGTTTCCGGGGGCAATTGCAATCTATTGGCCTATACCAAAGAAGGGAATTAGCTGCTAGATTGCGGGTATCATAGTTTATGGTTTCCGCTTGGTATTATTGCTCGCCAGATTAAAAGCGTATTTTACTTCCCGGTAATAAAACAAAAATGGGGATAGCATAACCGTGAAAACACATAATTGGATCGCTCTCTGCCTTGCTGCATTCTTTGCTGTCCATATGCTGGCTGCGGGTGCAGCTGAGCTTGGAAAGGCCCCCATCTCCAACAGGGCAATCAAAGAAACCGAAAAGGCTTACGGCCCGGAAGCTGCCGACCGAATTGCCGCCTGGAACTCGCTGGTTATGGACAACAAAAACAAGCCGATTGCCGAGAAACTGGCGTTAACCAACGAGTTTTTCAACCGTATCCCGGTCAAAACAGAAGAGGAAATTTGGGGCCGCAAACACTGGTCCACCCCATTCGAGATGCTGCAGCGCAACGCGGGCAGCCAGGCGGATCATGTGATTGCAAAATACGTTACGCTCGAGGCTTTAGGGATCGGCATAGAAAAAATGAAAATCACCCATGTCCACTCCATGAAATCGGCAGATCAGTCATATATGGTGCTAACCTACCAGTCTGAACCGGGCGTCATGCCCTTGGTGCTCGACACAATGGACAAGACGATCAAACCGGCCAACGAGCGCATCGAACTGTTTCCGGAACATAGCCTGAACGCTGATGGATTATGGCTCTCCAAAGAACAGAAGGATGGGCGTAATGATGCGAAAGAGGAAGCCGATGCCCAAGTGGAGCTGTGGAATGAAATGAATGCGCGCATGGGTAAAGAACAATTATCGAATGAGACCCCAATGCCAATGAAATAATGCATGGCCTTAAGCGAACAAAAGATTCCTGCGGTTTAAGTTGGCGGCGAAATGCGGTTCACGCCCAAAAGCAGAAACCGGTGGATGGCAGCAACACACTAGGGGCGAATGTTTGAGACTCAGGATTATTGCCTTGTGCAAATGGAAGACACGAATTTAACCTACCTGTATTATCATGCATACAGCAGTTGCATCATTACACGCCGGGCATCATGGAAATGCCGCCCATCAACCACGGAGCCGGTGCGGAGATATG
>JAHFRC010000007.1 GCA_023259015.1 Nitrosomonadales bacterium | reverse complement strand
ACCTCCACACGCCGCCGTGCAGCCTGTACAATCTTCACTTGATCGCTACCAGCAACTCACAAGCTTGCTGCCCGCAGAGGCCGCAAAATCCAATCGAAAAAAGAGATCAACATGAGCAACAGTGAACACAAACAAACCGGCGCCGCCAAAACCGCGCGCAATCCTATCAAGATCATTCCCTTGCAGCAGCGCCTGCGCAAGCCGGAATGGATACGCGTCAAGTCCGGCAGTGGGCAGGGTTATCACGATGTGAAGCGGTTGTTGCGCGAACACGATCTGCATACGGTGTGCGAGGAAGCATCCTGCCCCAACATCGGCGAATGCTTCGGCAAGGGCACTGCCACATTCATGATCCTCGGCGATGTGTGTACGCGGCGCTGCCCGTTCTGCGATGTGGCGCACGGCAAGCCGCTGCCGCCGGACGCCGGCGAACCCGCGCGGCTGGCGCAATCCATCGCGTTGCTCAAGCTGAGATATGCGGTCATTACCAGCGTGGATCGCGACGACTTGCGCGATGGCGGCGCGCAACATTTCGCCGCTTGCATTGCCGCCATCCGTACCTGCTCGCCGCATACCAAAGTGGAAACGCTGGTGCCGGATTTTCGTGGCCGCATGGAACCTGCGCTGGAAGCGCTTTCCGGCAGCTTGCCCGATGTGTTCAACCACAATCTGGAAACCGTACCGCGCCTGTATGCGCTGGCGCGCCCCGGCGCGGACTACGCCCATTCGCTCATGCTGCTCAAGCAATTCAAGGCGCGCTTCTCCAAAGTGACGACCAAGTCCGGCCTGATGCTGGGGCTGGGTGAGACTGATGATGAAGTGCTGCAAGTGATGCGCGACCTGCGCACTCATGATGTGGAGATGCTTACATTGGGACAATATCTGCAACCTTCAAATAACCACCTGCCTGTACTGCGCTATGTCCATCCGGATATTTTCAGGATGTTTGAGCAAGCCGCGCTGGAGATGGGATTTTTAAATGCTGCCTGCGGGCCGATGGTGCGCAGCAGTTATTTTGCGGATGAGCAGGCGCAGCAGGCCGGAGTATAGCAATCAGTCGCAGTTCAGCGGGAATTAGCCAATGAAGCCGGAATATTAAAGCGCCGCTATGGTGGTGTAATTGGCTACTGCGATACGCGCTGTGTTGCTTCCTGCGCTGGACTGTTGCGCTGGCGACGCTTGCCGGAATGCCTGCTGTTTACTGGAATAAACCTGTGCCGTGCTGCGCGTATTTCCAAAATCGTTGATGCGCGTACTCAAGTTAATTGCCTGCTTTCCGATATATCCGTTAACGGTAAGCTGTTTATCCGCCACTTGTGCGACGCGATTAGCGACTTCATGCATGGTGGCTAATGCGCCAGGCCGGTTGCCCTGAAAAGACTTTTCCAATTGTCCCTGGTTGATGGAGAACATGCCGCCGGCCTGCTGCGAAACCCCCATTTTCTGCATCGCGGAAAGCGTGTTTTGGTTGTTTCCTTCCACTGCCTTGCGCACGCTGTTTAATGCCTGTCCGGGACGATTGTCAGCGCTGGTGGCGTCTTGCCTTGTCGCCAATTGGCTGATATTTCTGTTAAGCGAATTGAGCGACTGCACAAAACTTTGCACGACCAGCTGAAAATCCTGAAAGGTGGGAGGCTTGCTGAAATCCTTGAGCGCCTGCGCTTTATTCTGCAAGTCGGCAAGGGACATCTTGACTTGCCCAAAAGCACTCAACTGTGCAAGTGCATTGTTTTCTTTGGATTGCAGCGCAAGGGGAGAGGTTTTCGGGTCAAACCCGACCTGCACCTGAGTAGTTGTAGCGCCGACGGGGCTGAGCGACAAATTGACGCTTGAGATGGCCATTACCAACTCCCTTTTTTATTAATTTAATATATACTTTTTTCCAATAATAATCAATGAGAATGATGGTATTGCCCCTACCCATTCTGGCTGTCTTTTTGCTTATGCGAAAACAATTCGATTTATTGTTTGGATGTAGCCTAAAGTTTTGCCGCCAACTGTCGATAGCGGTAACAAGATGCCTAACTTAACTTTTAAGGAGTCACTGCGATGAAAGTGGAATCCATAAGCCAAGAAACCAGTTCTTCCGCCAAACTTCCCAAAGGCAAGCAGGACGCTGCCGTCCAAAGCGAAGGGCGCGTTACCAAGCAGGCAGAAACCGACAAGTCGGGTATCATCGCTTCCAAGCAGGCGCTCAACAAGTCAATTCTGGAAGCCACAATGTCGGTGTCTCTAAGTGCCGGCGATAAATCCCTTAGCTTGCTTCTC
The DNA here is from genome assembly GCA_023259015.1 of Nitrosomonadales bacterium. Lineage (GTDB taxonomy): Bacteria > Pseudomonadota > Gammaproteobacteria > Burkholderiales > Gallionellaceae > CAITJF01. The sequence continues at coordinate 42,408 of JAHFRC010000007.1, read as the reverse complement.
AAGTCCGCTATCGAACATATCAACCAAGCTCTGGAACCCGATCTCGGCCCCAACGCCATCCAGAACGCCGCCGCCTCCGGTGTAGATATGAGTCCGCAAGCCACTGCCGACCGTATTGTTTCCTTGAGCACCGCATTCTTCGCCAAATATCAGGAGAAGCATCCTGAAAAAGACCTGGAAACGGCGCTGAAAGATTTTACCAAGGTAATCGGCGACGGCATTGACCAGGGCTTTGCCGAGGCGCGCAATATTCTCCAAGGCTTGAACGTGCTGCAAGGGGATATTGCATCCAATATCGACAAGACTTATGAGTTGGTGCAATCTGGCCTGAAATCGTTCGTAGACAACTATCCGCGCCCTGATAAGCAAGATACCCAGCAGCCCGCGAAAACCGGCGCATAATCCAGCCGACGCTAAAGCTTTTCCGCCAGCACCTTTTCCAGCTTGATCTGGTCGGCGGTAAAACCCCGGATGCCTTCGGCCAGTTTTTCCGTGGCCATGGCATCCTCGTTCATCTCCCAGCGAAATTCCGCTTCCGTCATCGGCGCAGGACGCGGCTTGGACGCACCTTGATTGGCCAAGCGACGCTCCAATTGCCCTTGGGCGGCATCCAATTCTTTCAGCAAGGCCGGGGCAATGGTCAACCGGTCGCATCCGGCAAGCGCCAGGATTTCACTCATATTGCGGAATGACGCGCCCATGACGATGGTCTTGTAACCATGTTCCTTGTAGTACGCATAAATCTGGCGCACCGACAACACGCCCGGATCTTCCTCCGCCAGAAAATCGCGCCCGCTGTGTGCCTTGTGCCAGTCGAGGATGCGGCCGACGAAGGGGGAAATCAGCGTCACGCCTGCCTCGGCGCAGGCGCGTGCCTGGGCAAAACCAAACATCAGCGTAAGGTTGCAGTTGATGCCTTCGCGTTCGAGAATTTCCGCAGCCCGGATGCCTTCCCAGGTGGAGGCGATCTTGATTAATACGTGGCTGTTATCCACGCCGGCTTCATTGTATAGCCCGATCAGTTTGCGTGCCTTACGCAGGGTGGCGCCGGTATCGAAAGAAAGCCGCGCATCCACTTCGGTGGAAACACGCCCCGGAATGGATTTGAGCACCTCCAGGCCGGCACCCACTGCCAGCTTGTCCATGGCATCGCGCACTTGCTGCCCGCGATCGCCGCTTTGCGCCTTGGCCCATGCAATCGAATCGACGATAAGCGGCACATACTCCGGCAGCGTGGCTGCCTTGAGCAGCAAAGAGGGATTGGTCGTCGCATCCTGCGGCCGGTGATGGCGAATCGCTTCGATGTCGCCCGTATCCGCCACGATGGTAGTCATGGATTTCAGTTGTTCCAGCAGGCTGGCCATATCTTTCCCTTAAAGTTTATGCATTGATGCCCCGCAGAATTTTGTCCGATGATAATACGCCTCTTTTAAATCTTTGGACTTCGTACATGCCCCGGCGGCACAAACAGCCAGGCAATTACCACAAAGATTCCAAATGCAGTGTAAGTAACCGTAAAAACCCAAGGGGCAAAATCATAGAACAGAATTTCATGCAGCCAGTGCTGGATAAAGGGGCTTGCATAGGCGCTGCTGCCCGCCGCCACCCTTGATCGGTTCTCCCACTCGGTAAGCGGGCATACCCAGCCCATCCATGATTCCACTATCACGATTCCTGTTGCCAAAAGGTGGATAACCCTGAACCACCCGTTCCTGACCCAGCCCCAACGCCAATATTTCCCAGGCAGGATCGCAACCAGACCCAAAACGACAAACGCCACGAACAAGGCATGCGTGACGAGAATGAGGTCAGCAATGGACATGTTGCAGGCGGTTCAATTATTGAGGCATCCAAATGAAGGAAGCGCTGGTCATGAATTGTCCGTAAAAGCAGTTGAAATTTGTCTGAGGAACTTGCAGCACGCTCCTGCATTAATGTATCCGAACCGGCCGCAATCTCTCTATCCCTGCCCCCACCCCTTCAGTGCCTTCTCCAGCCAGAACAGGCCAACGATGGTCTTGCTGTCATTGATTTTCCCTTGCCTGATCCATTCCATTGCCTCGGTAAGCGATAGCTCGAACACTTCGAGGAATTCGCCATCGTCGAGTTGAGCACCTTGATGGACAAGGCCGCGCGCCAGGAAGTATTCGATGCGTTCGTCGGCATAACCGATGGATGGCCAAGCTGTGGCCAAGTGTGTCCACTCGCTGGCGACATAACCGGTCTCTTCCAGCAGCTCGCGTTGCGCGCAAAGCAGGATGTCTTCGCCGTGGTCTATCTTGCCTGCGGGAACTTCAATGAATTCACGTTGCGGCGCATAGCGGAACTGGCGCTCCATCACCAGCTTGCCGTTATCTTGCAGAGCCAACACCGCCACCGCGCCGGGATGCGAGATATGCTCGCGTGTGCTGGTGCTGCCGTCCGGCAAACGCACCTTATCCTTGAGCACCCTGATGAAACCGCCGTCATAGGCGACCTCGGAACTGATACGTGTTTCTTTCAGGTTCATTTAAATTTTCTTCATCATCTGTATCGTTGTGACAAACATTCCGGTCAAGACGGCCAAATTGCCGAAGGCCGCGACCAAATTTTTTACTTACCCGCTCCACGCCACGCCCATATTCGCAACGATACCAGCACAAAACCTTCTATGGGGTGTCATCATCCGGCAGTGGCGCCAGCAACGCGGCAATATCGGCTTCGCCGAACTTAACCAAACCGTTGACATCTTCGGACAGGATGCCGGCGGCAAGCTCGGCTTTTTTCTCTTGCAGAGCAAGTATTTTTTCTTCGATGCTGCCTGCCACGACCAGTTTGTACACAAACACATTTTTCGTCTGCCCGAGGCGGTGCGCGCGATCCGTGGCCTGGTTTTCCACGGCGGGGTTCCACCATGGGTCATAGTGGATCACCGTGTCGGCGGCGGTCAGGTTCAGCCCTACACCGCCCGCCTTGAGGCTGATGAGGAATATCGGCACTTCGCCATCCTGGAAACGGCGCACCACTTCTTCGCGGTTTTGCGTATCGCCAGTGAGTTTTACGTATCCCAGCTTTTCATTTGCCAGTTCCTCTTCCATCAACTCAAGCATGGAAGTGAATTGCGAGAACACCAGTATACGCCTGCCTTCGCTGACCAGCTCCGGCAACATTTCCATGAGCAAGTCGAGCTTGGCGCGCTCTTTCACTCTCCTGGCGCTGGTCAATTTCAGCAGGCGCGGGTCGCAACACACCTGGCGCAACTTGAGCAATGCGTCGAGAATGATGATGTGGCTGCGCGCAAAACCCTTGGCGGCGACTTCTTCACGCACGCGCTGATCCATGGCAATGCGCACCGTTTCGTAAAGGTCGCGCTGCCCGCCTTCCAGTTCGACGGTGCGGATAATGAATGTCTTGGGCGGCAACTCTTGCGCGACGTCTTCCTTACGCCTGCGCAGGATGAAAGGCTTGACGCGCCTGGCCAGCAGGTCACGGCGCGATTTGTTGCCGTATTTTTCAATCGGGGTGCGCCATATTTTGGTGAATTCCCTGGCCTCACCCAATAATCCTGGCAGCAGGAAATCAAACTGCGCCCACAGTTCGCCCAGATGGTTTTCCAGCGGCGTGCCGGTGAGGCACAGGCGATGCCGTGCGCTCAGTTTGCGCACCACTTGCGCAGCTTGGCTGGAAACATTTTTCACCGTTTGCGCCTCGTCCAAAATCAGCAAATGGTACTCATGTTCCGCCAGGGCTTCTTCGTCGCGCCACAGCAGCGGGTAGGTGGTGAGGATGACATCGTATTTCGGAATCGCCTGGAAGTGCTCTGCCCTTGCCTTGCCGTGCAGGGATAGCATCGTGAGCTGCGGGGCAAAACGCTGCGCCTCGCGTTTCCAGTTGAAAATGAGCGAGGTGGGCAACACCACCAGCGATGGCCTGTCCATGCGGCCACTGTGTTTTTCGAGCAGCAGATGCGCCAAGGCCTGCGCGGTTTTGCCCAAGCCCATGTCATCGGCCAGTATCCCGGAGAGTTCATGTTCGCGCAGGTATTGCAACCAGGACAATCCTTCCAACTGGTAGGGGCGCAGTTCCAGCGCGAAGCCTTCCGGCGCGAATACCGCTTTGATGCCAGCCGTATTCCTGAGCTTGTCGGCAAGGCTCTTTATTGCGCCCATGCCCTTGAACTGCCAGCGCTCCATCGCGGAAAATGCGTCAATGCGCGCCACATCGTAACGGGACAGGCGAATTTCATCGCCTGCCTTTTCGTCGAACAATTCGATCAGGATTTGCGCCAATGGCTTGATTCGCTCCGCAGGAACATTCACCCTGCCGCCACTAGGGAGCAACAATTCAATGAGTTCCTTGTCATCCATTTTTTCCAGCCTGTGGACATCCAGCCAGCGCTGGTCGACCCTGAACAATTCATGCAGCAGCGGCGCCAATGGCAAGCGCTGGCCATTGACTACGATGCCCATGTTCAGGCTGAACCAGCCGTCCTCTTCTTCGCCGAATTCTGCCTCCCATGCTTCCACTTCCAGTATGTGGTGGCGGAAGCCTTGCGGAATGACAATCTCCCATCCCGCTTTACGCATCTGCGGGATCACTTGCTGCATGAAAAGGGGCCAGGCCTTTTTGCTTTCCAGCCCGTAAACTGGGCGTTCCGGAATGCCGCCAGCAGACCCGATATAACTGGGCACCTCTTCCAAGCCATAATTGCCAATATCCCTGACTACTTTTGTTTCAGCTTCCTTGTCACGGATTACCCGCACCGTTTCACCGCTTGGCAACATGGCGAAATCACTCGCGTGTTTGACGGACAATACGGCCTCGCCATAACGGAACTTGATGCGCGCAAAATCCAGCTCATGGTTGCCCGGCGTATAAGAGCGAAAGCTGCCCAGCCATAACGGCGCCGATGTGCCAAGCACCAGCATCGGAACTAAGGGGCTTGCAACGGTGCGCAACCTGTCTGTGCTGGGCGGCGGCAAATCAGGGATCACTTCGCGCAACGCCTCGGACACCACCGGCACATCAATTTCGTCCAGCGGCGGCATGCTCAGCAACTGCGCGACTTGCTCCGGTGTCTGGGCAAGTTTCAACAAGCCGATCTCGCCTGCACCGCCATCCATGTACCATGTGGCTTCATTTAGCGGCAGCACGTCCACCGCCGTGCCGCTGCGGATTATCGTGGGAACCATCTTGCCGGATTCATCGGCTCCCCAATCCAGCCGTGCATCGCGAGCTTCGCCCTGCCTGAGCTGAATCAACTCCGTCAGGTAACACCGGTTGCCCGCGATTCGTTCCTTGAAAAACAACCGCCCGCAGCCCAGCAATCGCGCCAGGATTTCATCACCCTGCGCACCCATGACGGAAAATCCGCCATATGCATCGCGTTGTGCCCACAGCAGGCGGAAGATGGCAAGGTCTTCCTCAGCCACGAATTGCGGCGGCTTTATCAGGGCGCGTTCTATGCTGTTCCATTCATCCAGCTTACCCAGAAACTTATCCTCGGCGTCCACCTTGCCCTTGTAGATACCGATGGCATAACCGCCCGTGTTGAAAGATTTGGTGAGCGCATAGCATAAACGCTCCGGCTTCGATACAGGCTTGGTTTTTTTCTTCTGCGGGGTTTGCGCCGCACGCCGGAAAGATGCAACCCAATCGAGAACGGCTTGGTTAACGGCAGGTGCGCGCGGCAAAGATAACACTGAAAGCAAAACTGCGGCGGTGTGCTTGCATTTCCAGTGCACCGGGCAACTGCACGTTGGGTCAATATGCAGGTTGCCATCCTTGTCAGCCTCAAAAAATATTTCCACCTGATAAGGGCGGGACGCAGACCCTTTTACCTGCGCGACAATCTTGTCAGGTTGAATTTCCAGATCACCAATCGAATTCAGATAAGCCTTGGCTTTCTGGATTTCATGCATGTTGTACCAATGCGTTACATCGGTGATGGTGTAAGAGTGGGCAAGTGACATGGAGAAAAATAAAACTGGGCGGTTTCAATATCCAGGCGCAACAAAGTTAAGTTTATCAGCCCAGAAAGATTTAAGGCCAAAAGCATCTTCATAAAGGAAGCGCTCTGCTGGACACCTCCAGTTTAGCGATTTTCTGGGCCGTGTGCTGAGTTTCCATGCAATGCTATCGGGCCGTGACTGTGAGAAAACGGGTAGGTATGGGCCTTTTGGCATCGCGTAGATTGCTTGGCAAATAATTTCGTGACACAGCCAGACAAGTTCATTCGCATGCTCCTGTGCACCGGTTATCTGCTCAGGCGACAAGCCCTGTTGCTGGCCAGCACTGGCTTTGTTCCACAACGCCTTCCAGCTATTACGGACCAATCCACGTGAAATACAAGAATGAAGCCGCTCCATGTTTGCTGTAATTGCGGCAGGCTTGAATCCTTGCTGGAGTTTAGCTTGAATCAACGTACGTTCGTTTTAGTGTACGCCCCTCTGCATGCATGGCGGGTCTGTATATTGCTAAAGCAGAAGCCCCGCTATACACTGCATTGAAACAGTTGCAATCGTGCTTGCGTGTGTTTTACACGTTCTCGGAAATAAATAAGTTGGCCAATTAGTTTGAAAAACCGATGCATGCCAAAGCCGTCCGCCATAAGAATGCCCCTAATGAAGAAACAGCACCATGAAGCCTGAAGAAAAGAATCTGTCTTCCTCGCATGTGCGCATGCGGCGATTTGCACCCATAGCGCTGGTATTGGCCGCAGTTGCGGCAGCAGTTGCCGCCTACATGCAGGCGCTCAACTACCCGTTTATTTCTGATGATGGATACTACATCACCAAGAATACCAGACTGGCGGGGCTGCACCTGACCGAGCTATGGCGTCTCTTTACCAAGCCATACAATGTTTTTTCTGAGTTCCTTCCGTTGCGTGATCTTTCCTACTGGCTCGACATGACATTGTTCGGGTTGAATCCTGCTGCGTTCCGGTTGCACAACATCATCCTGTATCTGCTCTGCCTGCCGCTGCTATACGCCGTGACATCAGGCCTGTGGCGCTACTTCCACCCGGCGGATATTGCAAGCGCACCTTGGGCTGCGGCGGCAACCACCGCATTATTTGCGCTGCATCCCATCATGATCGAACCTGTAGTGTGGATCAGCGGGCGCAAATACTTGCTTGCCAGCCTGTTTTCAATGCTTGCGCTCTGGTTTGCCCTGCGCGCAAAGCGGGAGCTCGGGCTTTCAGCACCCTATGCCGCCGCAACGCTGGTGGCTTTTTTGGCAGTGATGCTCTCGAAAACATCCTATGTCACTGTAGCACCAGTCATTGCCCTGCTCTGGCTGGCGTTCTGGCTCGACATCCCTGCAACGTACCGGCGCCACTCCCATTTGCTGTGGCTCTTCGCCATATTGCTTCTGGCCGTTTTACTGAACCTGGTTTTTATTGCCAGCAAATGGGGCAGCACGGAAAGGTTGAGCTATTATTTTGGAATTGAGGCAGTCTCACGAACTCTGGCTGTGCTTGGGTGGCTGGCCCGCCTTTCCGTCAGTCCGGAAAGCCGCCATTTTTTTTACCCGGTGCTTGAGGATACATACCTTCCAGCCATGATCGTGCTGGGAGTGGCAACTCTGGCAGCGGCTGTGGCCGGCACAATAATGTTTTTGCGCAAACGTTCCATGGAAAGTTTTGCAGTGGCCAGTTTTTTTCTGCTCTGCCTGCCCTACATTCAACTGATTCCTTTTGCTGCACCCTCGCTTGTTTCAGACCGATGGCTAGCTCTTGCGGCGTGGCCGGCCGTAATGCTGCTGACCGTCCTGTCCTGGCGTTTGAAACCCGTGCCGCGCGCCATTCTGTTGCTCACCATCGCTTTGTCATGGGGTTTCCAGAATATGGAACGGCCACGTGACTGGTTTAGCCATGAGGTGCTTGTAGATAGCGACTTCCGCGCCTTTCCCGGATACTACGCGCCCGCCATCTATAAAATATTTTCAGTCCAGTTGCCGCAAGGATTGCTTCGCGAAGCAAGGGATACAGCCGATAGTATAACCACCCCTGAGCTCCAGGATATCACGGTTAGGCTGATAGATGCAGACTATGCGGTAGCCAATGCTACCGGCGGACCCGGGGAAGTAGTGGCCCTGCTCAATAAACTGGGGCTTGCCCTGAATAAGCCGCCTGTTCAAGCCAAATGGAATCCCCCTATAAGCAGCATGTGGGGGCGTTGCAGGGATATTTTTGCGGCACAATGGGATTCTTTGGCCAAGCAATTTCCCGACAATGCTTCGGTGCGCTACAACGCCGGGCTATGGATGGCGGAAGACAGGAGATATATAAATGCAATAGTCCATCTGCGCGCCGCTGTTGATTCACAGCGCCTCCCAGAACCCATGCGCGGACAAGCCTTCTATAATTTGGGCCTGGCCTTGATGGGCAGCGGGTATGTTGCCAAAGCGGAAGCCCCGCTACGCGCCGCATTGGAACAAACGCCACCCGAATTGCGGGCATATTGTCTGCTGTCAACGGTATACAAGAAAACCAGGCGCTTAAAAGAAGCGGCAGGTGCTGAAGCTAATTGTGCTGACCGCACATTAAGCGATGAGGCAGCAAAGTAAGTCCATTTGAATGGTTGTTCATTCCATTCGACAACCATGTGTTATCTCATTGTTGTTGGTCGCACCACTGCGCCCACATGCCGCGCAATGCGGCTTCAAGATTACGGGCAAAGCGCGGGGCATCGAAGATCGGTGATGCCAGTACCTGTTGCCGCAGCCCGCTACGCAGGGTCGCCAGCCGTTGCAAGTCGCCCGTGTGTGATATTGCCTTGGTCACATAATCGTCGGCATCGGCTGCAACCCACTCGGGCAGGCCGGCGTTCATCAGCAGGCCAACTCCCTGGCGCGACAGGAAACGTTCCCCCTCCAGGGTCAGCACCGGCACACCCATCCACAAACCTTCGGCACTCGTGGTGCCGCCCGTAAAGGGAAATGGATCGAGGGCAATATCCACGCGATGGTAGGCGGCAAAGTATTTCGCCCTTGCCTCTGAGCCCTCCAGCAGTATCCGGTCGGCGCCGATGCCGTGGGCCGCAAACCGCTCGACGACACTTTGCCGCACCACAATTTCATTGAGCTGTTTGGCTTTCAGGAGCAGGCGGCTGCCCGGCACGGATTCAAGCACACGCGCCCATAGCGCCACTACGTTATCGTTCATCTTGGCCAGGTTGTTGAAACAACCAAAAGTGACGTAACCGTTAGTCAGCGCGGGAAGCGGTGCAACTGCCACATCTGTGTCGGGAGGAGTGAAGCAAAGCCGGGTTTCAGGCAGTCTCCAGATTTTTTCGGTGAAATAAATTCCTTCCGTTTCCGGCAGCGTCCACGGGTCGGCGATGAGGTAATCCATAGCCGCCACGCCGGTGGTGGCAAAATAACCCAGCCAAGCGACCTGAATGGGTGCGGGCTTCCATGCGAATACCGGCAACCGGTCATGGCTGGTATGGCCGGAGAGGTCAAGCAGGATGTCAATGCCGTCGTCATGAATCAGCCGGGCAAGATTTTCATCTGAAAGCGCTGCTACGGAATGCCAGCCACGACAGCTTTTCTTGATCCGCCCGGTTACTGCATCAATGCAATGGTGATTGGAATAGGCAGTAAATTCCAGCCGGCCTGCGGCGTGCGCAGACAGCGCACCCTCAAGAAAAAAACCAACCGCGTGTTCGCGCAGGTCGCCGGAAACCAATCCTACGCGCAAGCACCGCGCAATATCTGGCACACCATTCCATGACTTGTATGGACGTGCTTGCCTCGCCACCAGTTCACCATAACGCCGCGCTTCAGCCAGCAACTTTGCCGGGGGTTGGTCAGGCAAAAGGTTGTAGATAAAGAGCAGGTTGCTGAGTGCATCAGCAAAATCGGGTTTGATCTCCAGCGCACGTTGATAGCTCAACACCGCTTCATCGAATTTTCCGAGACTTTGCAGGACATTGCCCAGATTGCCATACGCCTCGATACAATCCGGTTTGATCTCCAGCGCCCGCCGATAGCATGCTTCTGCTTTGAAAAACTGGCCCAATCTCAAAAACAGGTTGCCCAGATTATTATGTGCGTCAACTTGATTTGGCCTGATTTCCAGCGCCCTTCTGTAACTTGCTTCAGCTTCGGATATGCGACCCTGATCTTCAAGGATATTGCCAAGATTATTATGCGCCTCAACGAAATCGTGCTTGATCTGTAACGCTCGCCGACAGATGGCTTCGGCTTCGTTTAGCCTGCCCATACACCTGAGTGCGGCTCCCATGTTGCTGAGTGCCATAGCGTTAAGCGGGTTATTATGCAGCACCCGCCGGTAAATAGCCTCGGCCTCGTCCAGCCGGTTCAGGTCGCTTAGGGCGTTGCCTAAATTGTTAAGTACATTGACATCATTGGGCAAGAACTTCGCCGCTTTCTCAAAGGCAAATAGATTGTCTTTACCTTGCATCTGAAGAGATACACCCAACAAATTCAAAACATATCCGGACTCTGGATATTGCTCAAGCAATAAGCGGGTCTGTCTTTCCAGCTCCGCCGAATGCCCGGTCTTCAATAAAGCTTCAAGCTGGCTACACTCTGCTGCGGTGGGTGCAGTTTTTTTTTCGGCAAATTTTGGCTTGGTGGACTGGTACCATTCCTGGCAGCATTTTTCATATGTTTTGCCGCTGCCGCAGGGACATGGGTCGTTTTTTTCCGGTTTCATGCCCGCCATCTCAATGTTATTACCCGCACCATTTTTGCCACATGCCGCGCAAGGCGGCTTCGAAATTTTTGGCAAAGCGCAGGGCGTCAAAGATCGGTGACGCCACAACCTGTTGCCGCAGCCCGTTGTGTAAGGCCGCCAACCGTTGCAAGTCGCCCGCGTGCGCTATAGCCTTGGCCACATAGTCGTCGGCATCAATTGCGATCCATTCGGACAGGCCGGCGTTCATCAGCAGGCCGATTCCTTGGCGCGACATGAAGCTTTCTCCTGTCAGAGTCAGCACCGGCACACCCATCCACAAGCTCTCGACGCTGGTAGTGATGCCCGGATAAGGGAACGGATCGAGGGCGATGTCCACCTGCCGGTAGGGCGCCAGATATTCCGCGCGCGGGACGGGTTCCTTCAGAACCAGCCGGTCGGCGCCGATGCCGTGCACGGCGAAGCGCTCCACGGTGCTTTGCCGCACCGACGCTTCTTCAAATTGCTTGGTTTTGAGGAACAGCTGGCTGTTCGGTATCGACGCAAGCACGCGCGCCCATAGCGCCACTACGTCATCATTCATCTTGGTCAGGTTGTTGAAGCTACCAAAGGTGACGTAACCATTAGCCAGCGCGGGAAGCGGGGCGACTTTCTCTTCCACATCCGGCGGGGTGAAGCACAGGTAGGTTTCCGGCAGGCGCCATATTTTTTCGGTGAAATGCGCCTCCTCGGTTTCCGGCAGCGTCCATGCATCGGCAATAAGGTAATCCATGGCTGCCACCCCGGTAGTAGCTAAATAGCCGAGCCATGCAGCCTGTATGGGGGCGGGTTTCCAGGCGAAAACAGACAGCCGGTTATGGGCAGTATGGCCGGCGAGGTCGAGCAGGATGTCGATGCCGTCGTCGTGTATCAGCCGGGCAAGGTTTTCGTCGGAAAGCGCCGCCACAGTATGCCAGTCACGGCAGCAGGCCTTGATCCGCTCGCTTACCGCATCTGCGCGAATATTATTGTGGTAGGCGAATAATTCCAGTCGGCCTGCGGCGTGTGCAGACAGCGCCGCCAGCGCACTTTTCAAAAAATAGCCAACCGGGTGCGCGCGCAGATCGCCGGACACTATGCCCACGCGCAAGCAGCGGGCCGGGTCTGGAACGCAGTTCCACGCCTTGTATGGGCGTGCTTGCCGCGCCACCAGTTCGCCATAGCGCCGCGCCTCGGCCAGCAACTGCGCCGGTGACTGGTTTGGCAGATAATTGCTGCCGAAAAGCAGGTTATTATACGCCTCGACGTAATCGGGCTTAATCTCCAAGGTGCGACGATAGCATGCTATTGCTTTATCGAGTTGCCCTAACTTTTGCAGGACATTACCCAGATTGTGATATGCCTCAACGTAACTGGGTTTGATCTCCAGAGCCCGTCGACAGCATGCTTCAGCCTCGTCCAGCCGCTCCATATCCCTGAGGATGTTGCCCAGATTGTGATGTGCCTCGGCGTAATTCGGTTTGATCCTGACCGCCTGCCGGTAACATGCCTCGGCTTCGTCCAGCCGGCCCAGTTTCCGGAATATATTGCCCAAATTGCCATGCGCCTCGGCAATGCCGGAATTGATTTTTAGCGCGCGCCGGTAACAGGCCTCGGCCTCAGCAAGACGACCCGAGTCACCGAGTATTTTGCCCAGGTTGATATGCACCTCAGCGATGGCGGGTTTAATTTTCAGTGCCCGCCGGTAACAGGCCTCGGCCTCGTCCAGCCGACCCAAGTCGCCGAGGGTGATGCCCAGGTTGCTGAGCACATTGGCGTTGTGCGGATCGATCCGCAACGCCCGCCGGTAACAGGCCTCGGCCTCGTCCAGCCGACCCAGATCGCCGAGGACGTTGCCCAGATTGCTGTGCGCATCGGCATCATTAGGCAAAAATTTCGTGGCATTCTGCAATGCAGCCAAGCCATCCTTGCCCTGCATCTGAAGGGATGCGCCCAATAAATTCCAGACAAATCCGGATTCCGGATACTTCTCAAGCAGCAAGCGCGCACGGCCCTCCAGCTCTGCAAGGCGTCCGGCGCTAAACAAGGCTTCAAGCTGGTTGCATTCGGCTGCGGTGGGCGCCGCTTTCTTCCCGGCAACTTTAGGCTTGGCGGATTCGTACCATTCCATGCAGCATTTTTCAAATGTCTTCCCGCTACCGCAGGAGCATGGGTCGCCTTTTCCCGGCTTTATGCTCGCCATTTCAATTAAACCTTATCAAATCACTTCGAATAGCAACCGGAAAATTATAGCCAAACCCCCGCTTGTAGCGAGAGCCTGTTTTTGCAGTTCTGCATAATGCGCTATCAGGCAGTTGGTCTGGTTCACATCACCGGCAAAGAGTTGCAGCGAACTCCTGCATAATGTGGAATTGGCTGAAACTGCTGCCAAGTGTTGGCTGTTGCGCTTGGCTCTTGAATTTGCCATTTTAAGTTACTGGCATCAAGCGCAACTGCATTATCGCAGAATATTAACCATACAAAAATGAATTCATATCCGCATAACCAAAGTCAAAAAACCAACTCCTTGTCTTGCGCGAGTGGGCGCATATTGAGGGTGATACATCGGAAGTTAGAACTTGTCCGTAAATAATCCACCCATGCGTTGCTGGCCAAAAACGGATGAATGCAAGGCGCGAGGTGAAGCCAATGGTCGTTCCATTGGCAAGCCGAGTAACGCAGCAGACGCCGCTTTTGGCCACAACCCGGAGGGACAGGCCGATTTAAGCGAATTCCTGCGTCGCAAGCCGCTTGTTGTGAATGACACAACCGCGCGTCTTGCTTCGTGGACTGCATCTTAAAGTCGGCACTGTCGCATAGTTGGATTATTTACGGACAAGTTCTTAATTAACAAAAAAACTAAAACAGTTTTATTTTTTGACGTTTTCTGCGGTATCATCGCCCCACGCAAAAGCGGTTAGATAGCGTCTTCTTTCTGGTGACCCATCTTGGTAATCACAAGTTTGATTATCTGCGACCAGCAAGTTTTCCTGCTCATATTTCCAGAATGTCTTACTTTCGCTCCATTCTTTCATTTCATAGCCACTGCCGTCTTTTCCGACAACGAAAATTTCTTTACCCATATCCAGAACCTGCTTTGTAAGCCCTTTCCTTCCGCTCTCAAACCGGTAGGCATCCCTTTTGGTTTTAATGGGCTGGCAGTTAAGTGTTTTCATTAGCTTGCCCGAAATCATGAAAGCATTAGTTCGTATGTGGTAATTGGGAAATGAAACGAAATATATTCGATGATGAATATTATGAGCCACCCTGAATGGGAACATAAGCCAAGGCAGCAATAACTTTTTGTAAAGAGGCCTGCGCTTTTTCGGTGATGCAAGAGGCGGCAGCGAAAAGTATTTATTCAGGGGCAAGCGGCTACCCCACGAGCCGCTTGCCCCTACCAGGCCAACGTCCTGCCTGGTTATGTTTTTGTGTAGTTTTTTCAGCCACTCATGATCCAGAATCACGCTGTATGAATTCAGAAAGCAAAAATACCGGTAATGCTCCGAATAGTGCATAACCACAGCAAAATAAGCCGTAATGTCAAAACCCTTATCTGGAACATAAAATGAGATATGGCAAAACGGAGTGAGCATTCCAAGGTACTCCTCGGTGTCTTGTTGCCGTGCGAATCCCTTGAATACGACCAACAAGTCGTGCTCGATCGCGCCAGAATTCACCCGATAAGACTCAAGAAACCTCCGGAAAGGCTCAATACCATTTTGAGCTCGCACCAAATGGACAACACAAAGCTCCTTCATCGGTTCACTCATGAATTCCTATACGGCCTGTCCCGCATATGACTATGTGCCGGCCTGTTCGAAAACATCAAGTTACGCATCAACATTTCCTTTAAGGAGATGCACCCTGTCATTTTTTCAGGTTCGCAAAGAAACTTCTTGCCCAGCGCAATGGCTTGGTAATTCTCCAGCTTCTGGAACTAAGCAATTGCCGAATTTGCCGATCCATTTCTTGAAGCTTCCTGGTTTGCTCTGCCAACTCGCTAAGAAGCTTGAGAATGTCTTCTTCACGCTGCATGCAGCCGGCACCAAAAGGGTTGGGGGTTTGGTCTGGGGAGACGCAAAATTCATAAAACTCATTAGAAACATCTTCAACCTGGGTGTGCGTTCCCGCGATGACCCTATGACCGAGCTGATTTTGATCCATTGCGGCCTTGCTAATAATGCACATCGAATTAATGAACTTAACGGAATGGACGTGCGCCAGAACCTCTTCGTTAAATGAAACGCCATATTTTCTAGCAAATCCGGAAAGCAATTCCTTGCGTGACTTGGCTACACCCCAATGCTCATGATTAATAATATCCGCCAGCCGCTTGAAAAAAGCGACTGAAGAGTATGGGTCAAATATACCGCCCTCGAATTCCTGCCAGTAACTGCAGTGCAAATCTTCTACAACGAATAGCCCTCCATCTTCCAGATGCGGAAAATAGCGGGCAAAGGATTTGACTATATCGGAAGACCGGTGCGATCCATCATCTATAATTAGGGTATAGGTTTGCGCATGATCGAGAATGATTTTCTCAGTTTCATCAAGATTGGCGTCAGCGACAACCACAGTGATTATTGAATTATCATACGTCAGACGACGACAGCCTGAATTTCTATCGCACCCAATCAATTTCACGGCGTTAGGAAAATACTTTGACCAGATTTCGAGCGAGCCCCCATTTTGGATGCCGATTTCCAGTAGGCGAATGCTTTGATTCCGATAAAATGTAAGGGCTTGATCATATTCGGCAAGGTATATCGACCATTTATCTGATACCTTGCCTTGATGTTCCTGATAGAGTTGTTGTAGCGTCTTAATCATTACTTAAGTCTATTTTAGAATTGCTGGCTTCTTTGGGGCCGAACGGAGCGCAGTTGAGCGGCACCACCGGCACAACACCGAGCCCGAAGGACGCAGTTGGAACAGCGGTGGCGTAGCCGCGAAGCGGCGACCATCTTGGTGTTTACCGCCCACTTCCATTGGCAACACACAGGGTTTGGCTATTAATGCGTTTTTTCGCCGTCGGGTGTTTCTAGCCTGCGGAAAAAACTTGCCCTCAAAGTATTTGTAACTTCCAATCCAAAAGTGGCCGGACAACACCGGGAATAGGGTGAGAATGATTTGGCCTGCCAACCATCCCGTTGTGTGAATCTACCACATTAAATGACAGGCAGTTCTTCTCATAAAAATGTACTTCAATTCCTGCATCGAATGAAGATACTGCCAATCCAACAAAATAACCACCCTCATTCAAAAAGTTAGCCGGTATATAACACTGGGAAACAAATTTACCTTTTTGGCAGGGGTGTTTCTGTGTGTCGTGCGAGACAAAAGCACACTCCCCTCCCGCTGTATAAAAATGGAAATTCGGAACAAGTGAAACACAATCATCATGTAGAACTTCAAAGATCATTTCCACAGTTAATGGCTCGGTTATGCCGACTTCTAGCGCTACCGCACCCTTGCCATTTTTAATGCCTCCTTTCAGCAAGCGCACCTTACCGTCACCCACATATTTATTTGAAAAATCGGCGCTGGCCGGAGAAGATTGCCCACTGGTGTAATAGTGCATTACCACTTCAGAAGTCGGGCCGTCCTTCACAACCCGACCAGATTCCAGCAGGATTGCCCTGCCACAAAGCGATGTAACAGTTGGCATGCTATGACTGACAAGTATCACAGTACGCCCTTCCTTGCCTGCATTCTCCATTTTGCTGAGGCATTTTTTCTGGAACTGGGCATCGCCTACTGCCAGCACCTCGTCAACAATCAATATCTCCGGCTCCAGATTGGCGGCCACAGCAAACGCCAGTCGCACATACATGCCGCTCGAATAATGCTTGACAGGGGTGTCGAGAAATCTTTCCACTTCCGCAAAGGCCACGATTTCATCAAACTTCCTCATGATCTCGGCTTTGCTCATGCCGAGGATGGCGCCATTAAGATAAATGTTTTCTCGCCCGCTGAGTTCCGGATGAAAACCTGTGCCGACCTCAAGCAGGCTGGCCACGCGGCCGCAGATTCTTGCTTGCCCGGAAGTGGGTTCGGTAATGCGCGAAAGGATTTTCAACAGGGTAGATTTACCCGCGCCATTACGCCCGATGATCCCCACCCGATCCCCCTGCTGAATATCGAAGCCCACATCCCTGAGAGCCCAGAATTCTTCGAGCGTGTGGCCGTTTGCCCGTGCGGCAAAAGGATGGAACAGTTTGTTGGTGAAACGCTTGGCGCCATTTGCCAAAACGTCGCGCAAAGTAGTATAGCGTTCCCGCTTCTGGTGGCCGATGATGTATTTCTTCGAGAGATTTTCGGCAGAGATAACAGATGGCATCAGATTACATCCGCAAAGGTTTTTTCCGTTTTACGGAAATAAACTATTCCCGTAATCAGTATCACCATTACCAGAAACAGGGAGAGCAGGAACCCCGGCCAGTAAAGCTGTGTATTGCCGCCCAAAATGGCCCAGCGGAAACCATCTATCACGCCCACCATCGGGTTTAAGGAATAGAGCAGGCGCCATTGCTCAGGAACGATGGCGGTGCTGAACCCGACCGGTGAAATGTATAACCCGAATTGCACCATGAATGGGACGATGATGCGGAAATCACGGTATTTGACGTTGAGTGCCGCAACCCATAGCCCTGCACCCATGGCAGCGGCAAAGACCACAAAAACAAACAAGGGCAGGGCAAGCATGCGCAAGCTTGGCGCAAACCCATACCAGACCATCAATCCAACCAGAATGGCCGCCGAAATAAGGAAATCCACGAAGCTGACGATCACCGCACCGGCAGGAACAACCAAACGCGGGAAGTAAACCTTCGAAATCATTCCGGAATTGCTGACCAGGCTATCGCCGGCGCCGCTAAATGCACTGGCAAAAAATTGCCAGGGCAGCAGCGCCGCAAACACCAGTATCGGGTAGGGGACGCCCTCGGAAGGCAGTTTTGCCAGTTTGCTGAAAACCAGGGTAAATACCAGCATGATGAGCAATGGGCGCCCCAATGCCCACATCGTTCCAATTGCAGTTTGCTTGTAGCGAACCAGGATGTCGCGCCAAGCCAAAAAGAAAAACAGTTCGCGGTAATTCCACAGGTCTCGCCAGTAATGCCGCTCCGAGCGGCCTGCCTCAATTATCAACACCTGTTGTGTTGCACTCATGTATTTCCGCCTGCCTTCATGGTCGTTTGTTTACAACGGTTGCCTGAATACATTTAACTTGCGGCGTGCGCAGAAAAGCATTCTTGCGCGGCAGCAAGCGCGCATTATGCGCATGTTAACTTTTTTGGCTTATTTTCATGGGTGAATTGTACTTCTGCCGCAGATACCTCTCCAGGCCATTGCGCCAGTGCGGCAACATAATCCCCAGTGCCCGCGCCCTGGTATTGGCAAGCACTGAATAAAGCGGACGCCGCATTTCTCCGCTCACTCCTCTGCGGTCAACCGGGTGAACGCTTGCATTGATACCCATAAGTTCATAAATCGCCTTGGTGAACTCGAACCATGTGCATGCACCCTCATTCACCAGATGGTAGATTCCGGGAGTAAGTTGCGGGTGTTCGATGAGTTTCAGCACGGCTTGTGCAAGGTCGCCGCTATAGGTAGGCGAAACAATCTGGTCGCAGCCCATTTCCAGCACGCTGTTTGTTTGTGCATCAGCAATGCGTTTGTCCACGAAATTTCCGCCCTTGGAAACCGCGCCGCTCAAGCCATATAGGCCGCAAGTCCGGATAATCACGCAATGTTCCGGTGCTGCAGCCAAGGCAGCCATTTCTCCGGCAAGCCGCGAGATGCCATACATTTGCAGCGGCTTGGGGCAATCCTCTTCCCGATATGGCGTATTTTGTCCGCCACCGAACACATAGTCCGTGCTGAACGTAACCAAAAGGGCGCCGGCTCTTTTACACATAAGCGCCAAATCCCGAACCGACTGGCAATTCACGGCAAATGCGCGATGCGGCTCCACTTCACATTGCGGAACATCATGGAATGCAGCGGTATTGATGACGACATCTGGGAGAAATCCGGCTATTGCACGTTCACACGACTCTTTGGATTCGATGTCAAGTTCGCTGCGGCCTGGCGCAAAAACCCGGTGCGACACCTGTTCGGCCAGGATGCTGCCGCCCAATTGCCCGGTTTTTCCGATCAGCAGGATATTCAAGGCAAGAGCCCGTCGAAATCCGGATAGGCTCGATCCTTGTCAGACATGATGGAAATATCCAGCGGCCATTTGATGTGGAAAGCCGGGTCATTCCACCTGAAGCCGGCCGCGCTTTCCGGCGCAAAGAAATTGAACATCTGGTAGAGCACCTCTGTATCATCTGCCAGTGTCTGGAATCCGTGGGCAAACCCTTCGGGAATGTATAGCGTCCTGTGGTTATGCGCTGTTAACTCGAAAGAAGCCCATTTCAGAAAAGTCCGCGCCCCTTGGCGCAAGTCTATTATCACGTCGTAAATGGCGCCTGCGGTGCAACGCACCAGCTTTGCCTCGGCATTCGGCTGGCGCTGGAAATGCATGCCGCGCAACGTGCCGCATGTTTTATTGTAGGAAATACTGCACTGCACCGGATTGGTCTTCAGCCCTTTGGACGCAAATTCATTCTGGCACCAAGTGCGCGCAAAGAAGCCGCGCTCATCAATAACCAGCTCTGGTTCGATCAGATATGCGCCGTCGAAAATGGTAGGGATAAACTGCATTTCAACACACCTTGATGGATGGAATCGCCACCGCAAATTTCCCGCCCCATCCGCGGATATGCGTCATCTGCTGCATGACTTCCGCCTGAATGTTCCATGGCAGGATCAGAATGATATCCGGCTTGCGTTCGCGCAAAACATCCGGATGCAAGATAGGAACATGCGACCCAGGCAGAAACTTGCCTTGCTTGGAAGGCGCGGCATCGCACACGTAGGGTAACAGATCTGTCTTGACACCGGCGTAATTCAGCAGGGTGCAGCCCTTGGCCGCAGCGCCATAGCCCGCAATACGTTTCCCTGCACGCTTCTGTTCGATCAGGAACAAAAGAAAATCGTCCTTCAGCCGGTCGACGCGCGATTGAAATACCTGGTAGGTTTCAATGCTGCGCATCCCGCTACGAGATTCTTGTGCCAACATGGTTTCAACTGCGGGTGAGGTGATACGCATATCATCCGCATGGCAACCGTAGACGCGCAGGCTGCCGCCGTGTGTGGGCAACTCCTCAATATCGAATACGCGCAAGCCGGCCCGCACGAAAATCCGGTTGACAGAGTAAAGAGAGAAATAGGAAAAATGTTCGTGATATACCGTATCGAACTGGGTTTGCTCCAGCAACCGCATCAGGTGTGGGAATTCCAGCGTTATCGTGCCGCCGGGTTTCAGCGCAGTTTTAAGGCCGGCCGTGAAATCATTGATATCCGGCACATGTGCATACACGTTGTTGCCCAGAATGAGATCGGCCTGTTTTCCTTCCGCCGTGAGCCGTTGCGCCAATACCTGGCTGAAAAATTCACGCAGAACAGGAATACCCAGTTTCTCGGCTGCGGCGGCAGTGCTGGCGGTAGGCTCTATGCCCAAACAGGGAATGCCTGCCGCAACAAAATTTTTCAGCAAATAACCGTCATTCGACGCCACCTCGATAACGCGGCTGTCTTTATTCAACCCGAGGCGCTGAGTAATCATTGCTGTATAGCGTGCTGCATGCGCCAGCCAGCTTTGCGAGACCGATGAGAAATAGGCGTAGTCGTGGCCGAACAACTCGTCTGCCTGGGCGTAATCCTCGGTTTGCACCAGCCAACAATACTCGCAGACAAACAGTTTGAGCGAGTAGTAACGCTCCGGTTTATTCAGCTCTGCAGCGCTGAGATAGGCATTGGACGGCGGCGCAAATCCCAAATCGAGAAATATATGTTTTAGCGGATGATGGCAATGGCGGCAGTTCATGTTGTTGCTTGTTTTCGGTATGCAGCAATTTGTCCTAGTGAGAATTCACACGTGCTTTTATCTTACCGGTACGCCTTGTGCCAAGCGGTAAATTTTCCAGAGTTTGCGCGAGCAGCCATCCTGGCAGCGAATCAAACCATATTCGCAATGGCACGGCGCCACCTACCGCTCAATCCGGTTTTCCTG
Source organism: Nitrosomonadales bacterium (assembly GCA_023259015.1). Taxonomy (GTDB): domain Bacteria; phylum Pseudomonadota; class Gammaproteobacteria; order Burkholderiales; family Gallionellaceae; genus CAITJF01. The sequence goes on along the minus strand of JAHFRC010000007.1, from coordinate 21,622 downwards.
GGCTGGCCTAGTCACCTTGAATCTGCGCCGGATGCTGCGCCAGGCGCTCGGCTCCAGGTGCCAGGATAGTGACCGTGACCCTGCGGTTGCGGGCGCGCCCATCCGGTATGTCGTTGGATGCAACCGGCAGGTTGTCGGCAGAGCCCACGGCCGTCAGTCGCGTTGCCGCCACTCCCCGCTCAATGAACAAGCGCACTACGCTGCAGGCGCGTGCCGATGACAATTCCCAATTGGATGGGTACTGCGGAGTATTGATGGGAGTGCTGTCGGTATGCCCTTCAACCTCGATGGCTTGGTCGCTCTGCACCAGCACCTGGGCCACCTCGGCAAGTATTTTTGCCGCATCGTCCTGCAGTCCCGCCTCACCCTCCCTGAATAGTACGCTGGCATTTATTTCCAGCTCGATGCCGCGTTTGGTAGTGGCAATGTTGACCTGCCCGCTGTTTACCAAGGGTGTCATGACCCGATTGAGATTTTTGGCGACAACCTGCATGAATTCCTGCTGTTTGCGTTGCCGTTCTTCGGCCTGCCTGTAGTTCCTGCGGTCCAGCAATGCCTTCAGCAACGCCTCTTGCTCGCCGAGCGCCACCACGGACTCCGATTTTGCCTTACCATTTTCGCCGAATACAGTAATCAGCGATGCGCTGAATACCTTGTACTTTCCCTCATTTACCGAAGAAATGGCATACATCACCACGAAGAATGCGAACAAAAGGGTTATGAAGTCGGCGTATGAGATCAACCAGCGTTCATGGTTCTCGTATTCATAGCGCCTTAACTTACGCAAACGTGCCATATCAGAAAACATACCCCTGCAGCTTGTTCTCGATGATGCGTGGATTATCCCCGCTGGCAATGCCTACCAGCCCATCCACCAGAATTTCTTGCATCATCATCTGGCGCGTGATCAATAATTTCAGCTTTCCGGCTATCGGCAGGAATACCAGGTTTGCGAGTCCCACGCCATAAATGGTGGAAATGAACGCAACCGCAATGCCCGCACCCAGCCTTGAGGGCTCGCTCAAGTGTTGCATGACCTGGACCAAGCCAAGCACGGCCCCCAGGATTCCAATAGTAGGGGAATAACCTGCTGCCGATTCCCATACCCTGGCGTACTGGAAATGTAATTGTTCATACGATTGCATATCCACCTCCATGGCCTCGCGGACTTTTTCCGGGCTGTTACCATCAACCAGCAACCGCAGCCCTTTTTTCATAAACGGGTCACGGCTCGCAGCAACTTGCGGTTCCAGCGCCAATATACCGTCCCTACGCGCCAAACTGCTCCATCCAATAATTTGGGACACCAGCTTCCCTGAAGATAGCTGCGGCGTGATAAATACCCAGCGACCCATTTTTATTCCATTCACAAAAATACTGAACGGGTGTTGCAGCATTACCGCTCCCAGCGTACCGCCGCACACAATAAGGAAAGCTGCGCCCTGAAACAGGATGGAAACAGCCCCGCCCTCGATCAGTTGCCCCCCAATAATGCCTCCAATACCGATCAACAGGCCGAAAATGCTTAGCTTGTCCACAATTAATACCCTTTTAACGAACTGCGCAAGCGGGCTACGGCCTGGCTGTGCAACTGGCATATGCGCGATTCGCTCACACCTATCACTTCACCGATCTCGCGCAAGTTCATTTCCTGCTCGTAATGCATGCCCATCACCATGCGCTCGCGCTCCGGCAGGTTATCTATGGCCTTTATCAGCGCCTCGCGGAAATGCTCATCCTGCAACTGGCCAAGCGGATCAGTTTCGTTGTCGACATCATGGCGATCGAAGAAATCCTCGTCGCCTTCACCATAAAAATCCTCGTAATACATCAGTTGCGCGCCCCGCGACTCAAACAGCATCTGCTGGTATTCCACGAGCGGTATACCCAGCTCTTTGGCAATTTCAGACTCGGCTGGGGGATTACCCAGGCGCTGCTGCAATTGGCTTATCGCCGCTTCGATGCGGCGCATATCCCTGCGGACGCTACGCGGCATCCAGTCGGCCTGGCGCAGCTCGTCCAGCATCGCACCACGGATGCGCTGGGCGGCAAAAGTCTCGAACTGCGCGCCGCGCAGTTCATCATATCGTCCGGCTGCCTCAAGCAGACCAATCATGCCGGCCTGGATGATGTCATCCACCAGCACGCTGCTGGGCAGCCGCGCCATCAAATGATGCGCAATACGCTTTACCAGCGGCGCATATTCCTTGATGCACTGTTCCTTGTCGCCAAGCCCGTTTGCTGTGTACATAATGTTCATTAGTTTACACACGCCACATTCGGCGAACATGCCTGCCGTATCAACCGTTGCACCACATCAGGCAATCCTCCAGCCCCATTATCCCCGGCTGCGGGCAACAACATCAAGTTGCGCCCCAGCTCACCAAACTCCAGCGCGGCCGGTGCAGTTGCGAATGCCTCGACTACCGGGCGGCATAATTGTGTCGCGCGCTTAAGTTTTTTATCAACCGGAACATGGCCCAGATATTCTACACGCACATTCAAATGGCGGCGCGCCACCTGTGCAACATTGCCAAATATGGCCCGCGCTTCCCGCTCATCGCGCGCCTTGTTAACCACAATCTCGAAGCTTTGCCGCCCGTCCTGGATGGACATGCGCTTGATCAGGGCATAGCTTTCGGTGATGGCTGAAGCGGTCGGGTTCAGCACCAGCAACAGGGGCTGGTCGGGCGCTATGCTGGCAGAAATATAACGCTTTTCGCATACCGCCGCATCCACCAGCACCACGTCTGCGCTACGTGACGCTTCCGTCATGCATTCCAGCAAACACTCCCGCTCCGGCACGGATAGTTTCGGCAACATCTGGATGGCGCGCGCCACCGGAAGTATGCGCACGCCGCGCCGCGCGTGCAGCATGATGTCGCGCCACGATTTATCGCCCCGCACGGCGCTCAGCAAATCATAGCGCGGCTTTAATGCCAGCATATTCGAAACATTGTCGTGCGAAAGATTCTCGTCCAGCACCAGCACGTCCTTGCCGGCCTGCGCCAAAGCCGTAGCCAAGTTCACCACCACGCTGGTCGCACCCAAACCGGCGCGCGCGGCAGCCACCGTGACCACGCGCGTTGAAAAGCGCACCAGGAGGCGGCGCAACCCTTCAGCCTGGTCGGTTATGCGTTCAAACGGCATGGCTCTCCCCTGACCACCGTGCCCAAACCCGCCATCAATACAGGAAACTCCGTTTCTTTCAGAACAAACGGCGCCGTTTTGGCGGCCGCCTTGAATGCCCGGTGCAGCAGATATTCCATGTTCACTTCCTGCAAGTCCTCCGGTACGCGCTGCCCGTTGGTAACGTAATGCAACACCAGCTTGTGCCGCACAACCACATCCAGCAACGCACCCAGGGTTGCCGCTTCGTCCAGTTTGGTGGGAATGCAGCCCACCACACCTGCACCGTGATACATGCGCACCACATCATCCAGTGTATCGCCGCCGCTGGTAGCATTAAGCAGCAACAGGCGCTGCACCCCGGTTGCATTGAACATCTCTGTCTGTGCAGCCACACGCTTGTCCCTCTGTCCCATGCCCATGGTATCGATCAGCACCAGGTGCTTGTGTTTCAGCCCCGACAAGGTAAGGCGCAGGTCATCGGTATCGCGAACCGCATGTACCGCCACGCCGAGTATCTTTCCATAAATACGCAACTGTTCGTGCGCGCCGATACGGTAACTGTCTGTGGTAACCAGCGCCACCTTGTCGGCGCCGTAGCGCACTACCGCGCGTGCCGCCAGCTTGGCTGTGGTGGTGGTCTTGCCGACACCGGTAGGGCCGATGAGCGCATATATTCCGCCGCGCGTCACGATATCCTCTTCCTGTCCGGCGACGTGCAGGTTGCGCCCCAATGCCTTGCGCACCCATGAAAAATCGGCATTTGCCGGCATGTTGTCGATCAACTGGCGCGACAGCGCCGGGCTGAACCCTGCATTAATCAAGCCGCGCAGCATCCGCGTGCGCTGCGGGTCGCGCTGCTGCATATCAGACCACGACAGGCAGGCAACCTGCTCCTGCATCATGTCACGCATGGATTTTATCTCGCTGAGAATACCTTGCTGCTCCAGAACAACGGTTGGCGTGGGTGCGGGTGGAACAGGTTTTTGCGCAACAGCAGGCTGTTCTGCCGGCGCCCGCCCAACTGGCACTGTCTTGCATTCTTGTGCCAACCCGGCAAATTCGTCATTGGACAAAGCCGTAATCTCGACACCGTCATCCAACTTCCGGTTAGCCAGTATAACCGCATCCGGCCCCAATTCAGCACGCACCCTCTGCAATGCTTCGCGTGATGTTTTTGCAACAAATTTTTTCATGCTCATGCTCTCCCTCCAACCATTGATGTCACCCGTATTGCCTTGAAGTCTGGCACCTCTTCATGCGAAATAACCTTGAGTTGCGGCAATGCGCGCTTCAGGAAACGCGCCAGCAAATCGCGTAACTGTCCTGGCACCAGCAACACTGTGGGCAAGCCCAATTGTTCCTGCGCCTGTGCCGCATTGCGCGCTTCGCGCAACAGCGTGTCGGCCAACCCCGGTTCGATGGCCTGGGCGCCGCCGCCTGCCTGCATGGCCTGCATCAGGATATATTCCAGTTCCTTGTTCATGCCGATAACCTGCAATTCCTGGGCCGACGGATAAAACTGCTGCACTATGGCAGGGCCCAGCGCTACCCGCACCAAACCGGTAAGCTGGTAGGCATCCTGCGTCTGCACGGCATATTCCGCCAGCGACTCAAGAATGGTGCGCATGTCGCGTATGTGCATACCCTCGTCAAGCAGGTTTTGCAAAACCTTCTGCACCGTGGCAAGGGGCAGCAGCTTGGGGATCAGGTCCTCGGTAAGCTTGGGCGCGGACTTGGCGAGATGATCCAGCAACTGTTGTAACTCCTGGCGTCCCAGCAGTTCCGCGGCATGTGTATGGATGAGATGGCTCAGGTGCGTAGCGACGACGGTGCTTGCATCCACCACGGTATAACCCATCGCTTGCGCCTGGTCGCGCATCGTCGTTTCCACCCACACAGCCTCCAGCCCGAATGCCGGGTCTCGCGTCTGCATACCTGGCAGCACACCGCTGACACTGCCCGGGTTAATGGCCAGAAGCATATTGGGATAGGCCTCGCCCGTGCCGATTTCCGCCCCCTTCAGGGTAATACGGTAAGCATTCGGCTTCAGGTCAAGATTGTCGCGGATGTGTATTGCCGGCGGCAAAAAACCGATGTCTTGGGTAAATTTCTTGCGTATGCCCTTGATGCGGCGCAGCAGGTCGCCATCCTGAGCCTTGTCCACCAGCGAGATGAGGCGATAGCCGACTTCCAGCCCAAGCACATCCACTTGTGAAACATCTTCCCAGCTGGCTTCCGGCGCTTCCATTGCTGCCGGCGCAGCAACGCCTGCAGCCTCAGGTTTCTCGGCCACTTGCCTGGTACGCCGCAGGATGAAATAAGTCAGCCCGCCCAGCACGGCAGCAAGCAGCAGGAAGGAAAGATGCGGCATGCCGGGAATCAACCCCATCATGCCGATGATGCCCGCAGTCAACATGAGCACCTGCGGCTGGTTGAACAACTGCCCCACCATCTGCTCGCCGACATTCTCTTCCGTGGACACACGGCTCACCACCAGACCTGCCGCTGTGGAGATCACCAATGCGGGAATCTGCGCGACCAGACCGTCGCCGATGGCCAGCAAAGTGTAGTTTTGCGCGGCGGCGGCAAGATCCATATTGTGCTGCACCACTCCGATTATCAGCCCGCCGACCACGTTGATCAGCATGACCATGATGCCGGCCACTGCGTCGCCGCGCACGAACTTGCTGGCACCATCCATGGAGCCGTAAAAATCTGCCTCCTGCGCGATGTTGGCGCGGCGGCGGCGTGCCTCATCCTCGCCGATCAAGCCGGCATTGAGATCGGCGTCGATCGCCATTTGCTTGCCCGGCATCGCATCCAAAGTAAAACGCGCGCCCACTTCGGCGATACGCCCTGCGCCCTTGGTGATGACCACAAAATTGATCACCACCAGGATGGCGAACACCACGATGCCGACGGTGTAATTACCGCCCACCAGGAAATGGCCGAATGACTCGATCACTTTACCTGCGGCGGCCGGTCCGGTATGGCCTTGCAGCAATACCACACGGGTAGAAGCCACGTTGAGCGACAGGCGCAATAATGTGGTAATCAGCAGCACCGTTGGAAACACCGAGAAATCCAGCGTCTTGGTGGTATTCATGCTCACCAGCAACACTATGACGGCGAGCGCGATATTGAAAGTGAACAGGATATCGAGCAGTATCGGCGGCAGGGGCAGAACCATCATCGCCAGTATCATCACGATCAGTACCGGCCCGGCCAGAGTGCGCAAGCCGGTGCGCTTGATCAATTCTTGTATCTTCAATAGAAAATCCATCATGCACCTCACTTCATAATCCTGTGCCACTCAAACCAGCACGAATGATCCCTTGTGTAATGCCTATTATCTGGATTTGGCGTTCAAGTGATGGGGCGAATAGGAGGGGTTTATTCCTCTATTTGCCAGTTACGCAGACTCCGGAGTGTGGCGGCCTGATGTAGTTACTGATGAAACTGCCGGCCTCCCGGACAGGCAAACAAGCAACCCTTGCCAAGCCATTGTCCGAACGCCCCACCCAGAATCAGGGCGGTGTTTATTACGCTCCTGCGTGGTAACGATGCAATATGTGGAAACAGAAGCAGATGGCAGAAAGGGGGTGCATTACGCAATTGCATTGGTTGCCGGGTCAAGCTGCGGCGGTACCGGCAAATCGCGCGGCTCCTCCGGCATGGCAGCGCCGCCTTGCCGGTAACGGCGCAACTGGTAGACGTAGGCCAGCACTTCCGCCACGGCGGTATATAACGCTTCCGGTATGGTCTGCCCCAGTTCGGTATGCTTGTGCAGGGCGCGCGCCAGCGGCGGTGCTTCGAGGATAGGCACATTATTCGCGATGGCGATTTCCTTGATACGCGCGGCGAGCAAATGAGAACCCTTGGCCACCACCACAGGAGCCTTCATGCCCCCCTCGCTATAACGCAAAGCCACGGAGTAGTGTGTCGGGTTGGTCACCACCACATCAGCAGTCGGGATTTCTGCCATCATGCGGCGGCGCGCCATTTCACGCTGCATGCTGCGGATGCGGCCCTTGACCTGCGGATCGCCCTCGGATTCTTTTGCCTCCTGGCGCACTTCTTCCTTGGTCATCTTCAGCTTGCTGTTGTGATCCCATAACTGGAACGGCACATCCACCGCCACAATCAGCAACATGCCGCCCATGATGGCGGCGAAACTCATCCACATCAGATATCCAAGATGCGGTATGGAAACGGCTGCCGGTTGCGTCACCAGCAACATCACCGCATCCTTGTTATGCCAGATCGCCCACGCACCCACACCTCCCACTACCAGAGATTTGCCGATAGCTTTGGCCAGCTCAACCAATCCATGGGTCGAGAACATGCGGCCGATGCCGGCTGCCGGATTGAGTTTTGAAAAATTGGGAATTAGCGGCCTCAGGCTGAACAACCAGCCGTTGAGCAATAACGGAGATAGCGCCGCAGTGGCAAGCAGCAACAGCAGGAACGGCAAGAACGCCACCAGAGTTTCCATCGACAGGGTATACAAGCGCGGCAACAGCAAATCGGTATGAAATGCCAGCTTAGTATCCAGGGTAAGGCCGTCATGCAACAGCTTGGTCAACTGCGTATACAGCGCAGACCCCATAACCCACAACCCGGCGCCGCCCGCCCACAATACGGCAAAAGTGGATAACTCGCGCGAACGCGCTACCTGCCCCTCTTCGCGCGCCTGGTCAAGGCGCCGCTGCGAGGGCTGTTCTGTTCGTTCGAGATCGCTATCTTCCGCCATGATTCACTCTTGCGGCAGCGACACATTAACTGGCTTTCAGCCAGCCTGCGGGAACTGCCGCAACCGTCCTTCTTTCACTAGAGGGCCTATCCCTATCGTGATGGGGCGGTTGTCATGGCAATTATCAACAAATAAGGGGAAAACAATGCAGCAAACAGGGCTGTTTTTCCGGTGTAATTGCCCTGATTGGAAAATTCAGCCCTGGCTGGCTGATTCGGTTTGTGTGTTTGAAACAGCCGAGGAAGAAAGATTGAAGTAAACCAGCACCTCTGAGCCATTACCAATGAATTGCACGAAGCTGCACAGGTTATGCAGCAATGCGATTCCCCGTCCATGCCGCTGGGTCTCGGTTGCAGGCAGCTTTCCCATGCGCTGGCAATCGAAGCCATCGCCGCTGTCACGCACGCGGATTTTCAGTTGTGCACCATCCCCGGCATACTCTATTTTTTCCAGGTTTATGTCTATTTTTCCAAATTGTGCACTGGCCAAGCGCCTGGCGCGCTCGTCGAAGTAGTTATCCATGCCATCCGGATGGTGCTTCATGGTTGAATCCAGTTTCAGCAAACCATGATCCATTGCGTTGTTGAACAATTCTGACAAGATCAGGAATATCTCACCCTTGCGCTTGCTATCGTTTTCAATTTGGTTAATCACTTCCAGCAACAGGGGCACCACATCCATACTTTTAATTTGCGGCATGGATAAGCTGAGCGAAAATTGCCATGAAGTTTGCCCTTGAGCCTGCCCTTGAACTTGTTCTTGCGCTTGCTCCAGTTCCAGTTCTTGCTCCTGCACCTTTTCGCACTGCACCATCATGATTGCAATGTCATCATGTACAGACACCTTGCCGGCGGAAAATTCTTCGATAGCCGCCTTCACGCTGTGCCAGCGGTCAGGCGGTGCAGAAGAACGCGCTGCACGCAATAGCCGCTCCAGGCCAAACTGTTTGCCGCTCCGATTCTCGAGTTCGACCACGCCTTTGGAAAACATGAGCAGGCTGCAATCATCATTGTTACAAGAGTAGTGCTCCACCGTGGCATCGAATTGCTCCGCCGGCAAAATACCCAAGGCAAGATGACGGGAGTTGAACCGGCAAACCTCACGCCCTTCGGCATTCAACATCACTGCTGAAGGGCAGCCACCGTTCCAGACTTTAATCATCCGGATAACCGGGTCGATGGAAACCAGGATGGCCGCGACAAAATGGCTGACCGTGAGGGAATGCCGCACCTTGATGTTCATTTCCCTGGCGACGGCTGAGATATCAAAACCCTTCTCCACCATGGAATAGAACGTTTGTATCGCAGGCATCCCGGCAAGTGCGGCAGACAAACCATGCCCCGTGCTATCCGCCAGCATTGCATGCAATTGTCCGCCAGGGGTGCGTGCCACCGCGATCAGGTCGCCGCAGAAATTTTCGGCGGATTTCAGGTAAAACTGCACTGCGGGATCATGCAGCTTGTCCAACGCTATCAATTGCTGCATGTACCCAAGCGCGATACGCTGATCTTCCTCGTTGCGCGCATGGTAATCCTGCAGCAACTGGTTTTGCTCGGCGATCTGCCGGCCAAGACGCAAGCGCTCGTACAGGGAATTGATCTTAGCCTGCAATATCTTGAAATCAATTGGCTTGATCAGGTATTCGTCGCCCCCGGCCTCGATGCCGTGTACAATATCATCCGACTTTCCCGCAATGGTAGTAAAGATTATGGGAAACCATTCCACGGCGATGCGGCGCATTTCACGCACCGTTTCGTAGCCGCCGATGCCGGGCATCAGGACATCCATCAGGACTAAATCCGGCCGCTGCTGCAAGAACATGCCCAGCGCTTCTTCACCGCTGCGCGCCGACACGACTGTGTGCCCCATTTTATGCAGCATGGTGGACAGCACCAGGATGTTTTCCGGCGCGTCATCCACAACCAGGATACTCAGGCACTTTGCCATAGCCGGCATCGGGTCGGCGACAAGATTCACGTGCTTTGAAAACTCAGCGGATGGTAAACAGTTTCTTGAAGTTGGCAATATCGAGAATCTGCATCAGGGTATTGTTTGGGCGCACCAGCACGACAGCCTTGCCCTCTGTCTCCGAGCGTTCCCGCAACAACAACAGCATTCCCAATGCCGAGCTATCCATATATTCCACGCCGGACAGGTTGATATCTATGCTGGAAACCCCTTTTTGCTGCAACAGCGGATCGTATGCCTCCTTGAAGGCACGGTGCGCGTTAAAATCAAACCGCCCGGTCATGTGCATGGTTGCTACCGGCCCGGATGTCGATACATTGATATTCATCATGCTGCTCTCCTTAAAGTTATGCCAAATTAACCCAATTCTACGGGCGCCTCTAAAAGCCCACTTCTGATCCCGGCTGGTAGGGCCATCAGCCCTCTGACTGAAGAAACTACTAGCGCCATGCGCGCATTATATGCTTCATTGTTATGTGTTGTTTATTGCACTCGAACAACTTCATTTATGCGTGGCACAAAATCAGCCATTTCGCCAAGCTGCCAAGAAATGACCCTTAAGCGCACCCGCAACGGATACGTTATCGTTGACAGGTTATACCCTATTGCTTGCGCCGCCGCTTTTCCTCAGCCTTTCCAATACCCGCTGTGCCATATCCTGTATGGGAACAATCTCGTCCACCGCACCCACCGCAATCGCTTCGCGCGGCATCCCGAACACCACACAAGTGGCCTCGTCCTGCGCCAGATTGTAAGCACCGGCCTGGCGCATCTCCAGCATGCCGATTGCGCCGTCCTTGCCCATGCCGGTAAGCATCACGCCGGTGACATTCTTGCCTGCATTTTGCGCGGCGGAGCGGAACAGCACTTCCACCGAAGGGCGATGGTGGTTGACTGGTGCGGATTGGCTTAGCTCGGTCATGTAATTCGCGCCGCTACGTTTGAGCAATAAGTGCGAATGCCCAGGCGCAATATAGGCATGGCCGGGCAATACCCGCTCCTTGCCCTCGGCCTCTGTCACCCTGATCTTGCACAAGCCATCCAGACGGTTGGCAAAAGACTTGGTAAACGCCTCCGGCATGTGCTGCGCAATCAAGATACCCGGTGAGTCCGGCGGCATGCGGATGAGGAATTCCTTGATTGCTTCGGTACCGCCTGTGGATGAGCCCACCACGATGATTTTTTCGGTCGTGGTGATGCGGTTGCCCACTGCGGGCAGCACCCCGCTGGTTTGCGTCGTGGATACCTTGCGCGGCGTGATATGCGCCTTGAACGCCACCCGGATTTTTTCCGCGATTTCGTCACCATATTCCTGCAGGCCATCGACGATGCCCATCTTGGGCTTGGCCACGAAATCGATCGCCCCCAGTTCCAGCGCACGCAACGCCGCATCCGAGCCGCGTTCGGTCAGGCTGGAAATCATCAGCACCGGCATGGGGCGCAGGCGCATCAATTTCTCCAAGAAGGTAAGCCCGTCCATCTCCGGCATTTCCACATCCAGCGTCAGCACATCCGGGTTGAGCGTCTTGATCATCTCCCGTGCCTGCAGCGGGTTCGATGCTGCGCCCACCACCTCCATGTCCGGGTAGCTATTGATCACTTCTTTGAGGATGCTGCGGATCAATGCCGAATCATCGATGATCAGCACATTGATTTTGCGGGCCGGTGTTGCATTATTCATTAAAATAGCTCCACATCGCCCTGCACCTCGGCCACATTGAGGCGGGAAAGGTATTGTTTGTCGCGTTCGAGAATGGTGTCATTATGGATGCCACGCAGTTTTTTCACCAGGACCCGTGCCGTGCGCGGAAAGAAATAAACCTTGCGCGGATGGATATCGAGCAAGTCCTGGCCCGTCAGTGCAATATTTTCCGTGCGCAAGTAGTCGAGCACAAAATCGGCATTGCGTTCTCCTACATTGGATATGGTGAGGCCGTTCAGCACATTGCCGGCGCCGAACACCTTGGCTTCCAGGTTGCTGCGCTTTGCGCCCATCTTGAATAATTGGTTGATCATTATTTCCATGGCGTATGTGCCGTAACGCATGGAGGGGCTCAATATGCTGACGTCATCACCCACGTTGCCCGGCAGCATGAAATGGTTCATGCCGCCGATGCCGCTGGTGCGGTCGCGGATACACGCCGCGACGCATGATCCCAGCACAGTAACCATGGCCATGTCGCGTGCCGTTACATAATATTCGCCCGGCATGATCTTGACTGCATCGATCTCGAATTTTTTGTCGTAATACAAGTTAGGGGCGACAACTTCCGCATAATCCGCATGCTTCATTGCTATATCATCTCCATATACCCATAGTGTCCCATCTTAAAAACCCGTCTCTCTCCGCTCGAAATTACACAAAACCAACGATGAAACAGCTTTCTATTTTTTGCGCCAACTCGTTTTGTCAGACCCCGGTTTTGCGGGCGAGCTCATACACTGTCTTGCTGCGAAGCTTGAACAGCTCCTCCGCATGAAAAAAACTTTCGGAGTGGCCGGCGAACAACAGGCCATCCGCAGCCAGCAACGGTACAAATTTCTTCAGGATCGCATATTGCGTAGGCTTGTCGAAATAGATCATCACATTGCGGCAAAATATCGCATCCAGCGGCGGGCGGATCGGCCAGTTGTTATCCAGCAGGTTTAATTGGCGGAAAGTGATCATGTCGCGCAGCTCCTGGCGCACCTTGACATACCCGGCCTGATTGCCTGTGCCGCGCAGGAAAAACCTCTTGACCAGGGCAGGATCGAGCTTGGCTATCCTCTCTTCCGCATAAACGCCCGCCTTGGCCGTTTCCAGCACCTTGGTATCGAGATCGGTCGCCAGGATAGTAACTGGCGGCTTGAAATTATTAAAAGCATCCACCGCTGTCATGGCTATCGAATATGGCTCCTCGCCCGTGGATGAAGCCGAGCACCATATTGTTATCGGGTGCTTGCCCTTCATTTTGAGCAAATGTTCGGCAAGAATGGGAAAGTGATGCGCCTCGCGGAAAAAAGATGTCAGGTTGGTGGTAAGTGAATTGGTGAATGCCTCCCATTCATTTCCGCTGGTATCCCTATCAAGATACGCCAGGTATTCATCAAAGGTGCTGATGCCGGTTGCCCGCAGGCGTCGGGACAGGCGGCTGTATACCAGTTCCTGTTTGCTGCTGCTGAGGGAAATGCCGGCGTGGTCGTAAATCAGCTTGCTGACGCGTTCAAAATCTTTTTCGGTGAAGTGAAACTCGCGGGATTTTTCACCTCTTCTGGAAGCTTCTGTCATGATATTTTACGTATTGGATATATTCCGTCTTATCGTGGCATGCACAAAAATATCACCCATGCGCGACTGGCGGCTTGTCGTAAACCGCATGCAACGCCCTTAAGGAGCGCGGATTTATCCTGTTCGCGGTGAGCCTGTCGAACCATGACCGGAATAAACATTAAGAATCAGTCATCAAAAATATCCCGCGAATTTCAGAGCAAACGGAGCAGTTAAATCTGCGTTTCTCTAAATCCTGACAAGCCTTTCCCAACCTGCATGCCGCATCCGTCTGGATTAAAACTCCGCCCATTCCTCTTCACCATCGCCCTCTTTTTTGGCAAGGGCCTTGTGCGCGGGGGCCAGTTTCCTTGCCGGGGCAGCCGCTTCATGCTTGGGTGCAGGTGGCTTGGCCGCTACCGGACGCGTTTGGCGCGCTACCGGAGCACGCCGTGCTTGTGGGACGCTTCCCATGCCGTCCAGCTTGAACACGCTGACCGATTGCTCCAGGTGCTGCGCTTCCTCTTCCAGCGATTCGGCGGCGGCAGCGGCTTCTTCCACCAGCGCTGCGTTCTGCTGCGTCACCTCGTCCATCTGGGTAACGGCCTGGTTGATCTGCTCGATGCCGGTGCTTTGCTCGTTCGATGCGGCGGAAATTTCCGCCATGATGTCGGTCACGCGCTTCACCGCATTGACGATTTCTTCCATGGTCTTGCCGGCTTCATCCACCAGCTTAGTGCCGTCTTCCACCTTGCCCACCGAGTCGCCGATCAGCGTCTTGATTTCCTTCGCCGCGGCTGCGCTGCGCTGCGCCAGGTTGCGCACTTCGGCGGCTACCACCGCGAAGCCGCGCCCCTGCTCGCCGGCACGCGCCGCTTCCACGGCGGCATTCAGCGCCAAAATGTTGGTCTGGAAGGCGATGCCGTCAATGACGGAAATAATGTCCACGATCTTGCGCGAAGACTCATTGATCGAGCTCATGGTGCCTACCACTTGGCCCACAACCTCACCGCCTTTCGAGGCAATATCGCTGGCGCCCCGCGCCAGCTGGTTGGCCTGCTTGGCGTTCTCGGCATTCTGTTTCACGGTAGAGGTCAATTCTTCCATGCTGGCGGCGGTTTCTTCCAGCGAGGCAGCCTGTTCCTCGGTGCGTTGCGACAGGTCGCTGTTGCCCGCAGAAATCTGGCCGGCGCCTGTGGCGATGGTTTCCGCACTGCTGCGCACATCCCCCACCAGCCTGGCCAGGTTTTCGTTCATTGTCTTCAAGGCTTGCAGCAAGAGACCTGTCTCATCTTTGGTGGCAACCTCGATCTTGCTGGTCAAGTCACCGGAAGCAACGGCATTGGCGACGGTCACCGCTTCGTTGAGCGGACGGACGATGGCGCGGATGAGCATGAAGCCGATCCATGCGGCTAGCGCCAAGCCAATGGCTATCGCAGCAATGGATATGTTGCGGATAGTCGTGTAACGCGCCATTGATTCTTCATATTCTTTTCTGGCCTCTTCCGTTTGCAGCTTGGTAAGCGCTACGATGCCATCCTCGACCGGTTTGTACAATGGACGCATGAGCTCCACCACTATCCTGTCGGCTTCCTTGATGTTGTTTGCGCGCAAGGCGGCGACGGCGGGCTTTAGCGCTTCGGTGACGAATTTCTTGCGATCCTCGGCAAATTTGTCGGCCAGTTTCTTCTCAGTTGCCGACTGAGGGGTCGCGGTGAAAACATCCCAAGTCTTGGTGATGTCCGCAATATTTTGCTCTACCTGCCCGGTTCTCTCCTTGATGACTTCCGATGTGGGGGTAACCAGGCAAATCGCAATAAAGAGCCGGTTCTGCAACAGCTTTGCCTGGATGGTTTCTACTTGTTCGAGTGGAAGAAGATATTCTTCATAGGTGGCTCTCATTCCTTCATTAGCCTTGCTCATTCCAGTCAAGCCGAATGCGCCAATTGCCAGCAGGAGGGCTGACAGGAAGGAAATGATGAAGATCAGGCGGGATTTAATGCTAAGGTTCTTAAACATTTTGATTCTCCAAATAACTTAAGTGGTGCTTGATTTCAAGATTAAAGTTGCCGGTTATGCCGCAACGCGGTCGATGAGGTCCATGTCGCGGCTGGACATCAGTTTTTCGATGTCCATCAGGATGATCATGCGCTGATCCACCGCCCCCAGCCCCATAATGTACTGGGTATCCAGCGCAGAGCTGAATTCGGGCGCGGCCTTGATCTGCTCAGCGGTCAGCGTAATCACGTCTGAGACGCCGTCCACCACCATGCCTACCACGCGGTGCGAAAGATTGAGAATGATAACCACGGTGAACTGGTTGTATTCGACCTTGCCCAGCTTGAACTTGATGCGCATGTCCACGATGGGGACGATGACGCCGCGCAGGTTGATCACGCCCTTGATGAATTCCGGCGTGTTGGCGATGGCGGTGACGGCATCATAGCCGCGGATTTCCTGCACGCGCAGGATGTCGATGCCGTATTCTTCCTTGCCCAGCGTGAAGGTAAGGAATTCGTTATTGCTGACAGCCGAGTGGCTGCCTGCTGGTGCTTCCTGATTCGATGCCATGATTCTCCTCCACTGGTTTATTTTGGTTGCTATTTAATGCGGATCAACGCACCCACATCCAGTATGAGCGCCACCCGGCCATCACCCATGATGGTTGCGCCGGAAACGCAAGGTACCCTGCGGTAGTTGGATTCCAGGCTCTTGATGACCACCTGGTGCTGGCCGACCAATTCATCCACAAATAATGCAATTTTCCTGCTTTCCGCCTCCATCAATACCAGGATGCCTTTTTCCGGCTCGGTGATTTTTGTTTCAACACCGAACACCTGGTGCAATGCAACTATCGGCAGGTGTTCGCCGCGCACCCGCAACAGGTGGCCCTGCCCGCTTACTGTCTTGATATCGGCGGCGGCGCCGGGCAACGATTCGATGATGGCGTTCAGCGGGATGATATAGGTTTCATGCCCGACCGAAACCGACAGCCCGTCCAGAATAGCCAGCGTCAACGGCAGGCGGATGATGACGCGCGATCCATGTCCTTCCACCGAATCAAGCTCGACACGGCCGCCGAGCTCGGCGATGTTGCGCCTTACCACATCCATACCTACGCCGCGCCCGGATACGTCGGTCACTACTTCCGCAGTGGAAAAACCGGGTTCCATGATTAACGCCCACACCTCTTGGTCAGACATGTCATCACGCACTGGCAGGCCCTTTTCTCTGGCTTTCTGCAATATTTTGCCGCGGTTCAACCCGCCGCCGTCATCGGACACTTCAATCACTATGTTGCCGCCCTGATGGGAAGCCTTGAGCGTAAGGGTGCCGCACGGATTCTTGCCTGCCGCTATGCGTTTTTCCGGCGATTCGATGCCGTGGTCCAGACTGTTGCGCACCAGGTGTGTCATGGGGTCGGAAATTTTTTCAATCAATCCCTTGTCCAGTTCGGTGCTCTCGCCCACCATTTTCATTTCCACCTGCTTGTTGAGCTTGCCGGATAATTCGCGCACCAAACGTGGAAAGCGGCTGAACACGAAGGAAATAGGCATCATGCGGATAGACATCACCGCTTCCTGCATGCCGCGGGTATTGCGCTCAAGCTGGTGCAGGTTGCGCTGCAAGTTTTCATCGACGGTGCCGTCGATATTCATAGCGGCTTGCGCCAGCATGGACTGGGTAATGACCAGTTCGCCCATCAGGTTGATCAACTGGTCAACTTTTTCCACGCTTACCCGGATAGAGGATGTTTCAGCCGTTGCCGCCGCCCTGTCGGTGACGCGTTTGCCGAAAGTTATTTCATCTCCCGTCCCTGCGGCAGGAGTAGCAGAGGTTTCTTTCTTGCGGCGGCTGGCTTCCTGCGATGCCGCAGTAGGTGCGGCAATTGTGGCCGGCTGGGGTTTCGGCAGCTCTTCAAAGAAACCATAACCCTGCTTGGTTTCCGCTTCGGCTTTCATGGCCGGGGTTTCCGTGAAGAACCCGTAACCCTGGTCTTCTTCCACGGCTGCGGGAGTTTCGGGCAAGTCATCGAAAAAACCATAGCCAGGGTCTTGCGGTGGCAAGGCGACAGGGCTTTCATCTATCTCTGGCGCGGCTTCTGGGGGTGAGGATTGCGGCGCGGCAGTCAAACGTTCCAGTTTCTCGCGCACTTCGCTTACCGCTCTCTCATCCACTTCACCTTCGCCGCGATGCGCGGCCAACTGCATGGAGATTACGTCGCCCGCCTCGAGAAAGGCAGTAACCATTTCGTCGGTCAGGGTCATCTCTTGCTTGCGCAACTTGTCGAGCAACGTTTCCAGGACATGCGTCACTTCGGTCATGTCGGTGAAGCCGAAAGTACCTGCTCCTCCCTTGACTGAATGGGCGGAGCGGAAAATCGCATTCAAGTCATCCATTGATGGATTGTTCACATCAAGGCCGAGCAACAGGGACTCCATCGCCGCAAGGTGTTCGGCGGCTTCCTCGAAAAAAACTTGATAGAACTGGCTCAGGTCAATTGCCATGGCAAGGTACCGTCAGATTAAAAACAGGTGGCGCCGAAAGATCAGCCGATTACTTTTTTGGTCACTTCCAGCAGTTTTGCAGGGTCAAACGGTTTTACCAGCCAGCCGGTTGCGCCCGCTGCTTTTCCTTGCGCCTTCATGGCGTCGCCGGACTCGGTGGTAAGCATCAGGATGGGCACACTCTTGTAGGAAGGCATGGCGCGCAAACTCTTGATCAGCGTCAATCCATCCATGCGCGGCATATTCTGATCAGTCAGCACCATGTCTACCGTCTTTGTCTTGGCCTTGTCCAGGCCCTCCTGACCATCCACTGCTTCTATCACCTCATAGCCTGCGCCCTTGAGGGTGAACGCCACCATTTGTCTGATGGAGCTGGAATCGTCAACGCTGAGAATAGTTTTTGCCATAGCTTCGTACTCCAATAAATGATGAGATAACCACTTACAATTACACGGTTAAGAGCAGAGTATATCTTATCTTGGAGGGTTTGCTTAAACAAGGATAAATGAAGGGGTAAGGTTTGCGCTTCGCGCTTTACCCGCGGCAGTTTCCATGTCAAATTGCATTAAGCTGTCCGGTTAACCGGGCAGGCGAACAAGCCTTGCACCACCACTTGACTGAACGGCTAGAAATGGCCGCCCCTACTCCACTACCGGCAAGATGATTCGGGGTAAATACCTCTATCCCCTTCCTGCTAATTGCCCTGCCCGTTCAGACAAGGTAAAATTCGCGCCCTTTTGCGTTACTATTTCCGGCGGCCTGAGTCGCCACTTTTTTTACGGTTTTTAATTAAAGAGTTTGATAAGGAATTACGTGTGAATCCCCCTTCGTCGCCCATCCAGGCAGGATTGCCAATCCAACAAGGTTTGTATGATCCGCGCCAGGAGCACGATGCGTGCGGCGTGGGCTTTGTCGCGCACATCAAGGGTAAGAAGAGCCATGACATGGTGCGCCATGGTTTACAGATTCTGGTGAATCTCACCCATCGCGGCGCGGTTGGCGCCGACCCGCTGGCGGGCGACGGCGCGGGTATTTTGTTGCAGATCCCCGATGCATTTTTGCGCGCACAATGTGCGGCGCAGGGCGTGACGTTACCCGCAGCAGGAGAATACGGCGTAGGGATGTTATTCCTGTCGCGCGATGCCGCAATCCGCGCGGCTTGCGAGAAAATCCTCGTTGAAAAGATCGCTGCCGAAGGCCAGCAGTTGCTGGGCTGGCGCGATGTGCCGGTAGACAACTCCAGCCTGGGCGAGAGCGTAAAGGCGGCTGAACCCATCGTGCGCCAGGTATTTATCGGGCGCGGAAAGAATTGCAAGGATGCAGACAGCTTCGAACGCAAGCTGTTCGTGATACGCAAAACGGTGCAGCATGCAGTGCGGGGTCTGCCGGTGCCTCATGGTTTGTATATCCCCTCGCTGTCCGCGCGCACCATTGTCTACAAGGGCATGCTGCTGGCCGACCAGGTCGGCAAGTATTACCTCGATTTGCAGGATAAGAGTGTAGCCAGCGCGCTGGCGCTGGTGCATCAGCGTTTCTCCACAAATACATTTCCCACCTGGATCCGCGCGCATCCGTTCCGCATGATTGCGCATAACGGTGAGATCAACACCCTGCGCGGCAACGTGAACTGGATGGCCGCGCGCCATGCCGCGATGTCGTCCAAACTGCTCGGCGAAGACCTGGACAAACTGTGGCCGCTGATCGTGGAAGGCCAGTCCGATTCCGCGTGTTTCGATAACGCGCTGGAACTGCTGGTGATGGGCGGCTATTCGCTGCCGCACGCGATGATGCTGCTGATCCCCGAAGCGTGGGCGGGCAATCCGCTGATGGACGAGGAGCGCCGCGCCTTCTACGAATACCATGCCGCGCTGATGGAGCCGTGGGACGGCCCCGCCGCCGTGGCTTTCACCGACGGCCGCATGATCGGCGCGACGCTGGACCGCAACGGCCTGCGCCCGGCGCGCTATTTAATCACCGACGACGATATGGTGCTGATGGCGTCGGAAATGGGTGTGCTGGATATTCCGCAACACAAGATCGTGAAGAAGTGGCGCTTGCAGCCGGGCAAGATGTTCCTGATCGACATGCAGGCCGGACGCATCGTGGAGGACGATGAGCTGAAGCAGCAACTCGCCACCGCCAAGCCTTACCGCAAATGGATCGACCAGTCGCGCTATTTTCTCGCGGACTTGCCCGAGGTCACCGACAAGCCCGCATTGCAGGCATCGCTGCTGGACACGCAGCAGGCCTTCGGTTATTCGCAGGAGGATGTGAAATTCCTGCTGCTGCCGATGATCGCCACGGGCAAGGAAGCGATCGGCTCGATGGGCAATGACGCCGCACTGCCGGTGCTGTCCAGCAAGAACAAGGTGTTTTACAACTACTTCAAGCAACTGTTCGCGCAGGTGACCAACCCGCCGATCGACCCGATCCGCGAAGAGATCGTGATGTCGCTGACCTCGTTCATCGGCCCCCGGCCCAACCTGCTCGGCATCGACGAAACCGATCCGCCGTTGCGCCTGGAAGTGCATCAGCCGGTGCTGTCGAATGACGACATCGCCAGGCTGCGCAACATAAGCAAGCTGACCGATGGCCAGTACAAATCGCTGGTGCTGGACATTACCTACCCCGCCAAGCAGGGCGCCAAGGGCTGTGCGGCGGCGCTGCAAGCCTTGCGCAAGGCGGCGGGCAAGTCCGTGGCGGACGGCTTCAACGTGTTGATCCTGTCCGACCGCAATGTGTCGCGCGAGCGTGTGGCGATTCCCGCATTGCTCGCGACATCGGGTGTGCATCATCACTTGGTGCACGCCGGTTTGCGCACCAGCACCGGGCTGGTGGTGGACACCGGCTCGGCGCGCGAGGTGCATCACTTCGCGCTGCTCGCCGGATATGGCGCGGAGGCGATATGCCCGTGGCTGGCATTCGACACCATCGTGTCGATTGCCGACCAGTTGCCCGGCGGCATCGACCCCAAGGAAGCCAAGAAGCGCTTCATCAAGGGCGTGGACAAGGGCTTGCTCAAAGTCATGTCCAAGATGGGCATCTCGACTTACCAGTCGTATTGCGGCGCGCAGATTTTCGAGGCTGTCGGCCTGAATGCGGAATTCGTCGCGGAATATTTCACCGGCACTGCAACGCAGATCGAAGGCATCGGCTTGGCCGAAGTGGCGGCGGAGGCCGTCAACATGCATCGCGATGCGTTCGGCGACAGCCCGGTGCTGTCCAATGCGCTGGAGGCGGGCGGCGAATACGCCTACCGCGTGCGCGGCGAGGAGCACATGTGGACGCCGGATTCCATCGCCAAGCTGCAACACGCCACGCGCGCCAACAACGCCGCTACCTTCAAGGAATACGCTAGGCTCATCAACGACCAGAGCCAGAAGCTGAAGACGCTGCGCGGCCTGTTCGACATCAAGCCCGCCGGCAAGCCGGTGCCGCTGGATGAAGTCGAACCGGCCAAAGAAATCGTCAAACGTTTCGTCACCGGCGCAATGTCGCTGGGGTCGATTTCCACCGAGGCGCACACCACGCTGGCGATTGCGATGAACCGCCTCGGCGGCAAATCCAACACCGGCGAGGGCGGCGAAGACGCGAACCGTTCACGCATTTTAAAAGCGGGCGAAAAGCTGTCCGACATCATCGGCAGGAAACGCATCGCCGCCGACCTCGTGATGCAGGAGGGCGACTCGTTGCGCTCGCGCATCAAACAAGTCGCCTCTGGCCGCTTCGGCGTGACGGCGGAATACCTGACCAGCGCCGACCAGATCCAGATCAAGATGGCGCAGGGCGCGAAGCCCGGCGAAGGCGGCCAGTTGCCGGGCGAAAAGGTCAGCGAATATATCGCCAAACTGCGCTTCTCGGTGCCGGGCGTGGGGCTGATTTCGCCGCCGCCGCATCACGACATTTATTCCATCGAAGACTTGGCACAGCTCATCCATGATTTGAAAAATGCCAACCCGCAGGCTTCCATTTCGGTGAAGCTGGTGTCGGAAGTCGGCGTGGGCACGGTGGCGG